>CAZBMF010000210.1:0-1547 GCA_964492925.1 uncultured Rhizobium sp. | reverse complement strand
ATAATACCTTCATTTCTTTCAAGAGCTTTTTCAATAAGCTCGTCGGTTGTTAAGTTTTCAAAAACTTGCTTTGCATGCGACTTAATGTCAACAATCAATGCTTCGTTACTCATACTTTGTTTTTTCGTAAATGATTGATAGTGCAAAGTTACCGAAACACATTGGGCAAAGGCTCATTTTTAAACAATTACACCCACGTTTATTTACGCACACGAAAGTTTCATATATTTGAAACATCGAATCCATCCAAATAATGCATATCCATATAAAAATCAAACACTTAACCCATTATTGCAATTTTAAAAGTGTAAAAGTGACACTATTGATAATGTGCATTAATTTTTTGTTATCAAATAGCGTAAAGGCTCAAACTTACAGCAATAAACCCTCATTTGATCGATATTTTTATGGGGGGATGGTGGTTCTGAGTGCCACAGATTACTTTTTAACTCAAAAATTAAATGTTCAGCCGCATAAATGGGAAATTTCTCCCATAGACAAACTTGCGGTATATTCTTTGAACACCAAGGCCGCCTTATCGGCAGATATTACAGCAGGTGCAACATTAACTGGAGCGGCGGCCTTGACATTCATGTTACCGAAGGAAGACCAATATGGCTATATGAATCAGTTGGTGCAAAATATTTGGATGACGGGAAATACTGTTCAACTGGTAAAAATTTTGGTACAACGAAGTAGACCTTATGCAAACGGCAGCGGATATGTGAATAATGGCAACAAAGACGACCATTATTCATTTTTCAGTGGACATAGTGCCATTACAGCGGCGGCAGCCAGCACTGCTTTGTTGTATGCATTTCGAAACAATTCATCAAATTCAATTAAGTATGTATCGTTGGGCACAGGATTGCTTGCAATTACTACAGCTACATTGAGGATTGTGGCGGGGAAACATTACCCATCAGATGTAATAACTGGAATTTTGTTTGGAACGGGAATTTCCTTGTTGAACGCGCAAATCCACAAAAATTAGTTTTTCTTTTTCATGTACTCTTCGTACTTTCTGACCTTCTCGCCTACCACATAAATGCAATAAGGTTGATTGGGATTATTTTCAAAATAATTTTGATGATAATCTTCGGCATCTGAATATTTTTCTAAAGGAAGAATTTCTGTTACAAAATTACCTGGCCAAAGTCCGCTCAATTGTGCATTCTGTTTGCTTTGGGTGGCAATTTGCTTCTGTACATCATTTTTATAATAAATGCCGCTTCTGTATTGGGTTCCAATGTCGTTTCCTTGTTGATTCAAAGTTGTGGGATTATGGACTCTCCAGAAAACGTTAAATATTTCATCTAAGGTAATTTGGTTGGTATTGTACATGATTTTCACCACTTCCACAGCACCGGTTAGTCCGCTACAAACTTCTCTGTAAGTAACATTGGCAATTTTACCATTGCTGTAACCGGCCACCACACCAACAACGCCGGGCATCCTGCGATATACGGCATCTAAACACCAGAAACAACCACCACCTAGAACAATGGTATCTAATTTGGAGGGATCAATATTTTGTATTTCAGATG
>CAZBMF010000209.1:721-1562 GCA_964492925.1 uncultured Rhizobium sp. | reverse complement strand
CGGAGAATACCAAAACAGGTCCTACTTCATGCTCCTGCCTCGTGAAAAACAATTGCCCTAAATCAACTCCAGAGGAATTGACATCAATCACCTTCTCAAAACTTTGATAATCCATGGCACTAAAAATCAAAGTATGCTTCCCTTTGGGTAACATGAATTTAAAATTTCCATTCTCATCAGAAAGGCATCCGAAATTGCCTGATTTCACCATTGAATAAGGAACTACCGACTTGTCTTTGCCATCAAATAGTTGTCCTAGAACTGGATATTCTTGGGCCAAAACAAGCGAACTCGGTATCAAGAAAAAAAGTAAAATTGCAATTGTGGTAGTTAAGTTTTTCATGTAAAATAAAGAATTCAACATGCCCAAGATAATAATTCGAGATAACATTGTGCTTGGGAAGGCTTTTTTTTCTTTAATTATGCAACATACAAACCAAGACCCTCGTATAAAAATGGATAATTACAGTACCATGATGAAAAAAATCTACTTTCTTTTAGTTGGCGTTCTTCTAACCATCAGTGGTTGGGCTTGGGATATGCGTCAAGGTTTTGTGGAGAACAAAGGCCAATGGTCAGCTTCAGGGCGCACTGTGTTTTTTGAAAACACAGATAAAAATATAGCATGCCGCATTACCAGTGACGGTTTGGAATACGAGTGGGTGAAGCAAAATGGGAGTAAAATCCAATTGGAGCGCATCGTGTTGCGTCCAATAGGGGGGAATGTTAACTCTTTTGAAAGAAAGGGTTTGATTAGTCCAGTGTACTACTATCAGCCACAAGGTGAATACGCCACAGCAAGTTTTGAAAGTGTAGTTATTCGGGAAGTATATCCCAACAT
>CAZBMF010000209.1:0-711 GCA_964492925.1 uncultured Rhizobium sp. | reverse complement strand
GGGAATGAAGTACGATTGGATTTTACATGAGGGCGCTGATGTTAGTGATATTCAGATGGTTTGGGATGGTGTCAAAAAGCTGGAGATTGCCAAAAATGGCGGATTGGAAATCTCAACCAATAGTGGTCAATTGCAAGAGGATGCTCCGTTTTCTTTCTCCAATGGAAAGACATTGAAATCATCTTTTGTTGTTAGAAAAAACAAAGTTGGTTTTGAGGTTCAAGGGTGGAATGGTTTAAGTGATTTGACCATTGATCCCGAGGTAATTTGGTCTTCTTACTACGGCGGTGAGGCATTTGACGAGGTAAATGGGATTAGTTCTGATTTGAATAACAACGTGTTTATCACAGGTACTACCACTTCAACATCTAGTATCTCAGGAATAAGTGCTACTGGTGTAATGCATCAAGCCAATATCAATGGCACACGCGATGCCTTTGTTGCCAAGTTCAATGATGATGGACAAAGATTGTGGGCTACTTATTACGGTGGAGAAGGACAAGACGAGGGAAATACAATTGCTGTAGATCGTTTTGGATTTGTTTACATGGCAGGCACTACCACTTCAAACTATGCCATTTCATCGTTTGGTTTTCAAACCACTTTAAGTGGAATTAGAGATGGTTACATGGTGAAGTTCAATACCAACGGGCAACGTGTATGGGGAAGTTATATCGGTGGTTCTGCGTCAGAAGGTGTTTTGGGCATGGC
>CAZBMF010000208.1:0-1584 GCA_964492925.1 uncultured Rhizobium sp. | reverse complement strand
CGGGAATGGCGGCGGGTAGCATGTTTGTTTATCAACGACCACACAATGCAGTACTCATTTCCTACCCAAGTAATTATTTTTACAATTAATGATTCTAGATAACAACGATCCCAATTATCGCCAATGCAGTTTGTCTGTAATGGATAATATTGCTGATCCCAACATTACTTTTGACGAAAACGGTATTTGCAATTATTACTACGAATATTTGATTTCAGAAAAAGATCAAGTTTTCAAGGATGAGGCTGGGAAAAATAAGTTTGATCAAATCATTATCAAAATAAAGGAAGATGGCAAAGGCAAAAAGTACGATTGTATACTAGGGGTAAGTGGTGGTGTAGACTCAAGTTACTTGGCTTTGCTTGCCAAGGAATCTGCGCTCAGAGTTCTGTGTGTACACTTCGATAATGGTTGGAATTCAGAACTAGCAGTGAAGAACATACAGAGCATTGTTGAGAAATGTGGGTTTGATTTGTACACTTACGTCATTGATTGGGATGAATTTAAGGATATCCAATTAGCATATTTCAAGGCAAATGTCATTGATATTGTAGCGATTACGGATATTGCGATTTTTTCTGCTTTAGATATTATTTGTAAAGAGCAAAAAATAAAACACATCATTGATGGCAGAAATGTTGTTACTGAGGTAACCTTGCCGCAGGCTTGGATTTGTAAGAATTCAGCGAACTTGAAGGACATTCATAAAAAATATGGTAAAGTGCCTTTGAAATCCTATCCCGTTATGAGTCCCATCAGGAGAAGAATCGTAGCCAAAACCAGGCCGTTCCAATCTTGGCCGCTCTTGAATTATGTGGATTATCAGAAGGAACAAGTTAAAAAAGTAATTACAGATAAATTGGGTTGGCGTGACTATGGCGGAAAGCACTACGAATCCGTATTTACTCGCTTTTATCAAGGATATATATTACCAAATAAATTTAAAGTAGACAAGCGAAAAGCCCATCTATCAAATTTGATATTTTCAGGTCAAATGACCAAGGTGGAAGCATTGAAAGAGTTAGTGGAGCCCATATATCCAATACATTTACTGCAAGGGGATATTGATTTTGTATGTAAAAAGCTGGGTATGTCAAAAGTAGAGTTTCAAGAGTATTTGGAAACACCGCCGGTTGCACACGATCGGTATGAAATGAGTATCAGTATTTTTGATGAATACCCATTTTTAAAACCATTTAAATCGATTTTTAGAAAATGATAAAATTTGCCATCATCGGTTGCGGACGCATCGCCCAGCGCCATGCGGAGCACATCCAAAAGGTAGGTCAACTTGTGGCCACATGTGATATTGATATTGACAGAGCGAAGGCGTTGGCTCAAGAATCACAAGCACAGTTTTTTGCAAGTCCGGAGGATTTATTTGCTGCAAAACTTGCCATTGATGTAGTTGCAATTTGTTCCCCCAATGGATTACACGCAAAACACAGTATAAAAGCCTTAAAAGCTGGTTATCATGTGTTGTGTGAGAAGCCCATTGGACTATCTGTGGCGGAATGCGGTGAAATGATTCAAACTGCTGAGAAAATGAATCGCCGTTTGTTCGCAATTAAGCAGAACCGTTTT
>CAZBMF010000207.1:0-1593 GCA_964492925.1 uncultured Rhizobium sp. | reverse complement strand
ATAATCCTATAATCCTATAATCCTATAATCCTATAATCCTATAATCCTATAATCCCATAATCCCATAATCTATTTAATGACAAGTTGGGCAACTTTTGAATTTTTGCTGAAATTGTGCCTTCACATAAACCCATTTAGACGGACTTGATGGGTCATTGCTAACTATTTCACATCCAATTGTTTTAGCGCCATTTTTTGTGACTGTGTCAAAAATACCTTGCACCACAATTGTTTCTCCAGGAGCAATTTTCATTTTAGGGAATTTTAAGCGGAAACAAGGACAATCTGCCGAAACTTGTTTGATTTCCAATTCTTTTTTACCGGTATTGGTAAATTCATAATCGCAATATAAATAGTCGCCTGAAATTTGAGAGCCGAAATCATGCATTGGATTTTTGATGCTCAATTTTGGTTGTTGAGCCAATTGTTTGGCTGTATATTTTGGGAAGTATTGTTTTCTAGAATACGTAATGTTTAAACCCATTGCCGGAGTTACAACATTGTCTGACAGTACCGGAATTTGAAATGCTCCAAATCCATAACCCGGGGCTTTAGTCCCGTCTATAATCACTTTGATTTTTGCAAATTCATTGGGTTCAAGCGCTGATGGAAAGTTTAATATTTGAACGTATTTTGGATAATCATCTGGATTCAATGGGGTAAAATTTGTGGTATATAAAGTAGTGTTATGAAGTTTGATGTATTGAGTGTCGGCGCGATTGTCGTACAAAGGTTCAAAAACAACACTTCCTTTATCGAAAAATAATCCTCCTACGGTTTGTGGCAATGGCGCACCTATAATGGTTGTTTGAGGTTTAATCACATTTCCCTCAATATCCAAATATATGATTGAAGCAGTTTGAGAATTCGTGTAAACGGTTACTGTTTTCTTAAATTTCCCTAAACGGTTAATTGTTTCATATTTGGTTTCAATAAATCCTTTGCCGCCAGGAGGAATAGAGTCCCTCGTCCAATTAGGTGTTGTACAACCGCAAGACGACACTACATTATTAATAAACAGGTTTTGGTCACCAATATTTGTAAATTCAAATTTATGTGTGGCATATTTCATGTCCTCGTCTAAATCTCCATAATCATAAGATTTCTTGTCGAAAAACGGAATGGGTCCATTTTTTTTATTTTCATTATTTTGTGGGGACGTTGACTGCGTGCTTTTATTTTTCTGTGCGAAAGTGGGCAATGTCAACAGCAAGCCCAAAATGGTCAGCGTGAAGGCGCGAGCAATGCGATTTAAGGAACTATAATACAATTTGTGCTGAGTTGTGTGCATAATCATCTTTTGAGTGTGTAAACGCTTAAATATAATAAGTGAAATGTAGGATATAGGCAAAAGACGTAAAAAAAAGTGACAAGGTTGCATAAGGGAGCGTTGAATTTTTACGACAGTATAAAAAAAATCGACATAAATGTGTGTAACCCAAAGAAAACGGAGAAAAGGGTAAATAAAAGTATGTTTGAAATGCTGTGTAAAATCGGGGATAAGGGTGGGATTTAATTTTTTTTGCATTTTTTTTCGCAAGGTGTTGATTTTACCAAATAAAACTCTTAATTTTGCCGTCCTTTTTGGGAAAA
>CAZBMF010000206.1:0-1610 GCA_964492925.1 uncultured Rhizobium sp. | reverse complement strand
GGATGTGTATTGGAAATCAACGCAGGTGCCGGTGGAACTGAAAGTTGCGATTGGGCTGAAATTCTTTCCCGTATGTACATTATGTGGGGAGAGAAAAATGGTTTCAAAGTAACCGAATTAGATAGAACTGATGGCGATGTGGCTGGTATTAAAAGTATTTCACTCGAATTTACAGGCGGTGAATTTGCCTTTGGTTATTTAAAAGGAGAAAATGGTGTGCACCGTATGGTGAGAATTTCACCATTCGACAGTAGTGCTCGCCGACATACTTCTTTTGCCAGTGTGTACGTTTATCCTTTGGTGGATGATACCATAGAAATTGAAATTAAACCAAATGACGTTGAACTTCATACCTCTCGAAGTGGTGGTGCTGGAGGACAAAATGTAAACAAAGTTGAAACAAAAGTTCAATTAACCCATATTCCTACTGGAATTGTCGTGGTTTGTCAGGTTGATAGAAGCCAGCTCGGGAACAGAGAGCGTGCAATGCAAATGTTGAAGAGCCGTTTGTATGAACTTGAAGTTCAAAAACGAAATGCTGCACGTGAAGAAATTGAATCTGGTAAAATGAAAAATGAGTGGGGATCACAAATTAGAAACTATGTGTTCCATCCATATAAACTCATCAAAGACGTTCGTACCGAAACGGAAACCAGTAACGTTCAAAATGTAATGGACGGCGATTTGTGGCCTTTCATTAAAAGTTATTTGCTTGCAATAAAACCAAGTAAAAAATAAGAGAAATTACCCTAAATGCATGACATTATTGGCTTTTGCCAATAATTCATGCGTGATGGTATAATCACGCACCAAATGTCCCTCATTCTTCAAAAAAGTTAGAAGATGTTCTGTAGGGATATTTCCAGTTAAATCGTCTTTGGCGAAAGGACATCCACCGTATCCTAACAATGCACCATCAAAGCGTTTGCAGCCTTCGTTTACAGCAGCTTTGATTTTATGTTCCCAATCAAACGGCTTTGCATGAAAATGAGCGCCGAATTCAATATGAGGGAAATGGGGTATAAGGTTAGAGAAAATAGACTGAATATCAGAGATTTGCGCTTGTCCGGTTGTATCAGCCAAGCTAATGGTTCTCACTCCAATGCTGCCAATTTTTTCGGCCCATTGCATGGCCATTTCGGCATGGTAAACATCGTTGTAAGGATTGCCAAATGCCATACTGATATAGGCAACCACTTCTTTCCCTGAAGCTTCAGCAATTTCTTGAATTTTAGCCAATCGGATAAAAGCATCTTGCTGGGTTGAATTGGTATTGCGGCGTTGAAAGGTTTCACTCAGTGAAAATGGATAACCCAAATATTTGATTTTAGGATGAATAACCGCTTTCAATGCACCTCTTTCATTGGCAACAATCACCAAAAGCTTGGTGTCAGTTTCAACTTCACTGATAGCTGAAATGACTTCATTCGTGTCTGCCATTTGAGGAACTGATTCCGGATTGACAAAACTTCCACAGTCTAAAACTTCAAAATTGCAGGCTAGGAGGGACTTTAGGTAATCAATCTTGATATCAGTTGGAATAAAGGTAGACATGCCTTGCATGGCATCTCGGGGACATTCAACAATTTTAAAATCTCTTGGCTTCACTG
>CAZBMF010000205.1:0-1790 GCA_964492925.1 uncultured Rhizobium sp. | reverse complement strand
AACATAAGTTTACCTTCGGTATCAATCGCATTAGAAATCTCTGGTTGGGTAAATTTACTTAGTAAAATATCCCTTGACGAAGAACACTTTAATTTTGCAGCAAGTTTACGTTTCGCTAATTCACCGTTTATTTTGACCTGGCTTGCCTTTTGAGACTCCATTCTAGCCATACAAATAGCATTTTTTTTTTATATTCAACTTAATTTTATTCCTAAAACCTTAATTTGAGACAAATGCATCATATTTATATAATTAATTACTAAATCAAGTTAAAACACTGTCATAAATAATGCATTAAAATGCTTTATCTTTATAATTATGTAATAAATAAAAAAATATACATTTAGAAAATCAAACATTCCAAATATAAATAAACTTTTTTTTAAGTTTAGAATTATCAGATGAATATTTTGGTAAATCATACAAAAATATGATTAAATGCTACTATTTTTTATTAAAAGCTATGTCAAATAAACACTAAAACAAACATATTAATTCATTTTACAATTATCCTACTATGTTCAACCCTATCCCCACTTCACTCCCCCCTCAACCTTCTCAATTCTAGCAATAGTTTATTGAATTCAGCAGAATTGTTGCCGTGCAGTTCTAGTAGTACTTTGCCGTTTTTGTCGATGAGCAGCTGCGTTGGGAACGTTTCAATTTTGTAGTACTGGGTTAAGCCTAGACTGTCGTGTTCTATGTTAAACGTATAAGAGTTGCGGGATTTGAAATAATCAATATTCGCCTTAGTGTCGCCGCTATTGATGGCACGAATGCTCAGAAAATCTTCCCCAAAGGAATCCCTCAATGCCTGTAATTTAGGAAAACCTTTGATACAAGGCATACATCCAATAAACCAGAAATCTAACAATGTGAGGGTCTTGAATGAGGATGTGGTTTCCTTCAATTTTGCAGTGTCAATGAGTTTTCGTACGATGGGTTTGTCCGTCAAAACACCTACAATTGAATCAAATTCTAACGGATACGATTTGCTGTAGTCAATGTCCCTCAAAGTCGATTTTTCAAAATACTCAAATTTTACCTTTTCCCAGAAAACATTGTCCATTCCGTAATAAAGGCTATCCACCATTAAGGTTTTTTTGTTGATCCAAATCCTTTTGGCAAACCCGTAATGATTCTGTTTCATTTCATAAAAATAGGCATTGCCCAAATCGGTTAACTTAACGTTATCTAACAACCCCATTGTGTGATAAAAACAACCCAAAAATGGATTTTCGAAACTCGATAAATTCAGCCCTCGCAACTGATTGTTGCAGTCTTTGATTTCATCCTTGGTTATAGGAAAAAGCTCCATAGAATCCGTAAAACGGTTAAAATATTGAATCTTTTGATGGGTCGATTTATCCTTCAGAATGCAAACCGCCGACGTATCCCAATACAAAACGTCACAATCAGTGGTACTTATTCGGTTCATTTTTAGGTAGAAACCAAATTTTTCTTCTTTCAGTTTATTGGCATTTTTGAATGTTTTGCTCACATGCATGTTCAGTGATTTCAACCCTAAATACTGCTTTTTCACATCCAATAATTTATAAGATTGGGCACAAATACCGCTAAAGAACAAAGATGTAAAGAGCGAAATAAACCACTTCATCTATCAAATATATTGAAAATGAATCATCTTTTTTCTGAAAATGGGCTTGTTTTTTTTGGGGGGGGATAATTTCACGCCGGTTGCTAAAATTGCGACACAAAATTCCATAATAGGTTTTGATTTTTACGATTTCAACACCATTATTGGTTTGGATTTTTACGATTTCAACACC
>CAZBMF010000204.1:0-1795 GCA_964492925.1 uncultured Rhizobium sp. | reverse complement strand
GCCAGAATAAATGATGATATTCTTTGATGTAAAAGTAATTGGATCAATCCCTAAAATTTTCATTGCATCGGTAACTTGACGGTATGAATTTAAGAGTTCTTTTTTAGGTATTGTTGAAGTTGAATATACGGTTAAGTTTTGATATACATTTGGAATCAAATTGAACATATTGAAAGATTCAAATCGCAATAGTTTTTGTTGTTTGACATGATAAAGGGTGGCCAATTGCATCCAACCCATATCTAATTGATACAGCATTACGGAGTCATTCATTGATCCTTTGTGTATCAACTTGAAAGGGAAAACATCGCTCAAAGGTGCATCTATTCCCGAAATGAAATTAAGCAAAGTAATGGGATGGGTTTTTGAAGTACCCTTGGTATTGTCTGCAAATAAAGTGGAAATATCCTTTTTGCCATATTTCTGCATACATGTATACCATAGTGAATCAAACTTTACCAAGTGCTGATCGATTGATGAAGAGTCTGATACTTGCAATATTTTTAGGCCAAAATTTTGAGATTGAACGTCTGTGAATGATGTAAATAAAATCAAAAACACCGAAAGGGTTTTTAGCTTTTGTATAAATTTCATTTTGTTAAGGTACTTAAAATATGAAAAATTGTAATCATTTGAATTGCAGTTCTTTCAAAAATAGGTTATAGTTGGTATAATGCAAAAAGTTCCATCTTCACGGCAATTCATTTAGGATGGATCTATATCATTGTAAAATATTCCCAATATATAATTCTCACCGAACCACCAATTTGGTTGAGTGGTTTTTTTGTCCCTCAAAAAGAAGCGTGTAAATGCCAGTACTGAGGTTTTCAAGGGATATTGATTGGTATATTTCACCAGATAAAACAGTGCTCTGCATCAATTGTCCAATGGAATTGTAAATTTTTAACTTTGAATAATTTTCGGGGTTCTCAAATTGCAAACGAACGAAATTATCCGCAGGGTTCGGTGCAATGGTAATGCCTGAAATGGGCGCTTCATCTTGGTTGTCAGAAACCGAAGTCCAACCCTCATTTTTTAACAAACGGTACACCGAAATTCCCTCATAATTTGGCACAACATTGGTAAAAGGATAGATTAGAGAGTTCGAACTCATCGAAATGAGCAAGTGCGAATTGCCATTTATGGCGATGTTGCAATCATCATAGAAATCAAACGGATTGCACATGTAACAACTATCTAAAATGCGTTTTCCAACCAAACGACCAAGATGTGTGTACCTATAAATGCACTTGTAACGGCGTTTGTCTTTGATTTGTCCCAAAACATAGACGTATTTGGCATCTGAACACATGTCCAAAGGAAGGAACTCGGTATTTGGGGTGCCGCGCAACCCTAAAGCCTTGCCATTTTTTGTTTTGTAATGGGCGTAAAATTGCTCCCAATTGCCACAGCTAATCGTTTTGTTGTATGTGCTGCTAATATTCAATTGGTGGGTGCTTAGATCGCTTCTGTAAAACCCACTCACAAACAGGGAATGACTTTTGGTCACTTCCATGTCCCTGGCTCCATTGATGTCGTTGCCTTCAATTTGTTGAAATACAGACAATTCACCTTGTTGGTTGATCTTGTGAACCAGACTTTTGAAGTTGCCCCCTTTGCATGAACCCCGCCAGCTGTAATCACCTTGTGAAATTAAATCATACAAGCATTGATTCACAGAATCGTATTTCATGGCCACACTTGAACCATATTTATCGGTCCAATGGGTTTCTGTGCTTTTCGCCCAAAGACAGTTTCCATTGGGGTCTAATTTGAGCACGGCATTGGCCGGACT
>CAZBMF010000203.1:0-1837 GCA_964492925.1 uncultured Rhizobium sp. | reverse complement strand
AAATTGCAATTCAAGCCGGAATTGGAGCAAAAATTATTGCGAGAGAAACCATCTCTGCATTACGTAAAGACGTGACTGCCAAGTGTTATGGTGGTGATATCAGCCGTAAACGTAAACTTTTAGAAAAGCAAAAAGAAGGTAAAAAACGCATGCGTTCTGTAGGTAATGTAGACATTCCTCAGAGTGCCTTCATGGCTGTTTTGAAACTAAACGATTGATTATCTTTGGGGGAATATGAAATTCCCTCAGTTCAAAACAGAAGAAGAAGCCCTATTGGCGCTGTCTTTTCTAACGGGTATTGGCCCCGTTTTAGGAAAGAATTTGATTCAATATGGTGGCAGTGCGAAGGCCGTTTTTGAATTATCAGACCGTGAATTATTGAAATTAGATGGCATTGGACAAACCCATGTCAATCAAATTCGATGTCCACAAGATCCCTCAAAAATAAACGCGGAAATCGCGCATTGTAAAAAAAGAAATTTAGCCATCATTCCATTTTACGAACCCCATTACCCTTTACGACTGAAACAATTGGTAGATAGTCCATTGTATTTGTTTTCAGCGGGTTTATCTGAACTTAACCACCCCAAAACTTTGGGCATTGTTGGAACCAGAAAACCCACAAAAAACGGCATGATGTTGACACAACAAATTGTGAAAGATTTGGCACCTTTTAACATTCAAATCATCAGTGGGTTGGCGTATGGAATTGACGGCATTGCCCATACTCAAGCCGTTGAAAGTGGGATGTCTACCATTGGTGTGCTCGCACATGGCATGGACACCATTTATCCGAAATCGCATGCTACATTGGCTAGGCAAATGATTGCAAACGGTGGCGCTGTAGTTTCAGAGATGCCGACTAGAACGGCATTGCATCCTGATCTTTTCCCCCGAAGAAACCGTATTGTTGCTGGAATGTGCGATGCCTTATTGGTGATAGAAAGTGCTTTAACAGGCGGAAGCATGGCAACGGCCCAAATTGCCCATAGTTACGACAGAGAAGTGATGGTGATTCCTGGTAATCCGAATGACCCAATGAGCAAAGGCTGCAACGCTATGATTAAAAGAAACGTGGCCCATTTGATTGAAGATGGGGCAGATTTGGTGCAAATAATGAATTGGAACCAGGAAGGTAGCTCAAAATTGATCCAACAAATGGATATTTTTCCAAGTCTCAATTCAGATGAACGCAACATCATGAATCAATTGAGTCAGAAAAAGCTGCACATCGATGAACTGTTGAATGTGTGCGAAATTCCTTTGCACCGGTTAACCTTGTCGATCTTAGAATTAGAGTTAAAAGGGTTGATACAAGTATTGCCGGGCAAAATGTACCAACGAATTTTATAAAAAAAGCGGCTCTTTGGGAGCCGCTTTAGTATGAAGTTTGAAGAATTTTATTTCTTTTTACTGCGTTGTTGGGAGACCTTCATGGCTTCTTCCATTTTCTTTTGAAAATTTGATTTTACCACAGGTTTCTTTCTACTTTCAGCAATTTGAGCATGCAACTTTTTATCATCCACCATTTTACGGATTGCATATTGTTGTCCGAACGTAATCATGTTACTTACAAAGTAGTACCAAGTTAATCCAGAAGCGTAATCGTTTAATACCCCTAAGAAAATGACAGGCATAAGATACCCAATCCATTTCATTTGTCCGGTTACACCCGAAATTTGGTTATTCAAATGGGTGTAAATGAGGGTAGAAAGTGTCATTAATAGAGTGAACAAAGAAACGTGATCACCGTAGAAAGGAATGTTAAAACCAAAATCTAGTATACTATCGTAAGTACTCAAATCATGTGACCAAAGGAAAGTTTTTTGGCGCAATT
>CAZBMF010000202.1:0-1838 GCA_964492925.1 uncultured Rhizobium sp. | reverse complement strand
CCCGTCCCCCCAAATCCTACATCAGTTCTTGCACTGTAACAAGAACTTAACAAAATTACTGTAGTTAAAAATGCCCAAAATGCTTTGACTTTCATGTGAAAACAAATGTCGAGCCACCCAACAAATGTCCCCCAATAAAAACACAATCATTTTTTGCATTTTTCCGTAATTCAACGGATTTTTTTTATTAAAAATCCATAAATTTATTTCGTGTAAAAAATGCCCCGACTTAAAGGTGGACCCGCCGTCTCATAGTCGAATTCTTGTATTAATTTGAGTGGCAACTTAGGTACGCCCCAAGAACCATACATGCGAAATGAGATATTCTCCTTGGTCACTTTAACGATTTTTGCGGATTCAATAATTAAATCAGTAAACTGCTTCCACTTCAAATACAACCGCAACTGTTTTTGCAATTCATCTAAGTCTATTTCAGGACATTCACTTTTCATCTTATAAATTTTCAGGTTTTCTAAAATGTCGTTGTCTAAAATTTCCCATGGAAATTCAGCATTCCCGAAGTGTCCATAAGCCGCCGTCTTCTGATAAATCGGAGATTTGAGCCTTAACTTTTTGATGATTTCTTTGGGTTTTATAGGAAATATTGCCGCTACGATTTCCGATATGAATTCTACAGATGCTTTTTCCGTACCATGCGTATCTACAAAAATAGAAGTAGGTTCAGCCACGCCTATGGCGTAGGAAAGTTGGACGGTGCAACGACTGGCCCAGCCCGAAACAACCAAGTGTTTGGCAATGTAACGCGCTGCATAGCTGGCACTTCTGTCGACCTTGCTCGGATCTTTCCCCGAAAATGCACCGCCGCCATGAGGTGCGCTACCACCATAAGTGTCTACAATGATTTTTCGTCCCGTTAATCCTGTGTCACCGTATGGACCACCAATGGTGAAACTTCCCGATGGGTTAATTAAATACTTGGGTTCAACATCTTTGATCCAATCCTTCAAAATGGGCTTGACCACTTCTTGAATCACAAATTCTCTAATTTCTTGTTGGCTAATGTCTTCCGTATGTTGGGTGGATACCACCACTTTGTCGATCGAAACTGGAATTCCCTTTTCATATTTCACAGTGATCTGTGATTTTGCATCGGGTCTCAGCCATTCAACGCCATCGTTTCGCAAAGTATGAAGTCTTTTTACAATTTGGTGGGACAAAAAGATGGGCAATGGCAAAAGGTCTGGGGTTTCATCACAGGCGTAGCCAAACATGATGCCTTGGTCTCCGGCGCCTCCATCGGCCACGCTGTGGGCAATTTCAGGACTTTGTGTGTGGATGAGGTTGGTGTAATTTGCTGTTTTCCAATTGAATCCAACACCGTCGGTGTTATAACCCAGGGTGTCGAGCACGTGTTTGGCGATGGCAATTTCATCGAATTTAATTGTTGATGTAATTTCTCCAGCTAGGGTAAGGTGGTTGTTACAAATCATGGCTTCACAGGCCACTTTTGCATGTGGGTCTAAATGCAAATAAGCATCGAGAACTGCATCGGAAATTTGGTCGGCAATTTTGTCTGGATGACCAGCTGAAACAGATTCACTGGTAAAGAAATAGGTGTTTTTTGTCATGGTATTTTGTTTTTAAGTTTTTGGCAGAAAAACACGAAAAACCAAAGTCGGATACAGACAGACTTTTGCAAAAACAAAACAACACAGCGGCAACCCCGGTGAAAAGTCGGCAGGTTAAAACAATGTAATGTGGTGACGTTAATTTCATTCCCTTTGTTTTTGACGTTAAGTCCGCATCATTTTACCACCGTAGCAGGGTAAGTGCTCGGTTGGTGACTTTTAAGTCTCGTGATACTTTTACAAAGGTAA
>CAZBMF010000201.1:0-1857 GCA_964492925.1 uncultured Rhizobium sp. | reverse complement strand
AACCACCAACTCAAACAACCCCTCGCCCACTTCTTGCATGCCCATGTCCCTCAAGAGGGAAGAAACCATTTTGTTCTTTTCCGTAGGAAGGTATTCGCCCCGTAGGATTTTGATGCCCCGAAGCCTCAATTCTTCCAGCATTCTGCGCATTACCTCCTGCTCTACACCGCGCTTGAGAACCCGGCACGACATCACCCAGGTGTCTATAAACGCTGTGTCTTGATCGAGGTTCACAATCACCACGCTGATGAGGCCGTAATCGCCAAATTTGTCTTTTAGGTTCACCGCCAACGTGTAAAAATTGGGATTGCCAATCATTCCCTCAATATCCGCCGACGTGTATCGAACCGTTCTCAAATTGAATTGATTGCTGCGCTGCGTCAATTGAGCAATGCGCTCTATATCAACAGGTTCAAATGGTCTAATATGACTCTCCATGCACAAAGATGCAAGGTAATCGGACATGTTGGTGATCGATTTCGACAGCTCTACCCTTTGGGCTTCCGCCTGATACTGCTTGGTGCGCTCCTGGTCGTTGCCCGAAAAACTGGCAGTTTCAAACAGGTTCTGGGAAATTAAAAATGGCAAATATTCCGCCGGATCTTCTGGCAAATCGGGCACACAAACTTCGGGTAAGTGCGACTTCACCATTTCGCGTTCGGCCGGATTGTCATCCAGAAAAACCATCGAATCGAAGCCGATGTTCAAAATCTGTTGGATGTTGTGAATGTTATCGGCTTTGCTCTCCCAGTTGGCCACAAAAACCGCAATATCATCGAGCTTCAGTACCATTTCCGGGTGTTCAAGAAAAGGCAATTTGGCGTTAGATTCTTCATTTTTCGAACAAACGGCCAAAATAATGCCCCTATTTTTCAACTCTTTGAGCCATTTCTGAAAACGCGTAAAAGCTTTCCCTATGCCCAAACTTCCAATGTGAATGTTCTCAAGTCCATCATCGCCAATAATTCCGCCCCACAGGGTGTTATCGAGGTCCAAAATCACACACTTTTTGAACTTTCCTGAAAACGCTTGCATCTGTTTCACCAATTCCTCCGACAACCATTCGAGGTAGTTAGGCGTAAAATGCAATTCGGCGTTCACCACCATGGCATAATGCGTGATGGCTTCTGTTACCTGTGTTGGAGCACTTTCTGTGGGATAAAAATTCGGTTGTTGCAATGCCAATTCATTCAACAAAAAATTAATCTTTTTAATTTGAAAATCCCAAGAACTGGGCACCTTGTTCCCGTAATTGCCAAAAATGGCATCATTGAAATTTAGGGCATGGTTTGGAAACAACACTTTGCACTTCGGCAGCTGCGCTTGCAAATTTTGCAAATACTGCTGCAAACGCTGAATGTATTGATCGGCAAATTCACTTCTGTTGGCAATATTGGATTGATAGAAATTGTCCCTCAAAGCCAATGTAGATTCATGCCACACCACAAAATCCGGCTGAAATTGAAACAATCCGGATTGATTGTCAATCATTTCAAAATCAATGGTATTAAACTCCGCATGATAAAACTCCACCTCCTCAAACCCCTGCCCCTGTTTACATCGTTTCACCAACGGCTTATATAAAAACTGTGTGGCGTAATTCCCTAGAATGGCAATTTTCATTAAACAAATTTAAAGTTTATAGTTTATAGTTTATAGTTATCCGAGAATTAAACTAAACCGCGCAGCGTAAACTTTGCGAAGCAATAAACCCGCTCCGCGTAAACCACGAAGTGTAAACCCGCGCAGCGTAAACTTTGCGAAGCAATAAACCCGCTCCGCGTAAACCACGAAGTGTAAACCCGCGCAGCGTAAACTTTGCGAAGCAATAAACCCGCTCCGCGTAAACCACGAAGT
>CAZBMF010000200.1:0-1874 GCA_964492925.1 uncultured Rhizobium sp. | reverse complement strand
GGAAAAACGCCGAAGTTAGCCCCACTTCGTCGCTCAAATTTGTCCCCACTTCATCGGAATTATTCACAACTCAAAATATCCAATGTTACCATTGTTTAACTCCTTGTTATGCATCAATAATTTGTCTATACCGAGGGGGTCAATTTGAGTCCGACGAAAGGGGGTCAATTTGGCCGATTATTCCACAGATGTGACGGGACACTATTGATTTGAAACCATCTATAAATACAATTGACGTTTTTTCTTTTTAATAATTAGTCTATTTTTTTTAGTTTTGTAAATTGTTATTTGCCTTGATGGAGAATTATTCCTTTGAATATAAATTTTGCCTTTGAATATTATAATAATTTTTCGAACATCGGGGATGCTTTTACTATAAGTCATGCCAATTAATCCTTGAAGTAGGATACGCGTCGAGTCAAATGTAATTGTATAATTCAGATGTTCTTTTTTTGTAAAAATATAAACAGTATCAGTTGGATCAAAATTTCCTAGGAATACAATTTTATTATAAAAATTTTGCGCAACCAGATTGACTCTACAAGCAATAAAAATAAATACTAATATTATTGTTTTCTTAATCATTTTTCATTTTTATTGTTTGTCTATTTTTATTGTCATTTACAATATTTACTATATTTGTTTTCGTTACAGTTGGATCAGAATTCGAACCCAATCCATCATCGGTATACTCATATTCGCGAGTTTCGTATTTTCCTTCATTATCTCTATGAAGATGCCAAAATGACATTGAATGACCTGCCTCGTGTGCCGCACGCTTTTCAATACTTATTGATTCTAATAATGCCTCATTTATTGGCATTACTGCAAAGTTATGCACTGTATTAAAAAATTGTTCGTTTGTTGAAATACCACCTACATCTGGTTCTTTAAATGCCACATTTGCACTTTCTAATATTTGTCTAATTTCGTTAGGACTGTGAGAAATTTCATCAGCTGACATTTGCTGCATGATTATTCCAAATGCATTCTGATTAGAGCGATAAACAGACATGGCCGTTTCAATTGTTCCGCTACATTGTGCGCTAACATCGAATTGGATATCTAAGTCATAAACTTCACTAATACCATGTGTTTCTAATTTTTTTATTGCAGAAATATCGCCAGACAGAGCTTTTTTGGCCCAACGATACTCTTTACCTACTAACTCTTCCATTTCTTCATTTGGTGTTGGCAACTTCGATACAAGAAAGTTATGTGTACCTATTCTATTACCTGTTGACATGATATCATTAAATTCATTACAAAAAAAATGATTAATTGCTCCTTTTCCCTGATCTACAATCAGAAAGACTTGACACACATTTATTGTCCCCAGTTTAACAAAACCAGTCTGATTAGGCGGTAAATTAACATTTAATTCTTCAAGCCCATCTAAATCAATAGACTGAATTACTTTATTCTCAGCAAATGTATAGCTACTGTTCCATGCATACTCTTTTGCTATCGGATCAACACTTAAGAATCTCCCCAATCTACAATCGTTAATCCTCATTCCATAATCCTGGGTTTCTGACTCAAGATCATTTTCTTTTCCATTAAACCCGAACCTATACTCGGCACTCGAGAAGGATCTTCCTTGTATAGGCGCCCCGAATGGATAATAATCGGAGATGGAGGTTATTTCGGGTTGGAAGAAGATAGTCGTACTAGAAACCTTATAAACGGGTTTATCGGATACGGTTACAAGGACATTTCCGAGGTGGTTTGCGAGTTCAAAGGATTTCAGGCCTAACTCTCGGCGTGATGTGCCAACCCCGCCCCAGGTAGTCGTATATACAGCACCCAAATACAAAGTATCCTTACTATTATCAACACCAACTCTAGAAGATCCATAGATGCTATGCTCCTGG
>CAZBMF010000199.1:0-1898 GCA_964492925.1 uncultured Rhizobium sp. | reverse complement strand
TACAGTTGAACCATTATGACCTGGAATTGAACCTTTGATTACCAATAGGTTTCTTTCCGCATCAATTTTCAAAATCGATAAGTTTGTAGCTTTTACTCTTTCGCCACCAGTTCTTCCAGCCATACGCATACCTTTAAATACACGTCCAGGGAATGAACAAGCACCAATTGAACCTGGAGCTCTCAAACGATTGTGTTGACCATGAGTTGATTCACCAACTCCGGCAAAACCGTGACGTTTAACAACACCTTGGAAACCTTTACCTTTAGAAGTACCAATTACGTCAACATAATCTCCAACTTCAAAGATAGAAACGTCTACCAAAGCACCAATTTGAACATCAGTGTCTGCGTCTCTGAATTCTACTACTTCAGCTTTCGCAGAAGTTTTAGCTTTTTCAAAGTGACCAATTTGAGCTGCATTAGAATGCTTCTCTTTTTTATCTCCATAAGCCAATTGAACCGCATTGTAACCATCATTAGTAAGTGTTTTTACTTGTGATACTACACATGGACCAGCTTGGATTACTGTACATGCAACGCGTTTTCCATCTTCGTTGAAAACGCTTGTCATTCCTAATTTTTTACCAATTAAACCGTTCATTTTTCTTACAATTTAATTTCAACTTCAACTCCGCTTGGCAATTCAATTTTCATTAAAGCATCAACTGTTTTAGTTGAACCATTGAAAATATCAATCAAACGCTGATAAGTACAATATTGGAACTGTTCCCTTGCTTTTTTGTTCACGTGTGGTGAACGCAAAACAGTGAAAATTTTCTTACGGGTTGGTAGAGGCACCGGTCCACTAACTACGACTCCTGTGGTGCGTACCGCTTTCACTATCTTCTCTGCAGATTTATCTAACAGATTATGATCGAAAGACTTTAATTTGATTCTTATCTTTTGGCTTACCATTATTTTATCAATTAAGCTTGCGCTTTAACTTTCTTTAATACTTCTTCAGCAATACCTTTTGGAGTTTCATCATAGTGACTAAATTCCATGGTACTGTTCGCACGACCTGATGTAATTGTACGCAATGTAGTTACGTAACCAAACATTTCGCTCAATGGAACTTTTGCTTTAACTACTTGAGCACCTGCACGCTCATCGATACCTTCCATTTGGCCACGACGACGGTTCAAGTCACCCATTACATCTCCGGTGTTCTCAGCTGGAGTTACAACTTCCAACTTCATGATTGGTTCGAGTAATACAGGTCCGCAATTTCTTGATGCTTCTCTAAAACCAGTTTTAGCAGCAATTTCAAACGACAATGAATCTGAGTCAACTGCGTGGAAAGATCCATCAAACAATCTTACTTTAATTCTATCGATCGGGTAACCAGCCAAACAACCATTCACCATTGCAGCTTTGAAACCTTTTTCTACTGCAGGGATAAATTCTCTTGGAATTGAACCACCTACGATATCGTTAACAAATTGCAAACCTTCACCTACAAATGACTCATCAGCTGGGCCAAGTTCAAACTGAATATCGGCAAATTTACCACGACCTCCAGTTTGTTTTTTGTAAGTTTCACGGTGAGTATATGTTTTGGTCAAGGCCTCTTTGTATGCTACTTGAGGTGCACCTTGATTACATTCAACTTTAAATTCACGCTTCAAACGGTCAACAATGATATCTAAGTGTAACTCACCCATACCAGAGATAACTGTTTGTCCTGTTTCTTGATCTGTATGAACTTTGAATGTTGGATCCTCTTCAGCCAATTTAGCCAAAGCCATACCCAATTTGTCCATATCTGCTTGAGTTTTAGGTTCAACCGCCAATCCAATAACTGGGTCAGGGAATACCATCGATTCAAGAACGATTGGAGCATTTTCAACTACCAAAGTATCACCAGTTCTAATATCTTTAAATCCTACAGCAGCA
>CAZBMF010000198.1:1244-1903 GCA_964492925.1 uncultured Rhizobium sp. | reverse complement strand
ATACTATCGTAAGTACTCAAATCATGTGACCAAAGGAAAGTTTTTTGGCGCAATTCGAAAGCATTTGGGAAGAATTGGAACATGGCAAACAAGATTGGCATTTGAAGCAACATAGGCACACATCCGCTGAGAGGACTAACGCCGGCCTTTTTATAAAGGCTCATGTTTTCTGACTGTACTTTTTGAAGGTCGTTGCCGTATTTTTCTTTGATTTCGTCGATTTCTGGCTTTAAGATTCGCATTTTTGCGGTAGAGATATAAGATTTATAAACCAAAGGCAACAAAATGGTTTTGATGATGATTGTGAGCAATAGGATGATAATACCCATGCTACCGATTACACCGTCGAGGGCCGAAAAAACAGGTACAACAATGTATCTGTTTACCCAACCAAAAATCCCCCAACCCATAGGAATGATGCGTTCAATTTCGTGATTGGCGATACCAATATTGGCAGATTGCATGGTTTTGTAGTGGTTAGGACCAAAATAAAAGGCCATATTCACTTCTTTATTGGCTTCACCATCGTAATCTACATAGAGTTCTGCATTCATTTTCTTCACTTTGCTTTCGTCTTTGAGGTTTTCCCAAGAGAGTTTTGCATCGGTTGAAAATTCATTTTTATTGGCCAACAACATGGTAAAATATTGTTGTTTAAA
>CAZBMF010000198.1:0-1234 GCA_964492925.1 uncultured Rhizobium sp. | reverse complement strand
TCCAACCCATTGAAGTTTGTTTTTCAACACTTCTTGAGTAGGTTCAGTAGGTTTGAGGGTTTCAGGATCTTCGTTAGGGAATTTGTACACCACTGTTGAGTTTTGCAATTCCCATTTTTTACCTCTTTCTTGTTTGCACAAATCGGCCGACCAGTTGAGTTTAAAGTCGGAATTTCCGCGGCGAATATAAGGATCCATTCCATGCACAACAAACTTATAATCTACCACATACACATTGGTATCATGGATGGCATAATCTTGACGTATGTAGGCAGAATCATTGATTTTAAGTTTGAGGGACACAGACATTGGGGTTTGATTCTCGATGGTCCATACATAATTGGAGCTATTTATGAGATTTCCTTTTTCATCTGTCCAAGACCAATTTTGTTTAGAACCAGCAGGATCAAGGAGAACGAGATCGGTGGTATCGGCTCTTTTATATTGCGGCAAAACAACTTTAGAAATTGCGCCACCTTTGGTATTGATTGTTAGGGCAACATTTTTGTTAGAGATGTTGATTTGTTTAGCTTCACCAGTTGCAAAAGCTGCAAAATTTGATT
This sequence comes from uncultured Rhizobium sp., assembly GCA_964492925.1. GTDB lineage: Bacteria > Bacteroidota > Bacteroidia > NS11-12g > UBA955 > VMCP01. The sequence continues at coordinate 671 of CAZBMF010000198.1, read as the reverse complement.
TGTCGAGAACTAGAGAGTCAACTTTAGCAGAATCGGTATTTTGAGCGAGTTGCGTTTTAGATTCTGTGTTTTTTTGAGCCAAAGCTTCAACTTTTGCCAAGCTATCTTGGGTTTTGCGCATTTGGGCTTGTTGTTCGGGCGTTGGTGCGGTGTACCAATAGTAGCCCATAAGAATGAGGAAAATCAGCGAAAATCCTATAACCGTATTACGATCCATAAATTTATTTTGCGAAGGTACGACAAGCGAAGAAAGTAAAAAAGGAGTTTTTTTAAGATAAATTAAAAAAGGTTTGGGAGGCAATTTAAAATGACTATCTTTGCACCCTGAAATAATACACGATGGCCAACATAGGTAAAATATCACAAATCATTGGTCCAGTTGTCGATGTAAGCTTTAACGAATCTGGATCTACATTACCAAAAATTTACAATTCTTTGCACGTTATCAAAGAGAACGGACAAAAATTGGTTTTGGAGGTTCAACAACATTTAGGAGAGAACATGGTAAGAACAATTGCCATGGATGGTACTGATGGATTGCGTAGAGGCATGGACGCTGTTGACTCAGGTTCGGCAATTATGATGCCAACAGGCGAAGGAATTCGCGGAAGATTGTTAAACGTAATTGGTGAAGCAATCGACGGAATGGAAGCGTTAGACAACAGCAACGG
>CAZBMF010000197.1:0-1906 GCA_964492925.1 uncultured Rhizobium sp. | reverse complement strand
CCTTGCATGGCATCTCGGGGACATTCAACAATTTTAAAATCTCTTGGCTTCACTGCGATTGGAATTTATTCCCCTTAAAAGTTGATTTATACAAATATAAGCAAACTTTCCCATAAATATCGAGAATTATGGGCATAAAAAAAGCGCAAAAAAATGCGCTTTTTTTATAAACAATTGACAGATTTTTATAAGAAATCAAAAAAGTATTGACTTATTTTTTTGTATAAATGCGCCCTGTCTATGCCAACAACGTTGTGTTTATGTCCTGGATAAACATAATAATCCAAATTTGCATTCATTGCACTTACAGACTTTTGAACGAATTTCAAACTGTGTTGCCAAACTACAACATCATCATCGGCACCGTGAATCATAAGCAAACGGCCTTTTAATTTGTTTGCATGGTTCAATAAATTGTTGGCCTCATATCCCTCAGGATTTTCAGAAGGTTTATCCATATACCTTTCAGTATACATGATTTCGTAAAGTTTCCAATCAATAACTGGTCCACCTGCAACTCCCACTTTATAAGCACCTGCGTGACGTGTCATTAAAGAAGTTGTCATGAATCCCCCAAAACTCCAACCATGTACACCCACACGAGAAGAATCTACGTAAGGTAAAGATTTTAAATGCTTTAACGCAAGTAATTGGTCTTCCATTTCAATGGTTCCTAATTGGCGGTGAGTGGCGTTTTCAAATTCAAAACTTCTGTGAGAAGAACCACGATTGTCTACTGTGAACACAATGTATCCTTTTTGTGCCATGTAATGCATCCACAAGTTTCCGCCACCTAACCAAGAGTTGGTAACCATTTGAGCGTGAGGACCTCCATAAAGATAAACCACTACAGGATATTTCTTGTTCGGATCGAAACTTGGTGGCAAGAAAGTGCGCGTGTGTAAGATGGTTCCGGCATTGTTCAATTGATCTAATTTTAGTTCGCCTAAATCAAAATCTTCAATTGGATTTTTTGAGTTGAATACTATCTTTGGTTGTTCTATCGTTTTTTTACGATTTACGTAATCGGTAATGTATGTATTTACATCTAAGACTAAAAGTTGTTTAGGAGTATTGACATTTGAAAACATTGATGCCAAGTATCCACCCATTAAATTTTCCACCAAACCATGCATTCCCACATATGAACTACCTTGGTTTGAAAACAGAATGATAGGGCTATTTTTTGTGTTTTTCCAACTAATGGCAAGTGGACATCTATTTGTTGGGCTTTCTTGATCCAATTTCAAATCGCTGTTGCGGGTTGAATTTACGATTAAATATTCTCCAGTTTTATCAAAACCAATCACTTCAGATACTTCCCAATTCCCGTTGGTTATTTTGCTCAATTTGCCATTGCTATATAAGTAAAGATGATTGAATCCCTCCAAATTGCTCTGCCAAATGAAGTCAGTGTTAGATTTAGGTACAAATAAAGGTCCGTTCTGAGGTTCTACATATTTTGAATGTTTTTGGGTGAAAAGCGTTTTGATTAATTCTCCAGTTTCGGCGGAATACTGATTCAAATGCATTTCGTTTTGTTCGCGATTCACAATGGCTACATAGATAAATGCGCCATTCGGTGACCAAGTAACATTGGTCAAATATTGATCATAAGGACCATCGGTTTTCAAATACACCGTTTTTTTAGATACGATGTTGTAAACCCCAATAGTTACAGTATGGCTACTATCTCCGGCCATTGGATATTTGATGGTAGATGGTTTTGCAGGTCTTTCAGCGATCGAAAACAAAGGATATTCTGTAACCCTACGTTCGTCCATTCTATAAAAAGCCAAATGACCTCCTGTTGGACTCCAAAACAAGCCTTTGTCGATGCCAAATTCATTTCGGTGAACACTTTGACCATACACAATTCCTTTGCCACCGTCTGTTGTTACTTGGA
>CAZBMF010000196.1:0-1949 GCA_964492925.1 uncultured Rhizobium sp. | reverse complement strand
AACAAAGCACAATAAATCAATGAGTTGAATTTTCAAAAAAAATTGCCAATTCTTTGAATTCTTCAACACTCAACTGCTCAGCCCTTTGTCCTTGCCATTTTTCAGGAATTACAAAATTTGGCCTTACACTCGTTAACGGTTTTAATGCATTGCTCAAAGTTTTTCTCCTTTGTGAAAATGCATGCTTCACTACCATTTTCAAACTCTTGTAACTGCAACCCGGCAAATCATCCCTCAAAATACAACTCATCACCCCGCTTTTTACCTTCGGCGGCGGATTAAATGACCCCTCGTTTACTGTGAATTCATACTTGCATTGGTAATATGCCTGCAACATCACACTCGTAATTCCATACTCCTTGTTGCCATGCTCAGCGCAAAACCTTTTTGCCACCTCTTTTTGAAACATACCCGCAAATTGCTGCACCAACTTCGGTCTTTCCAACATCCTGAAAACAATTTGAGTGGAAATGTTGTAAGGGTAATTCCCAACTATCCCAACTCGCTCACCTATAGGCCATTCCGTGTAAGGAATCTCTAAAAAATCTCCCTCCAAAATGTTCAATCCTTGTGCCCACTCCTGCCGTCCCAAATATTGTACCGACTCTTTGTCAATTTCAATAACCGTTAATCTTGCCCCCCATTGGGCATACAAACTCTGCGTCATAACCCCCATACCAGGACCTATTTCAATCACAACATCCAAATTGTCTACCATCAACTCGCCAATCCTTTGTGCAATGCCCTTATCGGTCAAAAAATGTTGTCCAAGTTGCTTTTTTGCAGTCACCTTATCCGTAGGTGCATTCGATTTTCTAAACATTATTTTTCCCAATAAATCATGAAATATTTGGTTACCGTTTCTTTCAACGCCGCCAAATTATAATTGTCTGAAGCTTCAGCTACATCTTGAATTCTTCCGTCTTTGCGTAAAATTCTAATGCCTCCACCCTCCGTTTTATATGCATGGTTTTCTAATACCCCCTGCTTGATGAAAAATTCTTTCGCCAAACTTTCCGGTATCCCAAACAAACCACTGGCTTGTTGCGTAACCAAATTCAACATTTCATCAGCAATTGGTTCTAATCCAATTTTTATTTTTGGCAACTTCCTCATTAACAACCTACTACACAAAGTGCTCAGTATTTTATCTTCGTGGAATTGCCATTGCTTTACGCTCGATAAAATATCAATATCGTCTAATACCAAAAACAAATCCAACGCCTCATCATCAAAATTCGACGCATTGATGTCTTTAAACAAGAAATGCATCAGCGGATGATATGTTCCCAAAGTAGAACCTTCCTTTGCCAATTGCCTTGCCCTCAACAAAATAGAAACCAACATGGCATCAGCAGCAATCACCGTTTTGTGCAAATACACCTGCCAATACATGAGTCTTCTGGCCACCAAAAATTTCTCTACACTGTAAATGCCCTTCTCTTCAACCACCAAGTTGCCGTCCTTCACGTTCAACATGTGAATGATCCTATCGGCACCCACAATTCCTTCACTTACACCAGTGTAAAAACTGTCCCTCAACAAATAATCTAAACGATCCATATCCAATTGACCAGAAATAAGTTGACTTAAAAACGGTTTTTGTGAATACGTACCCTTAAAAATCTCTATGGCTATGCTCAATTTACCATTGAATTCACGGTTCATTCTTTCCATGATTTGGAGGGATATCGCCTCGTGGTGAACTTCTTGAATCAAGGTGTGCTCCAAAGTATGGCTGTATGGTCCATGTCCTATATCATGCAACAAAATGGCCAATGAAACGCCCTCTTTTTCCTCTTCGCTAATGTCTACACCCTTGCGCTGCAAAGTTTCCACAGCTTGAATGGTTAAATTTAATGCGCCCAACGCATGGTGAAAACGAGTATGCGTTGCACCAGGATACACCCACTCACTCATTCCCAATTGCCTTACCCTTCTCAAACGTT
>CAZBMF010000195.1:0-2041 GCA_964492925.1 uncultured Rhizobium sp. | reverse complement strand
TTCTCGTTTTTCAATCTAATAAATTGGCCTGAACACGATTACTTTGGGCATCTTCCCCACATTATCATATATTTGTGCAACTGCCTGTTATGAGATTCCTTCGAAATAAGTTTTTCTTGTGTTTTTTGCTCTCAATGCTCTCGTTATTTTCTCAGAATTTACAAGCGCAAACAGCCATAAAACTAATCAAAAAGGGAAATTTAGAACAATCGAAAGTTTACAAAGATTATCTCTATTTTATTGTTGGGTCAAACAACAGCAACCAACAGTATTTGTACCGAATTCATTTGCCATACGGACAACCCGAGCCATTGGATACCAACATCTCTTTCGGGCAATCAATCATCATGACCGACAGCGGTGTATTTTACGTAACATTCAAATTTGATCCAAACGGCAATGATGGACGTCATCACCTCAATTACTTTTCCTTCTCTAAAAATCAAAAAACACTTTACACCGAAATCAATTCGTATGTTGAACACCCATACAGAGCACTCCCTGCTTTGGCCCAATATATCAACAACAAATATTACGTTTCTACTTACTATAACCAAAAGGAATGTCTTTGGGAAAGTGATGGAACTCCTGCCGCCACCAAAATAGTATATTCCAATATTTTCCCCATACAATCCTATACCATTTTTGGAGGAAAACCTCTGGTTTTTTCATACCAAAATAATACAGAACGCGTTATTTTTGACAACAACAACAACGTCATTTTTAAAACCCCAGAAACTATCTCAAATAATTTTTTTTTTCATACCGACAATCACGCCTGCATATTGTCGGTAAGAAACAACCAATTGTGGATAATAACCAAGTCATTGACAATCGATTCAGTATCCCTAAAAAACATCGGAGCTAGACCCTTTTACGTGGCCCATTCAAACGATTCTGTGGTAACTGGATATAGGTTTGAACAGAATCTACACTACACCTATAATTTAAAAACGAAATTTCCTTTTACCTACGACAGCGTCCCTCCTACAAAAAAAACACAATCTTTGGGATACGGCGTTTTAGAAAAAAGCAACCTTGAGTTTATGTCGTATTGGACGCTTGCTTCAGGACATGAATTGGTTTATGCGCCCAGATTTGATAGTTTGAGGTTCATTCAAGATTTGAATCCTGGTCCTAATTCTGGTTTGACCAATTATTTATCGGTTTACAATCATAAAGCGTATTTCTTTGGAAATAAAGGCTCCGACAATAAGGAATATCTGTATTCTTGGGATGGAAATAAAATGACAAGTCATTTCCCAATCAGCACAAGGATGAAATTCCCCCAAACCGCTGGCATTTTCGATAGTTTTGTCATTTGGAGTTACCGTTCCGATGACACGCTGTTTATTGAACATCGAAATTTAAATCAAAATACACCACAGCCTCCAACAATAAATAAAATTAAACAAGAAAAAAACGGTGAATGGTTGAGGACAACGGCCCCTGTTTCCAAAACGAGTCCAAAGGTTAGCTTTAACTACGACAAAAATGTTATCAGCAATGCGGTTAAAAGCGACAAATATGGCAATGTCTTTGTGAGTGCAAGTTTTCCAACTTTGACGGGTTATGGCGACAATTATTTACGATATTCCGACACCAACCTACTTCATCACATCAAAGGCGATAAATTGATTGAGAAATTCGATTCTTCGGGTCAACTTTTATGGAGTTTTTCATTTGGAAATTATAATTATGCCAGTAACCAAACAAAATATGGCTTCGAAATTGATAACAACGGAGATGTTGTGGTTTCAAGCAAATACCGCAACACGTTAAATATTGATACCTTAACAGATAGCACCTCAGAAAGCATGTGGTACGTATTTAAGCTGGATGGGAAAACGGGTAAACTCAAGTGGATCAAAGAATTTTTGCCCGACCTAAATTTTGGTTATTCTCTTCGTGGCAGCTTGGCATTGGATGATAAAAACAACATTTATGTCAGTTTTATGTTTGCCAATGGTCGGACCTATATTGACAATTTCAAACTCAATTCAATGAATAGTCCGGCCAATGCCGAGCTCAAATTAGACCC
>CAZBMF010000194.1:0-2042 GCA_964492925.1 uncultured Rhizobium sp. | reverse complement strand
AATTCCATCAAGAAACCGTCGACTCGTCTTTTCAAGTCGGCGATTTCTATTTGGGTAAAGTACGAAAAATTTCGCCATCACTCAATGCAGCGTTCGTCAATGTTGGCGGAGAAAAAGACGGCTTTCTAACCTATTTCGACCTCGGGCCCAATGTTCGGTCATTGCAGAAGTTTGTCCGAATGGCACTCGATGGAAACCCAAATGCCGGTGACCTCGATTCATTTGAACTTGAAGAACAAACCGTAAAAACCGGCAAAATAAGCGCCGTTGTTAAATCGGGTGAGCAAATCTTAGTTCAAGTAATGAAAGAACCCATCGCCAATAAGGGTCCTAAAATTACTTGTGATATCTCCCTCCCCGGTCGCTATTTTATCCTAGTGCCCTTTTCTAGGCAAGTTTCCATCTCCAAAAAAATTGGTAACGCCAAAGAAAAAGCCCGCCTAAAAGACCTAGCTCACTCTATTAAACCCAAGAACTTTGGTGTTATTGTGAGAACCGTTTCTGAAGGCGTTGCACTTGAAGAACTCGATAAAGACCTTAGAGACCTTCTCAAAAAATGGGATGAATTGGTGATTGGACTTCGTAAGGCTTCCGTTGGACAAAAAGTTATTGGAAATGCAAATCGTATCGACTCTCTGTTGAGAGACATTCTGAACGATTCATTTTCGCAGATTTCTGTGGATGATGCAGAAATGCACGCGTCCCTCAAAAAAACCTTGGAAAAATATAACATTGATGCCAACAAAATCTTAAGGCATTACCAAGGGAAATTGCCCATATTTGATCAATATGGCATCAACAAACAAATCAAATCTTCTTTCGGTAAAAATGTTCCGTTTAGCGGCGGTGCCTATTTGGTAATTGAACATACCGAAGCATTGCACGTTATCGACGTAAACAGCGGAAATACATCGTTTGACCCGTCTAACCGCGAAGAAAATGTGTTCAAAGTGAACACAGAAGCAGTGGAAGAAATAGCGCGTCAAATTCGACTTCGCGACATGGGTGGAATCATTGTAATTGATTTCATCGACATGAAAGACCCTAAGAAGAAAACCGCGCTTCACCAAGCGCTTAAAGACGCAATGTCGAAAGACCGCGCTCGACATAATATCCTTCCTATGAGCAAGTTTGGGTTGGTACAACTCACCCGTGAGCGTGTTCGTCCAGCGTTGGAAATTGCAACTTCTGAAATTTGTAGCACTTGTATGGGATCTGGCAGAGTAGATAGTTCCGTTCAGCTCATCGGTAAAATTGAAAACGAAATTACCTATCTGTGGGAAAATATGAACCAAAAAGGCGTAACGCTAAGAGCAAATGCCCTTATTACCCACTACTTCAAAGCCGGTTTTCCTTCAATTAGAATGAAATGGTGGCTCAAACACAAGCGTTGGCTTAAACTTGAAACTGATCCTAACTTGCCAATTACTGGTTATGAACTAATTAATGCCGATAAACAGGTCATTAACAACAGTTTATAAGCAAATATTACCTCCAATTCCTCCTTTTCTCGCTTTTTCTTTAAGGAAAAATCATAAAAATTTTATGCCTATTTAAGGATTCACCTTAAAAATACAGTGATGGTTGTAACTTTTTACAGCATGAATGCGTCAAATCCATTTTACATTCGCAGACATGAAATTAAAACTACCATTCTTTCTATTTTTATTTCTATCATTTCTTTCAAATGGCCTAAGTGCTCAATCTGAAAGTTCTGATTTAGGAGGGACACAGACCATTCGTGGAACTGTGAGAGACCGTGAAACTCAAAGAGCCATTCTTGGTGCAAAAATCAGCATCGACAACCATTCAATCTCCGATTTAACCAAGGATGATGGTTCCTTTATATTATTGGGGGTTCCTTTGGGTCGACAAAACCTAACCGTTGAAGCTAAAAATTATCGCATTGCCAACCTTCCCAATATCGTTGTAACATCGGGAAAAGAGGTTGTGATGAACATTGATCTTGATGAAGATTTCGAGAGTATTACCGAAGTTGCAATCAAAGCAAAAAAGAAAAACGACCAACTCAACAATGATGC
>CAZBMF010000193.1:0-2086 GCA_964492925.1 uncultured Rhizobium sp. | reverse complement strand
AAATAAATTTTTGTATTATTACTTTGTTTGGAATCGGCATCATACTGCAGTTTATTATTCGACCAATAATTTTGATTTTAAAAAGGTCTACATGCGCCATCAATTTGCAAGAGATATTAGAGTTGGCCGCTTTCAGTCGGAAATAGATGAAAATGAATGGTATAGACAGCGAAAGCAGTATTGTACAAATCCAATGCGGATAAATTTCAATACTGCGGTACACCCTCCAAATTCTGAATTACCAATTTCAGACAATTTATCTGCAAAATTTGAGGTTGAATATATTAAAGTGTACAAAGAAATGAAATGCCCAGCTGAAGACATATCAACTTATAATGAGAAATCGGATTTCAAGCTAAGAGATGGGGTTTATAATGTCGTAACTGCAAAAAAAGCTGTGATTGATTTTCCTGAAAACTGGATGTCAGACATAGGTAATGGAGAGTTTATTAAGATAATTTGTGTGAATCATGCTACAATTAATCGATTAAACGTGGATCGAAATGGCGAGTTCCGTATTGAACATATCGATGATGTCTGCCCTCCGTTACCGGCTGTTTCCCCAGTTGAAACGATAGCGACTGTTAAAAATTCTATAGATTATAAACCGTGGCAAATAACAAATGAATCGGAATACATTACCTTGAATAAAGAACAAATACAAGTTGTTTTATATGATATTGGAGGTAGAAAAATACAATCATTTAACCAAAACGAATGGGAAAATATTGGCGAACTCAGTGATAGGTATAAATCTGGAACATATATTTTGGTTATGAGTAACGCTGATTTTAGTTGGAAAAAGTCACAATTAATTTACATTAAAGAATGAAAGTATCGGTAATCCTTGGTTTCTTTGCATGTATTCATGTGCTAAATGCGCAAATACCGCCAACACTCCAAGTTGGATTTTATGGAGGACATGTTGTAAACTTTTGGGATCAATTGGAGGATTACAAAAGGGAAAATGATGGCCTCAATCCTAGTTACGGCGTTAAAGCTAGATATGGTTGGAAAAAAAACCGGTTAACATGTCAATTGGGGTTAGAAGAACAAAGGTTTTCGAATATACGTACAGGGCCAATTTTTAATCAAGGAACCATTCGAAGAAGACAAATAGTATTGAAATATTATAATCCGGAGCTGACATATTCAAAGCAGCTATCATCTACAAAAAGGAGCAACCTTTTTGTGGATATGGGTCTCGCACTTAAGTTTAATAACTATTCGAGTTATACAACGTATAGAGGTGATGGTAGATTTGATTATAGTGTGGGGGATTACCCGAGTAGAAGGTCAAAAGTTACATTTAATACCTCTATATCGTATGAATTTAATTTTGGAAGATTTTCAACCTTAATAAAGTCGGGGCCAAATATTAGTTTAGTAAATATTTCTAGCGGCATAGAGGAAGAAAGAAATGTTTTCAACTTTAATTCGCGAGTATGTATAGTAAGCCAAGCAGTTCTTTTTGTTAAACTTTGGTGATATGTTGAAATTAGAAAATAAAACGAATTGCTTTCTGTTATTGTGTTTGTTTTGTGCAACTTCAAACGCACAATGCTATTTAGAATTATCCAGTGGCGTTGCAATAAGGCAAAAATTCTCTGTTTTTTCAGAGGATAATTCGGTAAAAGTTGTTCATCCAAGTATAAATGCAGCTGAACAATTTCAATTTGGATATAAATCTAGTAAATATATATCTTCAATTAGTTTGGCTTACTATAATACTTCGTTTCTCCTAGACCGTTGCAAATATTCGGGTGAACCGTCAAAAAATGCGGTTTTATATAGACAATACCAACTTGAAGGTAAAGGATATGCTGTTACTTTTCATCCAAGAATTGGGGCTAACTTTATTTTGGACAGAGAGAGGATAACACTTAGTCAAACCTTTGGATTAAATCTTATGTTGAATCAAGGTGTAAGGAATGTTTATGGAGATGGAAAATCCGCTATTGTAAAAATGTATGACACAAGCGCCACTGTATATTATTATAAATTATCGCCATCCATACAGAATAAAGCCATTACTTCAGCAACAGAAATTGAATGGAAGTTGAAAAAGTGGACTTTGGTTGGTACG
>CAZBMF010000192.1:0-2113 GCA_964492925.1 uncultured Rhizobium sp. | reverse complement strand
TTCAGCAGGTTTGCAAGGGTCTTTGTAAGGAATTTTTTTGAATTTTGTAGGATTCCGATTCCATTTGGTATACTTCATTTCGCTGGAGGTTTTGATCTCAGGATAGTCGTTAACATCTTGGGATAGGTAATCTTCGCTTTCTAAAGTTTGATTAATTTGAATCAGGTAATTTGGTTCGCCGTGAATTTTAGTAAATTCAGTTGAAATTCCATTTATTAATTCAATTGTGTCGATTGGGAAAACCAAAACTTCAAAATAAGCGTAGTTACCTGCATCGGAAACACTGTGAAAATCCCCCAATTTAACCAATCCATTCAATGGTTCACTTTGTTCCATAAACGTAAAATATGTACTCCCGCCTTCTTCGCCACAAGCATCCGCCCAGTGCTGAATATCAACAATGTTTCGAACACCCATGAGTCCTTGTGACCCATATATCCAAGGGAAAATAGATGATCCCAAATGTGCACTTGAATTTTGTGCGTCTGTGATGAAATTATAACTTGAATTCACCAATCCAGTTTCAACATTTATTTGAAGTTGACTCGAATCTGGATGTTTTTGAACATACACTTGAAATACCCTGTCGTTGATATGTATCCAATTAGAGATAAATTGATTGATATTGATAATGGGGTCACCAAAGTTGCCCAGTTCATATTTTTGAGGGACATTGTTGTATCGGGAATGGTATTGTTGGAAGTTGCCAACCAATTGAGGTTTCAGGGTATCGAGATTCGAATATCCTCGTGTGGAAATACAAAAATTGGGTAAATATTTGGCATTGATAAATGCTATTTTTTTGAGGGATGGTACATACACTTTGTAGTTGATGAAATACAGAAATTGCACGCTGTCTAACTTTGTGGAATCATACTCCCTTTCGTAACTGAGAATCCAAACCATGCTTCCTTTGGGGAATGATATGTTGCTTGGTTTTGATTTCCTTAAGCTTGCACCAAATTTTAATGCACAAGATTCAATGGTAAAACACACCTTGCCAACTTCAATCGGATTATTTGTGCCCAATTGATAGGAGGAAATGCTTTGCCACGATTCATTGATGATTTTACCTTGTTCTTTTTTGAAGTTTGTATCGAAATACACTTTTGTTAATTCTTTTACCAAAATTGGATGTTCTTTGATATTGATCTGCGAAAATCCCTGATGGAAAATCAACAATAAAAAGGCGTTTAAAATGAATAATCGACGAAACATGATATTCGAAGATACACTTATTTGGTTTGAATTGATTCGATTAAACAAATCAATTCAAATGGTGATAATATTGCCAAAGTGCTGTTTTTGAATCCATTGGGATCTCTGGTGATGATGCAATCTATTTCATCAACTTCCTTTGCGCAATGATATTGAATGGAATCTTCAAAATCGTTGAAGTTGCTGTTTAATGCGTTTTCAATGATTATTTCGTTGACTTCAATGATTGACACCATTTTCTTTAAACCCAAGAGGATATCTATGGTAGGTTTATGGGAATGAAATTTCCTTAATATAAAATAGATGTTGTTGAAAGATATGGCTGAAATATATATTTTAATCTTGTTTTTGATGCCAAAATCAAAAATTTGCGCTGCCAATTCTGCGTGTGGTTTTCTGTCGGCCAATAAATCAATCAATATATTGGTGTCTAAAAAAACCGCTTTCATCTTAGATATTTTTCTGATAATTCATCCGACAGTGAAGTTTTGTAGTTAAAATCTTCGGGGATTTCAATTGAGCCTTTCAACTTTAAAACATCTGGGGAAATTTCATCGTTTTTAAATTCGGAAGAAGTAAGCGACATTAAATAATTTTCTACTATATGGGAAAGGCTTTTTCCGTTTTGATGTGCATACTTTTTGGCTACAACAATAACAGATTCATCAATTGTGAGGGTTAATTTGGTTGCCATTGCACGTGTTTTTTAAAAATCAAATATACGTGCAATGTATCATTAAATCAAGTTTTTATTCATTAAGAAGGTGGCAACAAATTTTCTAATTGTAATTTGTATGCAATGATAAATTCTGCCCATGCAGATATGTTGTTGTATTGAATTTTTTAAATTATTGATTTACAAACGAAAAATTATTAATTTCCATTTAAATCAATA
>CAZBMF010000191.1:0-2138 GCA_964492925.1 uncultured Rhizobium sp. | reverse complement strand
GTGAAACATATCAGCCCTATGGTATTCAGGGTCAAGCAATTTACTCTGTTTCACGCAGTGAAATCAACTGCAAGTTGATGGACATTGCCGAGGCACAAGGAAATGTTGAAATTGTATTCAATCAAGATTGTACAGGCGCCGATTTGGAAAATGGAATCGTAAAATTGAAGAACAATGTTACGGGTGAAACATCTGAATTTCAATCAGATGTGGTATTTGCAACCGATGGTGCTTTCTCTGCCGTTCGCTACCATTCCATGCAGAAATTGGATCGCTTTAACTTCAGTCAACACTACATTCCCGATGGTTACCGCGAAATTTTGCTTCCCGCGAATCCCGATGGCAGCTTCAAACTTGAAAAAAATACCTTGCACATTTGGCCTCGTGGTAGGTTCATGCTCATTGCTTTGCCAAATTTTGATGGTTCCTTTACCTGCACGTTGTTTATGCCTTTTGAGGGACATGACTACTGCTTTAACAACCTCACTTCAAAAGACAAAGTAGAGGTATTTTTCAAGGTGGTTTTCCCTGATTTTTACGAGATGATGCCCAATGTAGCTGATGCTTGGGAAGATCATCCGTTGAGTTCTTTGGCCATCATTCGATGTTTCCCGTGGACAAACGGCAAAGTGGCGTTAATGGGCGATGCAGCACATGCTACGGTGCCTTTCTTCGGACAAGGTATGAACGCTGGTTTTGAAGATTGCTCGGTGATGAATTCCCTCATGATCAAACACAACCATGATTGGCCGAGTATTTTCAAGGAATACGAGCAAATGAGAAAACCCAATGGCGATGCGGTTCAAGATTTGTCGCTGCTGAATTATGTGGTGATGCGCGATAAAGTGACTGATCCAGAATATTTGTTGATGCAGAAAATTGAGCGCAGAATTGCGGAATTGTATCCGGGTGAATATTTCCCGATGTATTCAATGGTTTCGTTTAGCGATATTGAATACCACGTGGCATTGAACAAAGGAAAAGAGCAAGATGAGATGATTTTGCAGTTGATTCGCTCAAAGAATATCACCGAAGAGCATCAAATTGAAGCAATTGATGCAATCATTCACGATTTTTATAAAAATAGACACTAAATTTGAAGACTATGTCAGATAACAGAGAAGAAATACTCAAACGTATTGACGAAAAATATCACAAAATAGATCAAAATCCAGATGTTCATTTGGAGGGACTTGTGTGGTCGAATCCAATCACTTATTGGGATTATATTTTACCGGAGGCATTGCTTTCATTGCAAGTTCAAAGAACCAATCAACCCGATGAGATGGTGTTCATTATGTATCACCAAATCAATGAATTGTTGTTCAAAATGATTTTGTGGGAAATTGACCAAGTGAGCCATGCTGAAACGGTGGAAGCTGCCTTCTTTACGGAGAAATTGAGAAGGGTAAGCCGTTATTTCGACATGTTATCATCTTCATTTTCAATTATGGGGGATGGCATGGAGCGCGAGCAGTATATGAAATTCAGGAACACATTGACGCCGGCAAGTGGTTTTCAGAGTGCGCAATACAGGATGATTGAATTTGCTTCAACGGAGTTGATCAATTTGATTGATTTCAGGTTTAGGGCAACGATCGACAGGAATACGCCATACGAGCATGCTTATGAGCATTTGTACTGGCAAGCGGCAGGAAAAGACCATAAAACGGGCAAAAAGAATACGTTGATCATGAATTTCGAGAGAAAGTATAAGGCTGAGTTTTTGCGTAAAATGGAGGCATACAATACAACGAATTTATGGACCAAATTCAAGGAATTGCCAGAGAGTGTTAAATCGGATGCGGAATTGGTGAAAGCCATGCGTCATTACGATTACACGGTGAATGTAACCTGGGTGATGGCCCATTACCATGCTGCTGCGAAATACTTGGGCAATGCGGCTGCAACGGGCGGCAGCGATTGGCAGAAGTACATGCATCCAAAATACCAACGCCGTATTTTCTTCCCAGAATTGTGGAGTGAAGAAGAGTTGAAGAACTGGGGCGAGGGGGTATAAAAATCTTTTTATTTAAGTTTATCTGGAGGTCGTTTCTGAAAAGAAGCGGCCTTTTTTTTGCGGAATTTGCAAAAACTTTTCTCAGAAAGATTCGCATCTTTGCGGCATCATGACAGCT
>CAZBMF010000190.1:0-2139 GCA_964492925.1 uncultured Rhizobium sp. | reverse complement strand
GGTAAAACCCATCATTGTATACCGTTGGTTCACCGGCTGGGCCGCCAGCCAGGTTCAAGCGGTACCCATCCATCCCTCGCAACAAATTGTACAAAAATCAGGCGGCGACATCAGGATACAACTATACGTTTTCAACACCCCAGATTTGCAGAATGTTTTTAGGAAATTTGGGGAGTTTAGTTGGGATTGATGGGAAACAATCCAATTCAGGGTACTTTATCTCTCACATTTTTTCAAATACCCCGGCAACAAGTTTTATCGCTTCCAAAATTGAAGATTCATATATTGAGGGATCTTGATTCAGGTCGACTGTTAATGGGAATTTGTGGCTTAAATAACAGCTGTTTTTATTTTCAATCAGCATTCCATTTTGCTTGTACTTTAAAATGATTGCTGCGTATTTATCCCTCAAAAAATTTGGGATTTCAATGTCGATTTTGTTTTGTTTAATCTTATGATAGGCATTGATGCGCTCATGGTTTTGGCTCCACAACCGAACCCATGTACTACCCTTAGGTTTTACCAATGGTTCATCCATTTGAACGATGGAAAATATTAAAGTTTTTTCGTAATAAAACTGATAAAAATCCAGTGTTTGCCGATGATTGACAGCACTATAGCCGCGCCTTAACTTGTCGATTGCAATTTCCAGTATATGATGCTTGTATTTCCCCCGACGATCACTTTGATCGAAGAATTCTTTTAAATATTCATATTCCACCACAAAATCAAAAGCTTCTGATCCTTTTATATACTCTTTGGGTGCCACCAATGCGATGTAAGATTCATTGTTGGATTTTTCCTTACGTTTCTGATACCTTTCAATCTGTTGTGGTTGGAAATTGGCATCAATTTTATTTTCTATAAAAACATTGATTAATCCTTGGTCAGATTCAAATTCCAGAAGGATATCTGTTTCACCAGTTTCCGTGTCAACCACACTCCTGTAGGCGAAAATTGCGGCCCCATCCAAAGGTTTTGGCACATGAGTATTCTTCAGGAAATATGATATAAAATCACCATTCGACACAAATTCCTCGATGAGCAATAGATCGATATCTCTTTCATAAATGGCTTCAACAATTTGCATATATCTATTCCAAAACTAGTAAAATTGAGATGAAATACAAGTTAAATGTCTACTAAAATCGATATAGATATAATCTTTACTTCGATAATAATTTGGTTTGTAAATCACCCAATAAATCATCCATACGGCTGAAGGCAAAACATTTGTTTCCTAAATCTTTTAAGGATGCACCGATATGGTAAAGATCGGTGTTGTCAATAACTAAAAAACGGTCATGGCTGTTGCGGTTTTCGATTACTGATATTTCAGGGTATTGTAGGTTATGTTTTTCTATATCCTTTTTCAACGTGGCATTATTGCGGGTATGCACCATGCATTCTCCTCCTTTTTTACGTTTACTAAGCAACAACAAAGTGGTTTCGTCTATATAATTATCTACCAATACCAGACTTTTTTGAGCTTTTTTAATGAGGTCGCTGGCAAATACATGGGCATCAAATAACTGTCCTTCAAAAAAAACACCTTGCTTAGGTTGGCTGTCCTTTTCGAGTGCTTTCAGCACCTTTTCCAGCTTGCTATCAGTTATTAGCTGTTTGCTTTCTAACCCTTCTAATCGTTGTATTAGACCATGAAGATTTGCAAATGTTTTGCGCATGGTTACAAATGCTTGTATGATTTGAATGCTTACTTTTATAGCCGTATTACTTCTCAAAACAGCCGAGAGCATCGATACACCCTGTTCGGTAAACACATAGGGTAAGCCTCTTCTTCCACCATGCGATAAACTTGAAGTCACAATTTGTGACCTCAAATTGTCCAACTCATCTTTTGTCAACTGAAACCGAAATTCATTTGGAAATCTATCCAAATTACGTTTAACGGCTTGGTTCAAAACTTTTGTTTCAACATCATACATTTCTGCCAAATCACTATCTAGCATCACTTGTATTCCCCTAATGGTATAGATCCTGTTTTCTATTTGATTTACGGTTATTTCCATGACAGTTTTATGATATCAAACTTTAGGTTTCAGTATAATTTCTAATGTGTTCAATTGAAGCCATACAAACTTACTTTACTAAATACAACATTGACAGTTTGTTCCCTCA
>CAZBMF010000189.1:0-2234 GCA_964492925.1 uncultured Rhizobium sp. | reverse complement strand
TGGATATTACGGTTGTTGATATTGGGATAGCCCCATTGAACTCCAAAGGTGTTATCCATGTCGTAGGGCATGTATTCAAACTTGCCCGTTTTGGTGTTGTGATACAGGAAATAGTTGTTCTTATTGCAAAAATAATTGTCCCAATGCCCTACCAAAACTTCCATAGCCAATGTTTTCAAATAGGCTTGAACATTGAAAATTCGGTTAATTCTAGCCTCAAATGAATCTGTAGGTGAATTGTTGATTACATTGATCAATTGAACCAAATCACTGTAATCATCGGCTGTTTCATTTGTTTTGAGTTGATAAGCCCTGTCGTTGCCATTCATGATGTCTTTGTAGGCTTTTTGATTGCTACCCAACCATCCCAAATCTGCCGGCCAATTACACTTGTACAAGTTGCCATTTGCATTTCCGAAACGTCCCATCAAGAAAAATTTGTCAATGAATTCCGAGTTGTTTCTGATTCCATAATACACCCCATTGATGAAAAACCTGACCAAATTCCCCCTAACCGAATTAATCTGACCTTGATTCATGGCGTATTCCGCCAAATATTCCCGGCACATCGATGGGTCATTGTGGTTCCCATTGATGTTCATTTTTTTCAATCCTTGGAATGTAAATGGCAGATATTCATCAAAGTCAATTCTAAACCCTTTTTTCTCAGCGCTGCGCGATGTATTTCCCTTCAATCTCACCCCCACTTTTTGAATGGTATCTTTGCCATCATACACAAATACAGCAGGATAACAATGATCTGTCCACCGATTCACAGGATCCAACAATGCCTTTAATGAATCTGGATCAATGATCAAATGGATAGAGTGTAATTTACCATCATATACCGTTCCTTTTGAGGGAAACATGGCGGTTTGGGCAGCAACAAATCTTGCGAAAAACGCAAAAAATAAAGCCAAAATGATTTGCAATTTTCGCAATGTTGAAATGATATTTTTCATTTACGGTTTAAATAATTCTATGTGGTTTTCAACTGCAAATTGTCCCTTGGAACATTCGTATTCTTGGTTGTAACCGCTTTTTGTAGTTTTTCTTGTTACCAAACTTTTTCCTGATATTCTCAAATCCATCCTGTTCCAAGAAGTTGATTCCAGGTTCAAGTTTAGTCAATATTTCTGTTAAATTTCCACATTTCGATGTTCACTCATGAAAATCCAACTCATTGGAAATGATTCAATTTATCTATCACAAAATCAATCATTTCTGGTGTAACATCCAAATGCGTCACCATGCGAATATGGGTGGAACTCATGGCTGAAACACGAATGTTATGCAACAACAAATAAGCAATCACCTCTTGAACTGTATGCGTTGGTTTCACCTCAAAAATCACAATATTGGTTTCAACGGGAAGCACTTCATTCACCCAATTCAATCCTAAGAGAGCTTCGTTCAATCGCTGGGCTTGAAAATGATCCTCGGCCAAACGAGCGGTTTGATTTTCAAGGGCATAGAGTCCAGCTGCGGCTAAAAATCCCGCTTGTCGCATACCTCCACCCATCACTTTCCTCACCCTTCTAGCCTCTTTGATAAACGCTTTATTACCCATTAAAACACTGCCAATTGGAGCACCCAATCCCTTGCTCAAACACAAAGAAATGCTATCAAACAGGCTACCGAAAGCAGCAGGATGATGATTTCCTGCAACAACGGCATTCATCAAACGGGCACCATCTAAGTGAAGCGCAAGTCCGTGTTCCTCACAAACCTTTTTAATTTCTTGTATATCTGACAGTTGGTAGCAACTACCACCACCTCTATTGCAGGTATTTTCCAAACTCACCAAGCGTGTTCTAGCGCGATGCACATCGTCGGGGTTGATTACTTCCAACACCTGATTTGCGGTAATTTGACCGCGATTACCCTGAATCAAACGGGCTTGGCATCCAGAATTGCGGCCAATTCCGCCACCTTCGTAAAAATAAATGTGAGAACCGGCTTCACAAATCACCTCATCGCCGGGTTTGGTATGCACATTGATGGCAATTTGGTTGGTCATGGTTCCGGAAGGACAAAAAAGGGCGGCTTCCATGCCAAATAGTTGAGCCACTTTACTTTCCAAAAGGTTCACGGATGCATCTTCCCCAAAAACATCATCGCCAATTTCGGCTTGCATCATGGCAGAAAGCATTTGCGGTGTGGGTTTGGTAAACGTATCGGATCTTAATTCAATGGGAGTATTGTTTTTCATGGTTTATTTTATGAGGGACATT
>CAZBMF010000188.1:0-2275 GCA_964492925.1 uncultured Rhizobium sp. | reverse complement strand
CAGGGAAGATGCTTCTGGTTAAAGGTTTATGAGATTCCTGAAGGTGCAAAAGCAACCAAAGGACGTCCTATTCAAAACTTGATAAGCATCCCTCAAGACGATAAAATAAAGGCTTATTTGAACGTAAATAACCTTAAAGATCCTGAATACTTGAACAATAATTCAATTATCATGGTGACCAAAAAAGGTACAGTGAAGAAAACTACACTTGAAGCTTATAGCCGCCCACGAACAAATGGAATTAATGCCATCACAGTGAGGGAAGGAGATGAACTTTTACAAGCCAATTTAACAGATGGTGAAAGTGAAGTGATTATTGCAAAGAAAAAAGGTAAAGCCATTCGTTTCCCTGAAGCTAAAGTACGTCCTATGGGTAGAACTGCCTCTGGTGTTAGAGGTGTTACCCTTGAAGATGACGAAGATGAAGTAATTGGCATGGTTTGTGTTAATCCTAATAAAGAAAGTGCTACAATTTTGGTTGTAAGTGAAAAGGGATATGGCAAACGTACTGATTTAGATGATTATAGGGTTACTGGTAGGGGTGGTAAAGGTGTTAAAACACTTTCTATTACCGAAAAAACTGGTAATTTGGTTGGACTCATGAGTGTAACTGATGAAGATGGCTTAATGATTATCTGTAAAAGTGGAATGACAATTCGCATGGCTGTAGACAAACTACGTATCATGGGAAGAGCAACTCAAGGGGTTCGTTTGATCAATATCAAAGACAAAGATGCAATTGCCAGCATTGCTAAAACGCCTCGTGAAGACGATGAAGAAGATGTTGAAAACGCAGAATTGTCGGAAGATGGAACAATTGAAAACAATGTTGAGAGTACTTCCGAAGGAAACACCGAAAACAATGAAAATTCAGATACAAATGAGTAAATTGAACATTAAAGCTTTATTTCTAGGATTGCCGTTCATCCTAGCGAGTGCTTGTACTGCACAAAATAAAGCAATTAACACAGCGGAATTTAGTTTGAGTAGCAATTCTGTGGAAGAGTTAATCACTGCAAAAGAAGAAATAGACAATGCGGCGGTGCATGAAAAAACTAAAAATGCTGCCAGAATGTACTTAGTTCGAGGTAAAGTTTATTGTCGTATCTATGAAAAACGTGGAAATGAATTGATTAAACCAATTTCTCAATATTCAGGATTAATTGCAGGTCAATCTTTTTTAGAATACTACAACCATCCTGATCCAAAGAAAAGTGAATTTAAGGAAGAAGCAGATGATGAACTCAGAAATGTATTCGTTGCAACTTTTTATGAATCTCAATCTTTTGCAGATGAATTTATCAAGTCTTCTGATGCTAAAAAGAAAGCTTTTATGGCAGATACTTTGGGGGTTTATTACCAATTGATGTTGAATTTGTTTGACCGTTTGGACACTGCGACTTTAAATGCTTTTAAAGGACAAGGGGTGGAGCGTAAATATTTTGTGGAAAGACTTGCGTATTTTGCTGTAAGTAATTCAGATATTGAAAAAAGAAAAGCGATTTTAAACCATTTGGTTGCCAATGAAAAACCAACAGCTGCAGTAGTTGAGTCTTTGTCGAAGTTGTACTTAGAATCTAAAGATACTTTAAAAGCAAAAGAAGCGATTAAAGCCGCATTGGTAAAATCAAACAACGACAATGATATTTTCTCTGTTTTGGTGAATTTTTACATTTCTGTTGAAAAGGAAAGTGAACTTTTTGCTGATGTAGACAATCAAATCAAACAAAATCCAACGTCTAAAAACTATTGGATCCGCGGATATTTGAATGAACAACGTCGTGATTACGCTGCGGCTATCGTTGACTATAAAGAATCTAAAAAGTTAGATGAATTCAACTATGATGCCTGTTGGAATTTGGGTGTGGCACTATACAAATTTGAATACAAGAATTTGAATGAGTTAAAATCTAAAACTGCAAATATTGATGAAAAGAAGAAAATTGATGCGAAAATCAATCAAGCTTTGATTGATGCAAAAACTAATTTACAATTTGCTTCTGAAAACACCAATTACAAATTGAATGAATTGAAGGACATTGCAAAAGCCTTGAGAAATGTTTGTTTAGAAATGAATGATAAAACTTGTGCTTCAGAGCAAAGGGATAAAATCAGAAGTTACGATGGTGTTGCAGTTTCAATTGGATCTACTTTTAAATATAGGGTTTCAGGAACTGGTAGCAGTTTTGATATTTCTTATATCAATAAAATGAATACTGTTTCAACATTAACAGACGTTAAAGGAACTTGGGAAAAAGATTTTGATTACATTGAT
>CAZBMF010000187.1:0-2302 GCA_964492925.1 uncultured Rhizobium sp. | reverse complement strand
TACTTTTGCAGGGAAGACGGGCGCTTTCGGAGATTGAATTGATAGCATTGATCTTGAATAGTAGCGCAAAATGCAAATTATCGATAGATTCAGCAGTTAAAATTCTGAATTATTGCGAAAATAATTTGCAAGAACTTGCGCGGCTATCAATTGAGGAACTTTTGTCGATTGAAGGGATCTCAATTTCTCAAGCCATGAGTTTATCGGCGGCGTTTGAATTGGCGAATCGTAAAAATGTCCCTCAAGATTTTAAAAAATGCAGAATCAAAAGTTCTGGCGATGCATTTAGATTGTTTGGGTCTTATTTTGAAGATTTGGATCACGAGATGTTTTATGTGACCTATTTAAATAGGGCAAATGGTGTGATTCGTTGTGAAATGTTGAGTAAAGGAGGACTTACTGGCACGGTGGTAGATATAAAATTGATTATGAATAGGGCATTGCTGCTGAAATCAAGTGGAATTTTGTTGGCGCATAATCATCCATCGGGCAATTTGCAACCCAGTATAGAAGATAAAGAAATTACGCATAAAATCAAGGAAGGATGCAAATTATTCGACATACAGTTGATCGATCATTTGATTTTGGGAAACACTGAATATTTTAGTTTTGCCGATGAAGGAATATTGTGATGAATTATCTGAAATTTAGCTTGATTTCTTTCACAAAAAATCAATTAGAAAATTGTAAATTCGCAATCAAGATATGAATCAATTTGATGCTCGCTATACTATGCCTTTTGCTGAGAGGCATATAGGACCAAGACAAGAAGACTTAGCCGCTATGTTGTCGGTTATTGGTGTGAATAGTTTGGACGAATTAATCGACAAGATTGTTCCTGCAGACATTCGTTTAAAACAGCCATTACAAACAGGAGCTCCAATGAGCGAAGCTGATTTTTTGGCCGAATTGAAGGAAATTGCTTCTAAGAACGAAATTTTCACACACCACATTGGTATGGGTTATTACAATACCATCACTCCGGGTGTAATTTTGAGAAACATCATGGAAAATCCAGGTTGGTATACTGCGTATACGCCATACCAAGCAGAGATTGCACAAGGCCGTTTGGAAGCTTTGTTGAATTACCAAACCATGGTGATTGAATTAACAGGCATGGAATTGGCAAATGCATCCTTGTTGGATGAAGCAACTGCAGCTGCGGAAGCAATGTCGATGTTCAAAGGTCTATTGGATCGTAAGAGCCAAGCAAACAAATTTTTTGTGGATCAATTGACATTCCCTCAAACCTTAGATGTAGTATACACTAGGGCTGAGCCTTTGGGAATTGAAGTGGTTGTTGGTGATTACAAAACATTTACTCCAGATGCATCATATTTTGGTGCATTGGTTCAATATCCTAACTCATTGGGAAGTGTTGAAGATTATAGAGATATGGCAAACAAATGCAAAGCTGCAAATGTAAAAGTTTGTTTTGCTTCTGATTTGATGGCCTTGACTTTGTTAACCCCTCCAGGTGAATTGGGTGCAGATTGTGTAATTGGTAACACTCAAAGATTTGGTGTTCCATTGGGATTTGGTGGTCCTCATGCTGCATTCTTTGCAACAAAAGATGAGTACAAACGTCAGATTCCAGGAAGAATCATTGGTGTTTCACAAGATCGTCATGAGAACAGAGCCTTGAGAATGGCGTTACAAACACGTGAGCAACACATTAAACGTCAAAATGCTACAAGTAACATTTGTACTGCACAAGTATTGTTGAGCATCATGGCAAGTATGTATGGTGTATACCACGGACCAGATGGTTTGAAGAAAATTGCGGGTAAAATTCACGCTCAATCACGTTTGCTATCTGATTCATTGTCGAAATTCGGTGTAACCAACGAAAATGCACATTACTTTGATACCTTGTATTTGAAAGGTGCTCCTTCAAACTTAAAGTCGGTTGCAGAGAAACATAAAATTAACTTCAGATATTTTGAAAACGGAAATGTGGGAATTTCTATTGATGAAACCACCACATCTCAAGGTTTGCAAAATATTGTAAATGTATTTGCTGAAGCGATGGGTAAAACTACCGAAGATTTGAATTCAGTAAGTGCAATGGTACAAAACACTTGGCCTTCATGGGCTCAACGTCAGTCTAATTTCATGACGCATCCAGTATTCAATAGCTATCATTCTGAGCATGAAATGTTGCGTTATATCAAAGCATTGGAAGCCAAAGACTTGAGTTTGTGCCACAGCATGATTTCATTGGGAAGTTGTACCATGAAATTGAATGCAACTACTGAAATGATTCCAGTTACATGGCCTGAGTTTAACAATTTACATCCAT
>CAZBMF010000186.1:0-2316 GCA_964492925.1 uncultured Rhizobium sp. | reverse complement strand
GTAACGTGGTTGTAGGTAATTTGTTCAATATCGAAATCGCAGATTGGGGCTTTGGAAAGCTGGGTTACGGTGCCAATAATTGAATTTAATGGGAATTTGATGGCTTTTTTAAATCCCAAATCCAAATCGTTCCTGATTTCATTGAAAATTGAAAAATATCGACCACCATTGTGCGAGATAAATCGAATTGAACCCTCACTATTGGTTGTAATATCTTCGTCTCTAGCCCAAATTAAATTTCCGGTTGGCGTAAATTCCGCAATGTATTTTCCTTTTTTAATTGGGTAGTGGAAATAAGGCGATTTGTCCATGTCAACCATTAAGTCATTGGATGCTTTTGTGTTGTCACCACCAATTATGAGAAGCGAATCGCCATCGGCATACACATCAATTATTCCATCTGGAAATCCCGTTGTATTGAGAGATTTGGTTTTGGGATTATAGGTAAATAAAGTTTTGCTATATCCATTTGGTTTTTGCCATTTTAAGTTGCTTTGGTTAAGTGCAATAGAATCCAAATTCATGCATTGAAACCAATATGAGTTTTTTAATTGTCCGCAATCAAAGAAATATGAATTAATTGAATCTGAAGTATTTAAATATTCTACTTCATCGAGTGTCCAATTTTCCATATTGATGTTGATCCAAAATAAATAATTTCTCTTTTTTGAAAAATTGATTGGTTTTATTAGAGGGACAGTAGAGCCGGTGTTGGTTTTATAAACTGGGTTGTAAGGAAATCTATTTCCAAAAACAGATTCATAAGTTCCCGCTATTAGTACATTGTTGTTGTTAAAGCATCTGTTTGACGTTAGTGGATTAAAAACAACTGGAAATGTTCCTGTCATTGAGTTTATCACTGCTGTGCTTCCAAATTTATATTGCAAAATGATGGCCGTTGTTTGGGAGTCAGGCAAAAGATTCTGTGTGGGGATTCTCTTGTAAAACGGCAATTGAGCTCGTGGCGGCGTTGAAGTGAAGAAATAAATACAGTATTTTTGATCATTCGCCCAAAGAAGTTTTGTGATGTTGTTTGTATTTCCTGTGACGAAGAAATTTTCAAGAGATACTTCCGCTTTTTGGCTAATTTTAATTACCGCATAGCCGGCAGTGTCTGGAATATTGATTGCTGATATTTGACCTGATTCTGAATATGCCTTAATGGAATCACACGTTACTTTGCAGTATAAAATCAAATCATTTCCAGCAGTTAATGTATTGATAGCCATGATGCTGCCGTTTTTAGAATTTAGAGGAGTTGTAGAGAAGTTAACAACCCAATTAGGATTTTTCTTATTCATCCATAAGATAGCTAAATCATGAGAATTGAAATTGGGATAAGAAAGGTTTTTTCTATAATTTTCTAAAAAATTTAACAGTACAAGGCTATCTAACTTTATGTTTTGGGGACTTGAAATGCCATTATTGTCGAGGATCCAAAAATACTGGTTTTCATTAATAGGTTGAATCCTCGAATTGGTGTAGGGTGTGGTGTTAAATGTTGAGTATTGAAAATAGTTTCCCAATTTCTGGGCCCTCACTAGTAATGTGGTCAATAAAAGTATCAGTAGTAATCTGAATTTCATGATGTTGGGAGTTAATTGCTTATGGTAAGCATTTCAAAGTTAAAGTTTTACTAGTGCAATCAAAAGTCATTTCTAAATTTGGTTTTATAGACGAAGGGCAGCAATTTGAATTATTTAAAATTACAGAATTTATAGTTGCTGTGTTCACAGAGATAGGTGGAGTTAAAATTGAATTATGTATTTTAGTAATTGTAAATTTTAATGCAGGGCAATTTTGACAATCGTTATTTAAAATTACAATTTGTCCAGTTTGTGGAATTGGATCGCCGCCACATATAATATATCCACTTGTATAAGGGTAATTGCAATTATTATATGGGCAAGAAACAAATAATAATTTAGAATTATTATATCCAGTGGAATCATTTTCAATTAGTACACTAGTAGGAATAGTGGATCCAGAAACTGGATCTAAACAATCAACTTGAATGCAAATTGGACAATCTACGTAATTTTCAAAATAAATTGTATCATTGTTGCAACAGTTAGATTGAGCATTCAATTTGGTTGCTAAAAGCAATAATAAAAGAATGAGACCTTTAAGCTTTGAGATGGAATGTTTTTCTTTTGAAATTGTTTGTTTAAAAATTGATTGAAATTTCATTGCAAATTTGGTTGCATTCGATGAGTTTTTTTTTCTGTTTCATAATGTTGTATTTAGTTGTTACAACATTCAGAATAAAATTTTTAACACAAGTAGTTACATGTAACTATAGATCAAAGTTTTTTT
>CAZBMF010000185.1:1990-2344 GCA_964492925.1 uncultured Rhizobium sp. | reverse complement strand
ATTTCAAATGTGTGAAAATGAGGTTCTTTCTTTTTTTTGGGGATTTTGTATAATGCTTATTCGGTGAAAATAATGTACCATTTAATCTCTTGGCTGAAATGTCGTAAAATTTATGGTATAAAGCATCTTTATCTATAATTAAATGGATAATATATTGGCTAATTTGATTGAAATTGATTATATTTGTTTAATATATTAGCTATTATGGGGAAATTTGGCGTCAATAAATATCCAGCTGATTTTTTGGAAGAGCTTGCACAAAAGCACAAAACATTGCGGAAGCACTCCAAATTGTCACAAAGTGAGTTGGCCAAGCGTTCGGGTGTTTCGTTGGGAAGCAGATCGGAAGAGCGT
>CAZBMF010000185.1:0-1980 GCA_964492925.1 uncultured Rhizobium sp. | reverse complement strand
GGGGGATTTCCTCTATTTTACAGAGTCCTCTATTTGAAAAAATAATCGTTTATATTGAATTTGATCATGAAGAAATTGAGGTAGGTGAATTGGTTAACAATAAAAAGGATATTTATTTTAAATATCATTTGGATTTTATTAAGCGTGGTCTGGAAATTTCTCCCATTAAATTAAAATTAAATAATCAGCTAAATAAAGCATCCTCAATTCCATTTGATAGGATTGAAAATAAGCGTATACACATGCATTCTGCTGCTGGCATTATGCATGATAATTTTAGATTGAGCAACATTGACTATGGTCATTTGATGGATTGTGCATTTACCCTTGAAAAGAATGTCATTGCTTACGAAAAAATATTGCGTATAGCAGCGTTTAATGTTTTTGCACATAACCGAGACGACCACAGCAAAAACTTCGCTTTTTTAATGGACTCGAATGGGGGATGGAAGGTCGCTCCAGCCTATGATTTAACCTATTCAACTTCAAGCCATGGTTTCCATAGTACCACCGTAGCTGGAGAGAGTAAAAATCCCTCAAAAAAACATTTAATGGAATTGGGTAATTATTTTAAAATCAGAAATGCATCGAAAATCATCGGCGAAGTGCAGGAGGTTGTGAATAATTGGAAAATGTATTCGGATCAAAGTGACGTCAGTGAAGAATCCAAAAGGAGGATCGAAAAAGCAATGTTGAAAAAGTAATGTACTATTAACGCGATAAATTAATTCCCCAATCCCCTCATTTTAAAATAATTATATTTAAACTTGTACCAATATGCCTAAATAGATTACAACCTGGGATATATGATAACTCCATGTTGTAGCTATTTTAAAGTCATAAATTCGAATGTAATCATGGTTAAACTCAAATTTTAAATGAAAAAACACTTTCAACTAGGTATTATTTGTTTCACTTTGGTTGGTTTGTTGCTTACAATAGATAGTTGCCGCAAAATTCGCTGTAATGATCCCTCAAATCCAGAGTGTGAGAATTATGATCCTTGTGATCCGAAATTATGGGCAAATGCAGATTTTGAATTGTATGAATATAACGGCGGTAGTATTAACTATGAAACTGATACAATGGATGCCTACAATTCATTGTATGCCAAATCCAAATATATAAACGACACAATTATTTGGTTAATTGGTTCTGAACGGATTATTCAGAAGGATATTATTAGAAGTAACCTACCAAATAACATGCATACTTCCATAACATGCATTGCCGTTAAAATACACAAAAATTGTAATACACAACGTATTTCTAGAGATACTGTGACAAAAAGAATGTTTTGTAATGGAGTTTTAGTTACCGACACTACCGATTTTAAGACAAAATGGCCTTGGTACGGTACATATGAGGGTGTCGACTCAGATAATCCAAACAGGAAATATAGAGTATATTTTGGGCAAATCACCAAATATAATTCACCTGCAATGACTTTAAATGGCATCCCATTTGGAATACCTCCTCAAAATCCATTCTACTCACTAAAGGATGAACGTTTTTCTACAATGGGTAATCATTGGGGATATAAACGTATGAGTTTTGGTGAAGATATTGGAGGACTTGCCTTTAATGCTAATTGTGCATTTGGGGCCAAAGGTTGGGCTGTTCGAGAAGGTAATAAATTGACAATTTATTACAAGTATAATGAAACCTCGTATAAAGAATTTATCGAGACTGGCAAATTTACCACAAACAACCCAATATTATTTTCAGAAGTTAAGAAATGGGAAGGTGTTAAAATTGCAAACGAAGTTCTTACAAGATGAAAAGAAAAATATTCTTTGCGGGTGTTGTAGTTTTAATCGTAATGCTAATAAGCTATTACGCTTACGAAATTTATCCTTTTGCAAAGGGAGTTCGGCAGGATGCCAAAAAGGGGAATGAGTTCCTTAAAATAGGGCTGAGTGAGTTACGCAGCTTAGGCTTTTTTTATGCGCAATACGCTTGAGCAAAGCTCAGACTTTT
>CAZBMF010000184.1:0-2480 GCA_964492925.1 uncultured Rhizobium sp. | reverse complement strand
ACAACCCCATCTTGATATTTGACGGGCTTTAAAAGCAAATGTTCCAAATTTATTGGTTTCAACAGACAATGTTTTCACCTCGAATCCACCACCAATATCAGTAGACTTTAATTTATAATTTAACCCACTGAATATCAATTCAATTGAATCCCCTTTTTCAACGGTCCATTTGAATAAATCTATCCACTTATATTCCTGGCAGATTTCAGGTTGATTGGGTGCAGTAAACAGTTGCAACGATGGAATTGGATGTTTTGTAACATTAATTTTGTGCACCGGACTCAAACACGGCAAATTAGAAATTGAATCAAATGCGCGCGATTGAACGCCTACCCACCCCATTCCGGCAGTTCCCCAATCTGTGATAATATTGGCAATTGTATCAGAAGTAGTAATTTTTCCACCAAAAATTGTCCAAGTGTAATCTTCACCGCTAACCGGTTTTACCCTGAAAGGAACATTTGTTTGCAACTCGCAAACACTAGAATCTCCAAGTGGTTTCTGTCCAATTAATGCATGTGTTTTACGAATTCTCAACCAAGTAGTATCAATACAACCAAATCTATCTGTCATGGTTACCTGCACTGCACCATTTCCCAATGCGCCCCAATCTGCAAGTGCTTGTGAGTCATTTTTAGCTTGAATTTTAGAACCGCCCCAGATATTCCAAGTGTATTTTGCTTTCCAACCTAAATTCGATATGGTGTATTCAATGTTTTTGTTGTTTGGACAAACGGAAATTGGTCCATCTAATTTCGGTTTTTGATTTGGTGCTTTCACCACAAACATCGTGTCAATTGGGCTGCTACATCCAGCGGCATTTTGGGCAAAAACCGCCACAAAACCTTTGTTTGAGGTTGTCCAATAAACGTTTATTTTTTCAAATGATCCGGCCACCAAGCCATTATTTGTCCCTCCAGAAACCAACCAAGTATATTTTTCACCTGTAACCCCCGTAATTTCATACGGAAATACAGTTTCAAAACAAATGGTATCTTGGCCTTTTAAAATTGGCTTTGCAGGAGATTGTGTCAACTTTACGGTATAATTTATCGGCGGACTTGCGCACCCCCATCTGCTTGAAACAGATAGCGTTACAGTTCCTTGCGTACCATTTCCCCAATTAACAGCAATGCTGCCGCCGGTATTCGGTCCTACAATCAAACCACCCGTTACAGACCATGCATATCGATGCCCGGTATCGAAATTGGTCATCGTATATTTCACATTTTGCTGGTTTTGACAAGCTGTATTCGGACCTACGATCTTTTCTGTAGCGATAAAAGGCTTCACTTTTATCATCACGTTTTCATTGATAAATTTCGACGGACAACCATTGTCGAATGCTTCAAAAGTAACCCTAAACGTATCTGTAGTTGGGATATTGCAATCTGGTTTCCAGCAGAATTTGCTGGTTACTTTTTTCTTAGCTGCATTTTTAGCCGGGGTTAATGTAGCTTTGGTGAATGAGTATCCATTTGTACCAGCAATAATGTCTGAATATGCCTGAAGGGTAATAATTTGTCCTGTATCTTTTGAATCAATCGCCGAAACATCATAACAAAATGGCTCTCCAGCCTCCACCGTCCAAAATCTTGATCCTTTTTGATAAGACATGATGGGTTTGTTGTTCGGACTGCAGTTAATCACCAAAATTTGCAAATCCAACCTCACGGTTGATATTGCCACTCCCGCTCTCCATTCAGTTACTTCGATGGCCACGGCAAAACGTCCAGTTACATTGGACATGTAAGTGGTAAGTCCATTAAAGGCATCCACTTTTGCAATTCCCGAATTCCCAAATGGTTTAGATGCAGAATAACCTGTATTGTAATCTACATTGGGTGAATTCATCATATTCGAATAACAGATATCCACTGTTGGCGAATTCATTGAAGCTCCTTGCCAAGGAGTAACCAATTTATATGACAAAGAGTCACCATCTGGATCTATTGCCCTATTTCTAATGGTGGCTGTATCGCTTTTACAGATGAAAGGAACTGGAATATCCTGAAAATACGGTGAACTATTTTGAATTTTTGTAGACGGAATAAAACCTAAATAGGTTTGTCCCTGATAAGCCGTCCCCCCTTGATCTTGAAGGTTATTCTGTGTATTTCTACAACAGCGTTCATATTTCAAATAAAACCCTTGAGAAGAAACGGGCAAAGAAATAATGGCTTCATAGATACCTTGCTCTAAACAAGCGTTTGCAACCTCGGGGCAATTGGTATTTCCAACCGGATCAACTTTCTTTTTGCTTAAAATTTTAACGTTATAGCTGGTGTAAATTGATTTGTTTTCATAGTAAACACAGAGTTTAATTTCGGGATCGAACAATCGTTCATCTCTCGTGCCATCTTTAGAACAATCACGATACGCATAAATATTGACGCGGTATTGTGTAATTGACCCATTGGTACCAAGCCATCTGTACGTCAAGAATCCACCCACTAAATGCGAAGCACTTGCGGTTTTTA
>CAZBMF010000183.1:0-2486 GCA_964492925.1 uncultured Rhizobium sp. | reverse complement strand
TCTTTGTGCATATCAATGAAGATTTCACCCAAAGTTCCGTCATCGTATTCACCAGTTCTCACAAAGATTGTTTGACCACCAACACGTCCTTTTTGTGTGAATCCATTTCTTCTGTTTGGAAGTCTTTTCTTCTCTACAATATTAGAAAGTTGACGTTTGAATTTGGTATCAGGACTTTCGCTCAAAATTCTTTTAGCAGCTTCTAAAACGATATCTGGAGTAAGTTCTTCTGCAATGCGAATTACTTTTTCTTTACCAGATGCATCTTGAGCAACCGCGTTGTCTTTTGCAGCTTCTTCTTTATCTGCCTCTTCTTGGCTTTCAGATTTATTGCTCAAAGGTTGGCTTAATTTACAACCATCTCTGTACAACGCATTTGCTTTCAAACCAAGTTTCCAGCTCAACTCATAACATGCTTTAATATCTTCAACACTTGCTTCATTTGGAAGGTTGATAGTTTTACTAATAGCACCTGAAATGAATGGCTGTGCAGCAGCCATCATGCGGATGTGTGCAAACGGATGAATGTATCTAACACCAATATTTCCACATTTGTTCGCGCAATCAAATACTGGCAAATGCTCTTCTTTTAATCCAGGAGCACCTTCTACTGTCATGGTTCCTACAACATAGTTGTTTGCTTCAGCAATTTGTTGTTTGGTGAATCCTAAAGTTTGCAACATGTTGAATTTAGGGTGGTTATATTGCTCAGGAGCAATGCCCAAATTCTTCATTGTTTCCTCACCCAATGAGTATTTATTGAAGATAAATCCAATTTCAAATGCCATTGGCGCTTCTGACTCAATTTTAGACAAATCAGCATCCGTAAAACCTAGGGCTTTCAATGACTCATGATTGATGTGAGGTGCATTTTTAAAGGTTTGGTAACCTTTTGCATAGTTCACAATCGCTTCAACTTCAGCTTCAGAATATCCTAAGTTCTTCAAAGCAATTGGAACTGTGTTATTTACAATTTTAAAGTATCCACCACCAGATAATTTTTTATATTTCACCAAAGCAAAGTCTGGCTCAATACCTGTGGTATCGCAATCCATCAACAATCCAATTGTTCCAGTTGGAGCAATTACAGTTGATTGAGCATTTCTAAATCCATATTTCTCTCCCCATTGAACCGCTTTATCCCAAGAGTTACAAGCCGATTTCAATAAATAATCCGGGCAATATTTCTCATCAATACATACTGGCTTAATTCCTAATCCCTCAAAAGCCAAAGGAGTATTGTATGCAGCATAGCGGTGGTTGCGAATTACACGCAACATATGCTTTTTGTTCTTCTCATACATGCGGAAAGTGCCTTTAACAGCTGCCATCTCTGCACTAGTTGCATACGCTGTACCTGTCAAAATAGCCGTAATTGATCCGCAAATTGCTGTTGCTTCTTTACTGTCGTAAGGAATACCAGCACACATCAATACTGAGCCTAAGTTTGCATAACCCAAACCTAATGTTCTGTAATCATAACTCAACTGTGCAACCTCTTTACTTGGGAATTGTGCCATCAACACTGAAATCTCAAGCACTGTTGTCCACAATCTAGCTGCATATTCTAGTTTTTCAACATCAAACGTACAAGCATTTTCATCAAAGAACTTTCTCAAGTTCAAAGAAGCCAAATTACACGCAGTATTGTCTAAGAACATATACTCTGAACAAGGGTTTGAAGCGTTGATTCTTCCACCTTCAGGACAAGTATGCCATTCGTTGATAGTATCGTCGTATTGTACGCCTGGATCAGCACATGCCCATGCAGCATCGCCAATTGTATCCCAAACCTCTTGAGCTGGTAAAGTTTTCATTACCTCGCCTGTAGAACGTGCTGTAAACTCCCAATCTTCACCTTTTTGTAATTTATCGAAAAATTTATGAGGGATACGCACAGAGTTGTTGCTGTTTTGTCCAGAAACTGTATTGTAAGCCTCCCCTTCATAGTCGCTTGCATAACCACCCGCGATTAATGCCGCTACTTTTTTCTCTTCCGCTTTTTTCCAAGCGATGAATTCCATTGCCTCAGGATGGTCTAAGTCTAAACAAACCATCTTTGCTGCTCTTCTTGTAGTTCCACCACTCTTGATAGCACCCGCTGCACGGTCTCCAATTCTCAAGAAACTCATCAAGCCACTGCTTGTTCCACCACCCGACAATTTCTCGCCTGCTCCACGAATTCTAGAAAAGTTTGTTCCAACTCCTGAACCATATTTGAAAATTCTTGCTTCTCTCACCCACAAATCCATGATACCACCTTCATTTACCAAATCATCATCTACCGACAAAATGAAACATGCATGTGGTTGTGGACGCTCATATGCACTCGTAGACTTCATCAACTTTTCAGTTGCTGGATCTACAAAGTAATGCCCTTGTGGCTTACCTGCAATACCATAACTGTTGTGCAAACCCGTGTTAAACCACTGTGGTGAATTTGGAGCACTTTCTTGATTCAACAATGAGTAAACCAACTCATCATA
>CAZBMF010000182.1:0-2503 GCA_964492925.1 uncultured Rhizobium sp. | reverse complement strand
TTTTTTTGTTTGTTGATAATTCAATCTCCCAATTCTAATATTTTACGAATAACTTCGTGTATAAATTTTAGAGTGTTATGAAAATGCAGAAAAGTATCTCCGGTTTATTGGTTGCAGCAGCAATTACATTGGTTTCAAGTTGTGGTGTAACTTACCAAGAAAATGGTTTTGGTGGAGGTTGTCATCCAAAATCAACCACCCAAATTAAAACAGAAAAACCATCTGTTGCGAATGATTATTCAGCCGTTTCTGTACCGCAAATTCCAGCAGAAATTTTAAATGAAAAGTCTCCAAACATTGAAACTCAAAACAATTTGCCTGTATCCGGCACAAAATTAACGTTTACACAAAAAATCAAATTGGTGCGTGAAATCAAAAAGCAAATTAAGAATGCCCAAACGAACAACTTGAAAGAAATTCAAACCGCAATTTCTGAAAGAAAAACACTTGCAAATAAGACTAAAATTGAGAAAAAATCTGGCCTTGATACATCAACAGAAGGGTTGCTAAAATTGATCCTCCTCATCTTATTGGCCTTGTTAATTGTGGGTTTACTTCGTTATTTATTGCCAAGTAATTTGGTTTCATTATTGGCCCTGATTTTATTGATATATTTGATTTTGGTTTACCTGCTTTAATACTATTCTTTGTTGTAATCACATCCCTCACAAACCATGTTTTTTGTAATTAGTAAACTCTTATCTTTTCTCTTAAATCCCATGTTTTGGGTGTTCGCGTTGATATTATTGTCGATTTTGAAATTGAATTTAACAGACAATGTCCCTCAAAATGAATACAAGAAAAAAATATACAGATTTTTGCAAAAAATAAACGTAAAAAAGAGTTTGATTTGGGCGGTTGTTGTGTTATTTGTGTGCGGAAACACTGTGATCATCAATGAAATAAACGTTTTATGGGAAGGCAGTGAAGGTCCTGAGTCAATTTCAGACGTTAAAACCGTGAGTAAATTGCCTAAAACGGCGGTTGTTTTGGGGGGATATTTGGGCTACGATAGATTGAGAAACAGGTACCGATTAATGGAAGCTGGGGATCGATTTATGGTAGGTTTTCAAGGAATTCAATTGAAGAAATTTGATAGGGTGATATTGAGTGGTGGTTCATCGTCTATCATCAATCACGTTTATTATGAAGCAGTTGAAGCCAGAAAGTATATGATTTCTTTGGGTGTAGATTCGAATAAAATAATCATTGATCCCAAAGCGAGAAATACTTATGAAAACGCAGTTTATACCAAGTATTTGTTGGATAGTTTGGGGATAAAAGAACCCGTTTGCTTGATAACTAGCGCAGGACACATGAATCGATCAGCGATGTGCTACAAGAAAGTGGGGGTGCCATTCGTAGAGTATCGAGCGCATTTTACATCTACCATAGACCGCAATTACTCATTGTCAACTTTTCTCATTCCTTCCGCTGGTGCAATAGATAAATTGGGGGATTTGATGCATGAATGGATTGGCATAATTGCTTACAAACTCACAAACAAAGCATAGGAAAAGTCTTGCTTTTTTTGTATTTTTGACGGAAACTCAAAAATAACGTTAAAATCTATGTTGATTAAACGCTTCAATAAACTCTTTTTACTTGCTTGCATTTCATTGTTTGGAACTACTTTGTTGGCTCAAACAACCTATTACGTTTCACAATTTTCAAATTTACAGTCTGTCATCAATTCGGCGGCGTCTGGCGATATCATTGAAATTCAAAATGATTTGACCACCACAACGCCGTCCTCAGGATTTTCTGCAATTACAATATCCAAAACGCTTACAATAAATGGAAATGGATATACCATTACCGTTCCAATTACGGGTGTTTCCGATGCCGGTATCAACAATACAGGGTCTGGTGGAACATCTACTGCTTCTGCGTACAGGGTTTTAACAACGAGTGGTAGCTCCGTTGTAATCACCATCAACGATTGGAAAATTAAGGGTGGAAATATTGGAAGTAATGGTTCTGGGGGATGTTTGCTCAACAGTGCTGACAAATTGGTGTTAAACAATGTAACCATTTCGAATGGTCGAAGTGCAACTGGTACACTTGGTAATGGTGGTGGGGGAATGAGCAATTCTTCTTCAGGACGGGTTTACATGAACAATTGTATGATTACCCGAAATTCGGCTGGTTACGGAGGTGGATTCCTCAACGATGGAGGTCGAATTTATTTGGAGAAAACCACTTTCACTGAGAACCGTTCCGAATTCAACGGCGGTGGTGGCGGAGGTTGTGAAACCAAAAATAGTGGTTTGCTGTATTTTAACAATTGTACATTCTCAAATAACTACAGTACAGAATACGGTGGAGGAATTAATAATTACAATTCAACAATTTACGTTGCCAATAGCACGTTTACTGGGAATGTTGTTTATGGAAGTTCATCCAGAGGGGCTGCCATTTCCAATAGAAACGTCGAATATATTGTAAACTGTATTTTTGCCTACAACTATTACCGATCTGGCGGTACAGTTACAAGTCCTAC
>CAZBMF010000181.1:0-2537 GCA_964492925.1 uncultured Rhizobium sp. | reverse complement strand
TGGCACCAAGAATTGCCGTTTCATTAAACGCTTCTTTGGCAACCAACGTAATTTCAGTTCCTGATACGAGCAATGGCTTCTCTGTAAAAAGAGGCGTGTTTTCAGGTAAAGCGTTTGCAATGGTTAACTTGAACAGAGATGTTAAAGTATTGGCCATCACACCAAACTCTTTCGAAATTAACAACGCTGGTTCTCCTTGCCCAACTGAAAATGTTGCTGCAAGTTCAAGTCCCTCAAAAATTTCTATCAAAGCTGTCAATAAAGTAACTGGAAAAATTCCATTGACAGAAGCTGAATTGGTAGTGAGTGGTGGTCGTGGAATGAAAGGTCCTGAGCATGGGGGAATGATTGAAGAACTTGCGGGACTTATTGGCGCAGCTACTGCGTGTTCTAAGCCGGTGAGTGACATGGGATGGAGACCACATAGTGAGCACGTTGGACAAACTGGAATCACCATCAAAACGAATTTGTACATTGCAATTGGTATTTCTGGCGCTATCCAACATTTGGCAGGTGTAAGTTCAAGTAAAACAATAGTTGCCATCAACAAAGATCCCGAAGCACCTTTCTTCAAGAGTGCCGATTATGGTATTGTAGGAGACGCTTTTGAAGTGCTTCCACAATTGATTCAAGCTTTAAAAAATTAACAATGTCGAGAAAGGTTGAAGTTTTTATCAAGAATATTCTGCCAGCACATTCACATGGTGCCTATACCTTGGTATTACATAGCCCTTCTTCAAAGATCCAACTCCCGGTATTGATTGGTGCTTTTGAAGCCCAATCAATAGCGATGGAGATGGAAAATATGAAATCCAACCGCCCTCTTACCCACGACCTCTTTGCCACTACCCTGAAAAACTTCAATATTGCGGTAGATCAGATTTGCATAGAACGTTTGGAAGAAGGCATTTATTATTCGAACATTTATTTCTCCATGGATGGCTTAACCATGCAAGTAGATTCCAGAACTTCAGACGCCATCGCCTTGGCAATGAAATTCAAATGTCCGATTTACGTCACCCAACACATCCTTGATGAAGCAGGCTTTGAAGATGAAGATAAAGAAACTGATTCAGATATCGAATTGCCCGGAAGAACCGTTGAAGACAATATTCAGCCTGAATTCAAAGAAGTAAAAAACCCTTTGGCTGAATTCACCCTGAATGAATTAAAACAAATGTTAGACGAAGCCATTGCCGTTGAAGACTATGGCAAAGCGGCCCGTTTGAGAGATGAAATCGCGAAACGCAAATAAGCTTTTCTTTTTGTTGTTTTTGTCAGTTTCAACAACTTCCCTGGTCTATTCTAAACTAGAGCATAAAGAATTGTTGGAAAATGCTTTACAAGGAACTTGGCAGTATTTTTCTATCGACAAAGGCGGCAAAAGTATTGCCCAATTTACCAATGCAGATACGATGGTCATTGAAACCCATAAAAAATCTTTTTGGGACAATTTTCGCCCAAGTAAATCCAGATCTTCCAATGCCATCAACAAAGCAACATTAAAGTTTTCTTACAAAATTCCAACCCTTAAAAAAGATGCATTTGGGTTGGTTGATTTAGTGAGTGTTCCGAATGATTCCTGCAAATTGGGAATTGCCTTTAAATTCAGATATTCAAACAACAGTATTTCTAGTACTGGACAAACCAGAATCTTCAATATTGATTATTGGCAAAACGACACGTTAGTCATACGCGAAGGCGCCATCTATTTCCGCTATATCAAACGCAAATCCTATTTACATTAACTTATTTATCATGATTCATTTTCTATTTAACGGCAAAGAAATTTCAAACGATGCTCCTACAATTCTATTAACTTCAAGAATTTATAGATACGGAGATGGATTTTTCGAGTCAATGAAACTCAGTAATGGCAGGTTGCAACATGCTTTCTACCATCAAGAGAGAGTGAACAAATCTTTGCTTTTATTGCAAATGTTGGAGGCAGAATGTTTTGCAAAAATCGCAATGGAAGAGGTCATAGAATCGTATTGCAAGTCAAAAAACATCAAAAATGCGAGAATCAGAGCTTCTTTTTTGAGGGACGCTGACGGTTTCTACCAACCCAAAAATCAGTACACGCAGAGCATCATCGAAATCACACCCATTGATTACGAGGGATATCCGTTAAATTCTGAGGGATATAGACTGGGCAATTACAAGGAACTGAGTAAAAATGGCAATTTCATTAGCACATTAAAAACCACATCGGCCCTTATTTACGTTTTAGCGGGCATTTACGCCAAGCAAAATGATTTCGACGAGTGTGTAATCTTCAATGATGCAGGAAACGTTTGTGAGGGCATTTCTTCAAACATTTTCATGGTTTCGAGGGAATTCATTTCAACACCCCCAGTAAGTGAATATTGTGTAGACGGCGTTATGCGCAAAGTGGTCATGCAAATAGCGGAAGATTATGGTTACCAAGTAAGAGAAATTCCTATCACAGAAATTGATTTAAGCTCTGCCGATGAAATTTTCTTCACCAGCGCCACCCGTGGCATCCAATGGGTGGGCAACTACATGGGTAAACC
>CAZBMF010000180.1:0-2582 GCA_964492925.1 uncultured Rhizobium sp. | reverse complement strand
GAAGATATGGGAAATTCTTGGAAATTGATTTCCAATGATTTAAGTAGGGGTATTGATAGAAATACTTTACCTGTTATGGAAAAGGTTTGGGGATTAGATGCTGTTGTAAAAAATCAAAGTACAAGCATCTATGGAAATATTACAGGTTTAAGTGAAGGTGCCAAAGGTCAACTTTATGCTAGCACAGATGATGGACAAACTTGGGTAACCAATGATGATGGTGCAACATGGACAAAAATGAGTGAGGTATTTCCAAATGGTCCTGCTGCTGCAAAAAATGGTGCAGGTTATCCTTTTGTGAGCATGATTCAAGCTGGTAGAAATGCCAATACCGTGTTTGCTGTTTTGGATCATCACCGTTTTGGAGATTTCCAACCTTATGTTTACAAATCAATTGACAATGGTAAGACATGGACAAAAATCACAAATGGATTGCCAGAAAATGGTCCTGTAAAATGTATTTTAGAAGATAATTTTGATTCAGACATTTTGTTAGTAGGGACGGAATTTGGTTTTTACATTTCAATTAACGGTGGACAATCATTTATCAATTGGCAGGGTGGTTTACCTCCAATTGCTATCAAAGATGTTGTTCAACAAAACGATCAAGATGATATAGTATTGGCAACATTTGGTAGGGGATTTGCGGTTTGTGATGATTACGATCGTATCCGAGAGTTCAAAGCAGGATTAAATAACCAATCAAAAGAGTCGGCAAAAATCCTAAATACACCAACAGCTATGCTTTATCTTCCTTCAACGCCATTGGGTGGATCGGGAAATGGCTATAAAGGTGCATCTCGTTTCATGGGTGCAAATCCTACTGAAAAAGCAGTTATCTATTATCAATTAACAAAAGAATATCCCTCAATAAAATCAAGACGCGAAAAGAAAGAGTCTGAGAATTCAAAAAATCCAAACGCATTGATTTACCCATCGAAAGATTCGATTCTCGCGGAGAATTTAGAAAAGGCTCCAAAATTATTCATGTCGGTTTATCAAAACACCGACAAGTTTGGTGATGTGAAAAGTCTGAAAAATATTTTAGTGGCTCGTTGGAATATTTCAACTTCCAAAGGATGGAACAAAACAGAATGGAATTTGAAACATAGCATCAAGCCAGTAATCTTGAAAACTGATGCTAAAGCAGAAACAAGTTGGGGGCCATTTGTGAATCCTGGTGAATATTCCTTGGTTATAGAAGAATATTTCAATGGAAATTATCAGGCAATTAGTGCACCAATTTTACAAAGAGTTCAATATTTATATGAGCCAACCGTTCCATTTGATCAAAACCGGAATCAAAAAATTGAAACAATGAACAACGTGAGAACTGAAATGGAACTCACAGAGAACAAATTTAACAAGTTAAAATCTGGAATTGCAGCAATTGGACAATCTATTCAGCATTATTCAGTTTCAGGGTCTACCTATGTATTTTATGAAACTGTATCCAAAGAATTGGATCAAATAAATATATCGCTTTATGGCAATCAAACTCTAGCTGCTAAGGAATTTGAGACAGAAGATGGAATAATTTCGAGATTTTGGAATGCCTATTATTCAACTTTTGATGCACTGAATGCACCAACTGAAACACATTTCCAAGTTTTTAGCGATGTGAAATCTCAGTTAGACATTCTCAATACCAAGTTTGAAACTTTAAAAAATCAATACAATGATTATTTAAGAGCAAATCCTGGATTGGGTCAAATGCCTTTCATGTGGTAACTAATTGAATTGTAATCAATAAATAAACAAAAGGCTACCAATTTACGGTAGCCTTTTTTTATTGTTTAACTTCTAATTTAGGGATATCGAAACCTAATGATTTTAATCGGGCTTTATCTCTGTCTAAAGTTGTTTTAATTTGTAAGATTTTCTCTTTTATTTTCTCCTTGAAATCTTGATGGGTGTACCTAAAATGAAAAACATGGGTATTTAATCCTTCTAATTTGTTCGTAGACAAGTTGATACCATAGTTAAAATTGAATGTGCCAAAAAAGGTTAATCCTAATTCCGGACGAAAAATAAATGCTTTATTTCCATTGAAGTCTGTAATGAATTGTCCCTCAAGAGCCTTGTTGAACAATAATCCGGACTTGGAAATACCCAAATTAAGTCCGTAAAAGTATTTATGTTGAATGCTTGAAGAAACAGCATATTGAGCATTCAAATGAATTTCTTGGAATTTGGTGATGGAAATCAATTCTCTTTTTCCATGAGAAATACCCATTTCTAGTGTTTTAATACCCTGAGCCATATAACCCATATTGAAATAGTTGCCTTTAATTTCAAGTAGTGATTTATAATCTACAACCAAAGATTTATATAAACCTTTTATTTCGGTGAATGCTTTATATAAAGCTATTGCTGAAATCATAGGGTTTTTCAAATCTAATTGGATGGTATCTTTACGAACTTCCTTAGAAATAGTATCTGTTTGAGAATACAGAATATTTTGAAATAAACTAAGGAGAACAATGGATAGAAAATATTTCATTGGTCAAAGTTAATTTATTTGAACAAGCAAAAAAAAAGACCACTACAAGTAGTGGTCTTTTTTTGCATAATATGCAAAT
>CAZBMF010000179.1:0-2592 GCA_964492925.1 uncultured Rhizobium sp. | reverse complement strand
CATTCTTGCAATCATGTTGCGTTTAATGGTGACCAAAGTGATATACGCAGATATGACCATACCGATAATTGGAGCAAGGAAAATAAACCAAATTGTTTTTACTATGGAATCTGATTCCACGATATTCTTCATTGGCATATAACCTTTTACCATATAAGCGTGCATGATTGCCGCACCTGCAAATCCCCCAATCAAGGTATGTGAAGATGACGACGGAATACCAAACCACCAGGTTAACAAATTCCAAAAGATTGCCGCAATTAAACCAGCCAAAATCACATCTAAGGTAATGTAGTTCTCATGAACTGTTTTACTGATTGTATTTGCAACAGCATGGTCTTTAAATATAAAATAAGCCGCAAAATTAAAGAGTGCAGCCCAGAGTACGGCTTGAAATGGAGTAAGCACTTTGGTACTTACCACCGTAGCAATTGAATTCGCTGCATCGTGAAAGCCGTTGATGTAATCAAACGCCAACGCTAAAATGATGATAATTACGACCATTGACATTATCGCAAGATTTAAGCGTATTTAACAATAATGGTTTCAATCACATTTGCAACATCTTCACATTTGTCTGTTGCAACTTCCATCACAGTATATACTTCACGACGACGAATCAAGTTTTTGAAATCATTCTCGTTATCGAATAAGGTTTTAATGCTCATATCAAATACGTTATCGGCATGATTTTCAAGGCTATTGATTTTCACCAAACATTCCATGATTTTTTCTGGACGTTTAAGTTCACGCAACTGCATAGTTGCTTTTCCCACCTCAGAAGAACCTTGCATGATGATTTCAGCTAAGTTTTGAATTCCTTGGTCATTAGGATCTACACCGTGAAACTGAATCTTTTTGCAAGAGGCATGGATATAGTCGGCAACATCATCCATAGCAGTTGCCAAATAATGAATATCTTCACGGTCAAAAGGAGTGATAAAGTTTTTACCTAACTCTGTGAAAATTTGATGAGTAATTTCATCATTTTTATGTTCAAGGTCCTCAATATCTTTACTCAATTGCAATCTTTTCGCCGGATCAGCTTCGTAAACATAATCCCTCAATAATTTACCCATTGTGGTTACATTTTCTGCAGTTTGCTCAAACAAATTGTAAAATACCTTGTCTTTAGGTAAGAAAATGCTCAAAAGTGTGTTGAATGCCATAGTTCTATAATTTATTTATGGCAAAACTAAACAGAATAAATTTATGTTAAGTCAACTAGACTAACAATTAACACAAACTTAACATTGGGGAAAAATTGGCTTAACTATTCAAAATCAAACAATTTGAATACCCTTATATTACCTCTGGCCTGCAAATTGATTGACATTACATCCGAGAATTTCACCAATAACATTCTTTTCTGTGCAGTATTGTATGTATATTCTTGTTCGCTATTTAATCCTACCGATGTAATTTCAGTTTGAAATACCTTTTCCTTATTGTTGGCTTCCAAATATTCTTTACATTGCTGCAGTAACTCAATTTTCTCATTTTTACCTGCTTTATTTTGAGCTTGAAACAAGAGCGTATTTTTTGTACCTGCTGGTTTTGAAAACTTCAACGAACCCAAAATCTGAAAATCTTGAGATGTAAATGGACTCCGAACGGCTTTTACACGCAAATATTCAATATCTTCCGTGAATGTATCTCCATTTAAAGCAAAAAGGTATCCGATATCTTCCATGGCCATCCTTCGAACAACGGCTTCGTTATTTAATCTATTTTTATTGAATTCAAAATCGGAACTTGTCATTAAATTGGCCCTCACTTGATTGGAAATCCCTTTTAGAAATTCATCTCTAAATAGCTTCCAATTTACCAATTGAACTATTTTCCCTTGTTTATTAAATTTCAAAACAAGGGACATTTTCTCAATTTCATTTCCTTTTAGGAATGGTTTTGTACCGAGATCATTGGCAAAATAGCTGGCGGTATATTCCATTTTGTTTTGTTTATTTTGGGTTAAAATCAAATACGATGTATCGATTTTCAAGTCCAGAACATATTGATTTTCATTGGTTAAGTATTGTTGTTGGATTCTCTGGAAAACAATTTTTTGGTGACTTAGTATGTCATTCTCAAGAATGTATTTCTGCTTGTTAGCAGTATCTAATTGGGCATCAAGCAAATGTGTTTGAAGAGCAAATAATGCGCAAATGACGAGATATTTCATATTCTTCATAGACTTAATATATATGCAAAAGGTTTGCCAAAAATGAAATAAAAAAAGCCCTGAAAATTCAGGGCTTTTTCTTGGTATAAAGGGGAATTAACCCTTCATGATTTGATCAAAGATTGCTTTGAACGCTGCTTCATCGTGCATCGCTAAATCAGCCAAAACTTTACGGTTGATTTCAAGAGCACTGCTGTTCAATTTACCCATGAATTTAGAGTAAGAAACTCCATTCATACGGCAAGCAGCATTGATACGCATGATCCAAAGAGAACGAAACTCACGTTTCTTAGCTCTACGGTCACGGTATGCATACGTTAAACCTTTTTCAACCGTGTTTTTCGCAACGGTCCAAACATTTTTTCTTCTTCCGAAATTACCTTTGGCTAATTTCAGAACCTTTTTTCTAC
>CAZBMF010000178.1:0-2628 GCA_964492925.1 uncultured Rhizobium sp. | reverse complement strand
CGTAATCTAAACCTATCAATCCAAACATTGGCATAAACAACCTCACCCCTACACCGGCAGCTCTTTTAAGTTGGAAAGGATTATATTTGCTAATGTCTGACCACGCATCACCCGCTTCAATAAACGCTAAACCATAAACGGTGGCCGTTTGTCCGGTTGTGATGGCTTGTCGTAACTCCATGGTAAATTTATTGAAAATTGGCGCACCTGCAGAGCCACCCATAGCGGTTTGTGAAATGGTGTAATTGTCGTAACCTCTTTGAGAAATAATTTCAGTAGCTGCAATGTTAAATCCAAAAATACCGGCACCACCTACTTGGAATCTTTCGAAGAAAGTAGGGCCAATTACTGGGTTATAATATCCCAAGAAACCAAATCTGGTTTTGGCCATCAACACCAATTTCTTGTAAATTGGAGTGTACCATTCCGCATCAAATTTAAATTTGTAAAATTCTGCCCATTTGAATTTTTCAGTTAATGGCATGTTGGCATAATCCTTTTTAATGATGTAACTCAACGGAGGAGTTGCTTGCACAGAAGTGGTAATATTGCTACCAGAAGTAGGGTAAATTGGATCACTTACAGAGCTACGGGCAATGGTAACCTGGAATG
This sequence comes from uncultured Rhizobium sp., assembly GCA_964492925.1. Classification (GTDB taxonomy): domain Bacteria; phylum Bacteroidota; class Bacteroidia; order NS11-12g; family UBA955; genus VMCP01. The sequence continues at coordinate 2,016 of CAZBMF010000178.1, read as the reverse complement.
ACGGGTTATACGAAATTCCTTGGAATCCCGTTGGGAACCCATAATAAGCACCATCCATGTTTTGCATTCTATAGCGCTGAAAACTCACCAAGTACTGAATATTAAAGAAGTCATCTGGCCATTTTAAACGTTTACCCATACTCACATTGATACCTGTATTATAAAACGCCTTTTTTAAAGGATCGTCAGATTGACGGTAGTCAAAGCTATTTACTGTATGGAATACCGAAACCGACAACGAATTTGGCTTATTTCCACCCAACCAAGGTTCAGTGAATGAAAAAGTATATCCTTGGTAATTGGCACCATTAGATTGTGCTCTCAATGATAATTTTTGTCCATCTCCAGTTGGAACTGGATTCCATAACTTAGGGTGAAACAATTTGCGTGCACTAAAGTTGTTCAATACAATACCCGCAGTACCAATTAATGTAGGCGTTGTACTGTAACCATTACCTCCCCAACCACCGCTAAGTTCAATTTGGTCTGATGGTTTTTCAACCAATTTATATTCAATGTCTACAGTCCCATCAGAAGCATTTGGTTTGGGATTTACATTCAATTGCTCTGGATCAAACAAACCAATGGCAGCCAAGTCACGCATGGTTCGCTGAATATCGGTTCTTGAAAATGTATTCCCTGGCTTAGTTCTAAGTTCTCGTAAAATTACTTTATCGGAAGTTTTGGTATTACCAACCCAAGAAACCCTTCCAATTACGGCTTGCGGACCTTCGGTAATTCTCACTTCAAGATCAATACTGTCGTTAACAACCCCCACCTCCACTGGCATCATGTTGAAGAACAAGTAACCAGCATCCATATACAAACTTTGGATATCAAAACCACCAGGATTGCTGAACAATCTTTCATCCAATAGGGATTGGTTGAAAATATCACCTTTTTTAATTCCTATGAGTGTATCTAGAAGTGAAGTTCTGTATTTTACATTTCCTTTCCATACAATAGAACGGAATCTGTAAAGATTACCTTCAACCAAGTTCACATGAACCAACAATCGATTGTCGCCATACATTGTAACGCTGTCGGCAATGATTCTGGCATCACGGTATCCTTTTGCATGATACTTTTGGATAATGTTTGATTTTTCCTCTTCAAATTGGGACTCAGTATATTTAGAACTTGCGAAAATGTTCCATTTTAATCGTGTACGCTTGATTTTCTTAATCGCCGCACGCAACTCTTTTTCATCTAATGCAGAATTTCCAGTAAACACAAAGTCGCGAACTTTCACTTTGGGACCTTTATTGACAATAAAATCAAAGTTTTCAAAACCAGGCATGGGTTTACCCTCTTTATTAAGAGCTTGTGGGCGCTTCACTGAAACCTGAACATTATAAAATCCTTTTTCCTGATAATATTTTTCTATTTTTTGGATTGCACGATTTACCAAATTGGGGGTAATATAAATACCACGTGTTAAACCAATTTCCTCTTTTAACGTTTTAGCTTGAGAATTCGAAACGTTTAAAAAGCGGTGACCATTTAATCTTGGTTGTTCTTGAACCACAAATTGAATGGTTACATTATTGTTAATGCCCGGTAAAAAATATACTTGAATATCACTAAAGTAGTCTTGCTTCCAAATGTTCTCAATGGCTTTTGGAATATCATTACCAGGAACTTTAATTTCTTGTCCAATTGACAAACCTGAATACAGAACAACCATAGCTTTTTGAACGGTTTTTCCTGAAACTTCAGTAACAATAATGTTTTTAATTTTATAGGTAGCAGGTTCAACGAAATTATAATCAATGCTTTGTGCGCTCTTATAGGCACTATCGTTTAGTTGGGCATTAGCCAAGCTTGTTAGACATAAAACGACAATAAAAATCAGTTTCCTCATGAATTATTTTGCAATCTGCTCTGTAGTTTTTCCAAAACGTCTTTCTCTGCTTTGATAATCCAAAACAGCATCAAGGAAATGCTGTTTTGTAAAATCAGGCCATAAAACATTGGTGAAATATACTTCTGAATAGGCAATTTCCCAGAGTAAAA
>CAZBMF010000177.1:0-2682 GCA_964492925.1 uncultured Rhizobium sp. | reverse complement strand
CGCATGCGGGCTTTTTACTATTTAAAATTTTCAATCATTTCTTTTAGCAAACTTCCATAATCGATGTGATTGTGTTGTATTTTCGGATCACCTGGATTCCTAAAATTCAATCTCACTAAATTGTATCTCACAACAGCTGATGTTAATTTGCCATAAGATTTCTTAATTCGTTCAAAACATTCAGGGTGAAATAAACTATTTCGAACAGCCTTTGAAAAGGCAAAATTCGATTGCTCGATTTCTTGCTCGGTGGCATTTACACCCATCAGCATTGCTTCGGGTTTCTCCGAAATGAACATATCGGTATGGAATCCAGCTAAACCGTGTAATTCGAAAAATGTTTTGGCAAAGCACCAAATGCCAACTAACTCTTTTTCCTTCAACAAGGAAACAAAAGTTTTATCGACAATCGTGTTATTCCCATTTAATAAACCGTGATGAAAACCATGTCCTAAGAGTATAATTCGGTCATGGTCTTGGATTAGCGCCCTTAATTTGTTTGGTTCGAAATCACAGTGAATTTCGGAAAATCCGCGATTTTCATAAATAATTTTTAGAAAGTCTGTTGTTGGATCGTTGGGATGAATTACAAGTGTTTTTTTCATGTTTTACTATTTATTTACTTACCTCACCCCTATAAAGGGTGAGTAAATAAATAGTGAAAACGTTTAACCGTGAAACCCTATTTTCAGAATCCTAAAAACAGCCAAATCAAACTAAAACCCCAACGATTTTCCTGATTGTGACTTTTGATCCAAAATTCTCTCATTTCTGCACAATGATTGAATGTGCGTTAAACGTTTAAGTTTTGAACCCAAAATTTTATCAATCTCGTATTTTTTCTTGATGTTGGAAATTTCAGCCGGACTAAAATCAAATTCTTGGCTTAAAATCTTGGCCTCATCCAACGGCAGTCCTTTGAACAACGTACACCAAATTTTGGCCGCCGTTTCTTTTGAAGGCTTTTTCAAAAATACTTTGTATAAAAATCTGCGTTCAAAAGCAGGATCTAAATTCCCAGTTAAATTGGAAGTTGCAAACAATATCCCTTCAAAATTTTCCATTTTTTCCAAGAAAATATTCTTTAACGAATTTTCCATATTGTCTACACTAGAATTCACTGAAACCCTTTTCCCAAGCAAAGCATCTGCCTCATTAAACAAAAGAATACACTCTTTTTTCGTTTGTTTTTTCAACAAATTATATTGTCGAAACATTCTGTAAATATTCTTCTCGCTTTCACCCACCCATTTATTTTGAATTTCAGCAACGTTTACTTGAAAAATCGGCATGTCAAATTCTTTGGCCAATTGCAAACAAAATTCGGTTTTACCAGTACCCGGAGCTCCATAAAGAATAACTGAAACTCCCGTTTTGTATCCACCAAGTTTCTGATTGATTTTCTCTCGAATATCCAATTCCATCAAACGTTTAACAGGATGTAACAGTTGTTGAGCCTCTTTGTCGAAAATTAATTTTACATCTTTAATTTTTTCTGGTTTTAAATGAGGGACAGTGACCGTTGTGGAATCAAGTAACTTTTCGGCCATCAAAGGATCCAATTCAGGCAACAAATGCTCTACGCCCAAATCCGTCATTTCTATGGTAATATGTTCGTTCACCAGGTCTGATCCCTCAAACTGAAAATATCCCTTTTGAAGTGGGTCCCATAACTCATTTATTATGTAATGGTTCAGGAAATTTTTCACGTCCTCTCGTCGAATTCCATTCAGTGCTTGATAGTAATCTGTGGTATCAAAATACAGTACTTTCCGGGCTATTATCATGAAAAAAAGTTGCTGTGCAATTTCATCATGATCAAAATTGATCAAGTGGCTATTGTAATATTTGACCATTGCCAAGTGTTCATTTTCTTCAAGAAACAAATTATCCGGTGCATCCAATGATCGCATCATTTGAAAGCGGGGATAAATTTCAACTTCTTCAGAATTAGTGGTTTCAATGAAATTTTTCAAGAATGGAACAACACCATGTGGAACCAAATCTTTCAACAATTCCCAATTGCCTGATTGAATAATTCTTTGCAATTTTCGCTTAAACTGGTAACGATCGTTTGGATGTAAGTAGACCAAATTAGATTGTTCCAACTTTTGAAGTGCCGATGTTACCGGAGTTCTTCTTTTTTCGGTAAATTTTTTAAGATGTGTGGTGAAAAACACATCGTTTAAATCTCCCAAAGTTGGATCCGATGCGGCAATTAATGCAATGATCGACATACTCAGAGGGTCCATCCTAAACTGAGCAGCGGTTTCTGCTAGGTTGGGAACATTTTGAATAGGAAATTCCTCTTCTTGAATGTGGATGATAAAGTCTGCAATTTCTTCTAATTTAAGTAGGATGGGATTTAACATTTGGTTGATCTGTACGAAACTACCAATTTACAAAAAGAAGTGAAAAATGACAAAAAATCTTCAAATTAATTTGGCGGAGCTTGGCGCTGAAGGGACTACTCGCTACGCTCGTGATCCCTGTTTAGGGTGGCTTAAACAAAATGGAAAACCAATCCGCTCCGCGGATTTTGTTTTTTTATTTATTTGACAGCGATCAAGCGGAGCTTGGCGCTGCATATAAATAAAAAAACCCGGCAAGCCGGGTTTTCCATTTTGTTTGCGGTGAGAGGGGGATTCGAACCCCCGGAACAGTTTCCCGTTCGTCAGTTTA
>CAZBMF010000176.1:0-2777 GCA_964492925.1 uncultured Rhizobium sp. | reverse complement strand
AAACCAAGCAGCCAAAAAGGGGGCTTGATTGTCTAGATTGAGTTTCTTTAGGTTTGGCGAAGATAATGAAAATAAACAATCTAAATCCACACCAAATCTTTAATCGAAGATAAAATTAAACCTCTTCGCCATACAGACAACTGCATTCCAATTCAGAGGCAAGTTTAATGTGTTATTTTGGAAGTTCAACAGGGACTCAATTGAATATTATTACCAGGTCAAATTACCCTGTTCAAGTGAGAGAAAATTAGGTCAATGAAGGCAGAAACAGCAATGACTTTATAATCGCTATTTAATTAACTTCTCCACTAATTTGTAGATGTGAGTTCCAACTTCTTTCGGATATTTGTCAAATTTATCAATCATTTTCGCCCTGTCAATTGCTAATTGCGTGAATGGCAACATATCCAAAATAGGTGGAGTTTTACTATAACCCTTTCCTAATACAGTTGAAATATATTTACTCAAGTAGTTCTTCCCACCACTTTTTTGATTCTCGTAAATCATTGCCATTTGTTCATTAGTCCAGCTCGATGGATCTACAAAATGTAGGATTATCCATATCTCAAAACATGGATTACTCAAAGCCATAAAGAAATTTCCCTCAATCTCACATTCACTAATTATTTGATCAAAACTATGTTTGTGCTTAGTTTCCCAATGATCTCTATCCACAACCAACCAAAACTCATCAGTTGATTTAAAACGAAAAGTGCTTTTTGCATCCTTTAATAGTGATTTAACACTAAATGGATCTGTTCCACTTCTATGTGATCTAACTAAAGAAATAATTTCAATAATGCCAGAGTCATTAAACAAATCAGAACCTCTGAGTCCATTAAAATAATATGGCTCGGTTTTTTCACCCTCATATGCTAAAATAAAGAGTTTTTCAGCTTCCTTAAAGCCACCTTCCCTAACTAATGGTAAAGACTCTCTTGGCATTCTCTAATTATTTAAAACCAATTGATTTATTAGTGATCGATCTCCAATTTTTGGCACACCACGATATCTTCCCAATAAGTAATCTTTCATTATATCTTTATCAAATCTAACCGAATACTCTTCAAGAGAATGCAATTTAGAAGCACCATCTTTTGCCTTAACTGCAAACCAAACTTCATCTTTCCTAATCAAATTTTGATTTAGTAAAGTTGCTTCATGGCTACTTGCAATAAGTTGGCTGTCTATATTATGACAATTATCTAAAATAAAATCAAATATATCCCTTACCAAATTTGGATGAAGGCTTCGCTCAATTTCATCTACGATGAATACATTACCCCCTTTTAAAAAATCAACAATCAAAGGAATGAAATCCATTATCCTTCTGGTCCCATCTGATTCATCCTTAATATCGAAAAGAACATAATCTCCACCATCAACTTTGTGTTTAGACCGTAGTATTTTTGATAATAAATTGCCTGATTCATCAATACTCACTATGAAATATTTATCTAAAGATGGATTTGAAACAAATGCCGCCGTCTTCTCTGTATTTTTAGATAACAATTGTGTCCTAATATCTTCAATAATTTGAGGCAGGATATCCACCTTATTCAAATCAATATTTTCAAACTCAACACCATCAATGCCCGTATCGCAATATGCCAAAAAACTATCAAATATTTGCTTTAGATCTTGATTTTTGAGTATTTCAAATGTTTTACCAACATTCTTTGAATTCGGATAAACAATCGTCAAGGCATTTTGAAACCAATCTATGACATCCAAAAAAGGTGTAACGTAAGATAAATTGTCAGCAGTGTTAGTATTTCTAATTTGTGTGATGAACAATTGATTTCGCGGTGTGCTCTTTGTTACAAATTCTAAAAATTGATGTTCACTTTTTGTTGCATTCCTCTTTAAAAGCGAATCAATGTTATAAACATTACTGTTATTCCTACTGAAAATTTGAATTTCGCCTTTTTTTGAAATTTCATACAACCACTCTTCTTTTATCTCTTTTGCATCAAAAAGGAACCCATAAGCATAGTTTTTCCCATTATGTTGAATTTCAAAATCAAAATAGGCTGGCTTAGAATTGTATGATTTATCTAATTTAAAAAAATCAGTAGTTATTAATTGGTCCGCCTTGGTACCGCTTAACACAAGTTTTTTTCCGAAATCAATAGCTTTGATTAAATTTGATTTACCAGAGGCATTGGCACCATATATAATCCCAGTCTTCAGTGTAGACACACCCTTGATTGATTTAGATTTATGATGTGACTTTAGTGTTCCTTTCCCCGGAATCATTGAAAATCTTTGTCTTTCTTTGAATGACAGAAAATTCTCTACTGTAAATCTGATAAGCATGATTTTATTTGATTTTGATGCAAATCTAGTGATATTTTCACATCTTGGTGACTTTTTTGGTAAAAAATCAAAGAAAACTCTTCAAGTTATACCAAATGGAATAATAGGATAAATAGATCCCGCTGAGCAGGATTTAAGTTGCCCCCATAATTAGAGGCAAATCAAATAGATGAACTGGTTTTTTCCAATTTGACAAAATCCACTGTTCAGCCCAGTACCCGATGAACAGTGAACATTTGAACAAATGAACATTGGAATCAGACTAAAGAGTTCAATACACAAATTCGGAAATTCCGAATTTCTTCGGATTTCGAGGTGTAAATACTCATAATTTGAAACGCCACACAAAATCCGCCGCATCCCCCAGCAAACAGGCATTTTCTAAAATCATATCTAGGTTGGCAAATGGCAAGGTATATATATATACCCTTGCCAATTGCCAAGTGGGTGATTTTACC
>CAZBMF010000175.1:0-2783 GCA_964492925.1 uncultured Rhizobium sp. | reverse complement strand
GAATTGAGAAGGTTGAGGGGGGAGTGAAGTGGGGATAGGGTTGAATGAATAAACGTTTAAAAAAAAACTATGAATGTTTTGAAAATTAGACTACGAATTTTGTTGAAGTGAAATTAACAGTTTTTATTATTTACCACTTCCTGGAATTTCAAAATGTGATCAATATCTTTGTTTGAATGAAGAAATTGGTTGAAGTAGTGGCTGCTGTAATTGTGCACAATGAAGAAATTTTATGCGTGCAAAGAGGTGCCAATAAATATGAATATATTTCAAAGAAATTCGAATTTCCTGGAGGGAAAATTGAAGATGGTGAAGATCAAGTTTCTGCATTGAAAAGAGAATTGAAAGAAGAATTGAATGTTAAAATTTCAAATCCTTTCAAATTAATGACAGTGGACCACGAGTATCCCGATTTTATATTATTGATGCATGCTTATGTTTGTGAAGTTTCTAGTCGTGATATTGAATTAACAGAACATATTGGGTTAGAATGGAGAGCTACAAACAACCTAGAAGGGTTAGATTGGGCGGCCGCTGATTTGCCTATAGTTGAAAAATTAAAAACGAAGTAATGTTGTTTGATGCGGATGAATTTAACAAAAGTTTGATTTACGGTTTTATAGATCGTAAAAAAGGACAACAATATTCAACCTCACCACAAATTCTTGTCAATGATAGGCAAACTCAGAAAAAAGTACTTACAACATTAAAACATGAATTAGAGGTATGTGAAGAGTTTTGGTTTTCGGTGGCTTTTGTTACAACCAGTGGTTTAGCTTCCATCAAAGAACAATTGATTTATTTAAAGGAAAGAAAAATTAAAGGGAAAATTATTGTTTCTCAATACCTCAATTTTACCCAACCTCTTGCACTCAAGGAATTGCTTAAATTTGATAATATTGATGTCAGAATTGCCACCGATATTAATTTACATTCTAAGGGATATTTGTTTAGAAATAAACAACATTACACGGTTATCATTGGAAGTAGTAATTTAACGCAGTACGCTTTAAGCGAAAATTCAGAATGGAATTTAAAAATTTCGGCAAAGCCTGAAAGTAGTATCGTTCACAATTTTTTAAATGAATTTGAAATTCAATTTCAACGTTCTATTCCAATAGATTCAGATTTTATTAAAGAATATCAATCTTTATATGAAATAACAAGATCTGTTAACGCAAATCAGCAAAAAATAGTTCAACATTCTTTTGCAAAATATCGAAAAGTTGAGCCTAATAAAATGCAACTTGAGGCTCTCGATAATATTGCTAAATTAAGAGAAAATGGACAAAATAAAGCATTGCTAATATCTGCTACTGGAACAGGAAAAACATTTCTATCGGCTTTTGATGTATTAAAAGTGAAACCGCGAAAATTTCTATTTGTGGTGCACCGAAAAACAATTGCCGATGCCGCAATGGAGACATTCAAGACCCTTGTTTCCGATCAAAAAGTTACTTTTGGTTATTATTCCGGGGAAGAGAAAAATTTTGATGCCGATTACATTTTTTGTACAATTCAAACATTAGGAATTGATGAGCATTTGCAAAAATTCTCAAGAAACCATTTTGATTACATTGTAATCGATGAAGCTCACCGTTCTGGTGCTTCTAGTTATCAGAAAATACTTGAATATTTTCAGCCTGATTTTTTATTGGGGATGACTGCAACTCCAGAAAGAACCGACAATTTTGATGTGTTTAAACTATTTGACTACAACATTGCTTATGAAATAAGACTCCATAAAGCAATGGAAGAGAAAATGTTGACACCATTTCATTATTATGGAGTCAGTGAATTGGAAATTGATGGTCATGTTGTTACAGATACAGCAGATTTTAATTTAATCACATCAGAACAGCGGGTTCATCATATTCTTGAAAAAATTAATCTGTACAATTGCGACAATGGTGAAATCCGCGGACTAGTATTTTGTCCTCCAAAACAAGAAAAAGAAACAGAATATCTTGTGCGGAAGTTTAATGAAAATGGATATAAATCTGTTTTTTTGACTGGATCAAGTTCAGATAAAGAAAGAACGGAAGCAATTAGACGTTTAGAAACTGAGGATTTAGAAGATAAGATTGATTATATTTTTACCATAGATATTTTCAACGAAGGTGTTGACATTCCTAAAATCAATCAAGTTGTGATGTTAAGACCTACACAATCCGCTATTGTATTTGTGCAACAAATGGGTAGAGGACTGCGTAAAATTGAAGGAAAAGAATATCTCACGATCATCGATTTTATTGGCAATTATTCAAATAATTTTTTAATTCCAATTGCCCTGTATGGAGAAAATTCTTATAACAAAGATACCCTTCGTAAATTAGTCTTAACAGGCAGTGAATCTTTACCAGGTGTCTCTACCATTAATTTTGACCAAATTGCCCGTGAAAGGATTTTTGAATCAATTGATAAAAGCAATTTTCAACACCGAAAGGAGTTGATTCAAGATTATAAACTCATGAAGTACAAGCATGGGCGTATTCCAATGATGATGGATTTTGTAAAGTCTGATGCCCGGGATCCATACGCTTATGTGATGGATAAAACCTCAAAATCGTATTTCGAGTTTTTGGAAAGTCAAGAGACTTATCTAGTTGGTCAACTTTCTGAATCTGAAAAAGCAATTCTGAGAGAATACAACAGAGAGGTGAATAATGGAAAGCGACTTGCTGATACTTTTATTTTAGATAAAATGATTTACAATGAATCATTTTCTGTAACTGAAATAAATACAGAATTCAATAAAGTTTATGATGGTCAAATAGATAAAG
>CAZBMF010000174.1:0-2886 GCA_964492925.1 uncultured Rhizobium sp. | reverse complement strand
GCTATTAGTAAGTGACATTCGGTTTCCATAAGACTGGAAAAGGCAATACGCATGAAGTGTCCTTGATCTTTTCCTTTTGATCGCCCTGAGCCTTCAGCAATATTTGCGCAGATTGATAAACTCGACCTCAAAATCTGTGATTTTAAAATGTATTCTTGGTGTTTGGGAAAGTTGGCCGCACAATTGAATATTTTACTGTTCAGTTTTTCTGAATTTTTCCAAACATCAAGTTTTTGATAAGAATATATTTTTATTTGATTCATACAATTGTAACAATATTCAATTGTGAGTCCCTATTTAAATTTGAAAAAATCTGAATTTATGATTTGCATTTTTTACGAAATTAGCTTTTTGGTTTATTGGCTTATTGATTTATTAGCTTATTAGCTTATTGGTTTATTGGTTTATTGGTTTATTGGTTTATACGTGCTTGAACAATTAAAATACTTTTTCTTAAATTAATAAAAGTTTAAATGAATGCAAACCAATATTTTTTTAATAACAACCCTATTTACCTATAATCCCATAAGCCCATAAGCCCATAATCCTATAATCCCATAATCCTATAATCCTATAATCCCATAATCCTATAATCCTATAATCCTATAAGCTCTGAAATAAACCTTTTCCCTCCCAACACATTCACATGGCTTGCGTCGCCAAAGTGGAAGGGACTATAAACGTGCAGCGATGTATCAACATGTGCAAAGGAATATCTTGTTTGGATGCGCAGTAAATGTCCCAAATAAGCCCTAAAATAAGCCTTTTTAGCAAATTTAAAGGTGTTTTTACTCATCGGCGGCGTAACAATGTGGCAGGCAATATGGTGCTTTTTAACCAATTCCATGATCTCGTTAAAATAGTAATCAATAACAGGATTCGGCTTAAAATTCAATTCTCTGGCTTCTTCGGCAACGCCGAACATCGATGTATTTCTCCCGTAAAAAGCTTGTCCCAAATTTTGATCCAATTCCTTGATTACCTGAGCTTCAATGGGAGAAGCGTCCCAATTCTTCTGATACTGACCAATCATTGTTCCACGAAAAGTAAAAGGTTCATGGTAAAAATGCAGGTATCTATCAGCGGTTGAAAGTGGTTGCTCATCTTGATTTTCCTTGGTTTCAATGTTGGCATTGAAACGATTTTCAATTTCGCCAAGTTGCTCAATATCATTCCATTCAGAGTACCGAAACACCATGGTGCGTTGAAGCAAATTCCCTCCATTTTTTTCAAAATGAACAGGCGCATAGCACAAAATAAGCGTGTCGATTTTGTTGGTTTTAAGAAGGGTTCTGAGGGTGATATATCCCTCGTAAAAGGACGTCCCTCCAAGAGAAAAATTCTGATAATTTGGAGATAAATCCCTCGGATTGATAGCTGCCATTGCCCTACTATCTCCAATGATGGCATTCAAATGTTGCTTGTTTTTGGTGTTGTGAATCCTTTGTAACTGCTTGTTCCACATTACATATTCCACCCGACTACTCAAAAATACCTCTGGATAAAGTTTCAACAAAACCGCAGTAATTCCACCCGTCAATAAAAGCAGAATTATAATGTACGTGAGCGACTTTCGAATGAAACTTTCCATTATTGTTAATTTAGAGTTTAGAGATTAGAGTTTAAAGTTCTGATTGTGATCGTTTTAAACCTTAATCCCGATATCTATCGGTACATAATCCCATAATCCTATAAGCCCATAAGCCAATAATCCCATAAGCCAATAATCCTATGAGCCTATAACGCTTCAAACACCAATTTACCGTCGGAATTCAACAGGTAATCGGCTGCGCAGCGCTCTGGATGTGGCATCATGCCGTAAACGTTTCTACCGGCGTTGGTGATACCCGCGATGTTATTGATAGAACCATTGGGATTAGATTCTGGGGTGATGTTGCCATCGGCATCGCAATAACGGAAAATCACTTGTTGATTGTTTTCAATTTCTTGCAAGGTAGCATCATCGCAATAGAATCTTCCTTCGCCATGGGCGATAGGCACTTCAATCACTTGATTGTCTGCAAGTTTATTGGTAACTTGAGAGTTGGTAGTACCAGGCTTCAAGAACACATTTTTACAGTTAAACTTGATGTTGGTATTGCGGAGTAAAGCGCCCGGCAACAGTCCGCTCTCGGTCAAAATTTGGAAACCGTTACAAATTCCCATTACAAAACCACCATTGGCAGCATGTTTAGAAACAGCGTCCATGATGGGAGAAAGTTTGGCAATGGCGCCAGATCTGAGGTAATCGCCATAGCTAAATCCACCTGGAATAAAGATATGGGTACAACCCATTAAATCGTTTGATTTATGCCAAAGCTTCTCAACTGGTTCGTTGGAATAATTGCTCAATACATCAATAAGATCTTGATCACAGTTAGAACCAGGAAAAATTACCACACCAAATTTCATGGTGCAAATATACGGAAATTATGGTTGTTAAATAGCTTATAGGCTTATTAGCTTATGGGAAGTTGAACTATTTACAAACTAATTACAAAATCAAAATCATTCATTTGAATTCAGACCGATATTCTTTGTTGATACGTTTATTTTTCACCAATAAGCCTATAATCCCATAAACCTATAATCCCATAAACCTATAAGCCCATAAGCCTATAATCCAATAAGCCTATAAGCCCATAAGCCTATAAACCCACAATACTGTAGGTTGCCGCAAAATACCCCTGTTTCCCCATTCCAAGTATACAGCCATCGGCATTGGCCAGCAAAAGGTCTGTATGACGCTCAGATTCACGGGCATACACGTTGCTCAAATGCACCAAAATGACCTTTTTTTTTATGCTTTTTAGGGTGTCGGCAATGGCAATGCCAGTTTGGGTATAGGCACCGGCGTTTAGAAGAATTCCGCCAATAGATGCATAG
>CAZBMF010000173.1:0-2933 GCA_964492925.1 uncultured Rhizobium sp. | reverse complement strand
TCTTAATTACTCAACCACCGGCAGATCCCGGGAAAAATGTATATTAAGAGTTTTCTAAAAAGCATAAACTCACCATTGATTTCCGCGCGTTTATTCATATAGAGCCACTTACCCCCAAGGAAATTAGAAAACAGAAAATTAATTTTTCTGATTTTACCGCAGTTATTTTTAATTCTAAAAATGCTGTCGATTATTTTTTCTCTTTGGCTAATGAAATGAAAATTGAAATGTCAGTGGAAACAAAATATTTTTCTATCAACGAAAATGTTTCTAACTACGTTCAAAAATATATCGTTCCCCGAAAACGTAAAATGTTTACATCCAAAGGAAACGAAAAAGATTTTTTAACATTGTTCAAAAATCACAAAAAAGAAAAATTCTTGTTCCCTTGCTCTGACATCAGAAAACCAAGCATACCAGATTATTTCAATGAAAATGGATTCGACTTTACAGAATGTATCATCTACAGAACCGTGAGTTCTGATTTGAGCGATTTGAAAGAAGTATTCTACGATATTTTGGTGTTCTTTAGTCCTGCCGATATTAAAAGTCTTTACGATAACTTCCCCGATTTTGTTCAAAATAAAACAAGAATTGCAGGTTTTGGTGCCAGTACTCAGTCCGCCATTTCAGAACACAACTTAATTCTCGATATCTCTGCACCAGCGCCAGGAATTCCAAGTATGGTGGCTGCACTAGAAGATTATGTTTCGAGGGTAAAAGGCTAATCAATATTCAAATTTTTGGCAAAGCCAAGCCTTGAAACCAGATTCATCTCTGGTAATAATCAAATAATTTTGATCACTTTCTCTCAATTTTAGTGTCTTTCGAATTTCCTCAGTTCCCATTTTGCATTCACGTGCAGTGATGCTGGCTTCCGTAATTCCATATTCCTCCTTGAGCATTTTTGCAAGTTTGTTTAAACCACCCGTTAACTCTGGTCCAGAAATCTGACGAAATAAACGCCCCATCTCTTTGGGATATACAGTTTTAGTCATGAAAAACGTACGCTGTGTATTTAACGAAACTGTACCCGAATCTAACGTTAACTCCCTGTTTAATTTTAAATTGAATAATCCGGCATTCGGTTCAAAAATTAACCATTCTTCTGTCTTTTTGGCCGCTTCGAACTCACTGTAGTAAAAATATTGGCCATCTTCAATATGAACCATTTCTTTCTTTTGAGGGACATTCACTGCGCTTGGTGCCACATACACCAGTAATTCCTTAACTTCATTCTGGTGAACAATTGAATAAAAGCACATAGCACGTGAAATTGATTGAGTCAGGAAATCTGAATCTACCATCGGACTCAATTTTATCAAAAATGCATTGTTGGGGAATTGTTCAATGATGCCGAAAATATTGGGACTGTATTGATTTACTTTACTTACAATGCGTGCATTTCCTTCTCGGCGGTCGGGATCTATGTAAATTAAATCAAATTGATTCAATTCATGAGATTCTATGTAGTTTTCAGCTGTGTTTGTTTGTCGGTCTATTTCTATTCCTAATTTGGAAAAGTTAAATTTCACCAAACAATTGAGCTGCTCATTATTGTCTACAGAGGTTACATCGCAGCCGGTTTTTGCCCAAGCCCAATCGTCTACGCCCATTCCACCTGTAAGGCTTAATAAACGTTTACACTTGAAAAAATGGGCCTTCCAAATGGCTACTTCCTCAGATGTACATTGCTCGTAAGCCCTTCTGTCTAAAATACAACCAGCGGCAATCCAACTGGGTATTTTTTTTATGGCTTTTTTCTGTAATTCATGTTGCAAAACGGCAACTGCAAAAAATTCCCCGTATTTTTTTTGCATTTGAGCCAAATTTTGATGGTTTTCAACGATTAATTTTGCATTAATTTCTGATACCCCTTCTGTTTTGGCGTCAAATTTGTTTAATTTGCAGTAAATATTAGACAACATGAAAATTGCAAAGTTAATCGTACTCGTTGGAATTGCCACTCTTTTTATTACTTCTTGCGGATCTTCTCGCAAAAATCAGTGTCCTTCAATGGGGGCTAAAACATTCAAAACACGTTAAACGAACGTCATGGATGCAAAATGGAAAACGCTCACTTCCATTGAACAACTAACCGATGCAATCAATTCATCGGTTGAAAAACCTATATTGCTATTTAAACATTCAACCAGATGTTCAATTAGTTCTATGGCATTGAACCGATTGAAAAGTTTGCCAGATGATTTTTATGCCTCTGCAGATTTTTATTATTTGGATTTAATTGCACACAGGGACGTTTCCAATGCTATCGCAGAAAAACTTTCCGTGTACCATGAATCCCCCCAAATTGTTTTGGTGAAAAATAAAGAATGTATCCTTGATGCTTCGCACATGGAAATATCTACCAAAGAAATATTAGAACAAATTTAATGAAGTCTATCTTCAAAGTTGGGGATCAATTGCAACTTGAACACCACGTTGTAGAAGCGGATTTGGCCAGTTTCAAGGAAGAAAATGTTCACCCATTCTTTTCAACGTTTGCACTTGGCCGTGAAGCCGAATGGGCCTGCAGGCAATTTGTCCTTCAAATGAAAGAAGATGATGAAGAAGGAATCGGAACGTTTTTAAATATTAGACACGTTTCCCCTGCATTCCTGAATGATACAGTTACGTTTATTGCAACTGTTAAATTTATTGAGGGACATCGAATAGATTGTGATTTTCAAGCAAAAGTGGGCGAGAGGTTGATTGCTGAAGGAGAACAAGGACAGAAAATCTTGAAAAAAGAAAAAGTAGAACGATTGATTCAATCTGTGAAAAATGGCTAAAGGGGTAAAAAAAATAGAAATTCTCAACAAACGTGCTGGGTTTAATTTTCATATTGAAGAAAAATATGAAGCTGGAATTCAATTGGTGGGTACCGAGGTGAAATCTATCCGAAACAACAGTGTGAACATGGGTGATGCCTA
>CAZBMF010000172.1:271-2938 GCA_964492925.1 uncultured Rhizobium sp. | reverse complement strand
TTCTTATGTACGAATCGGAAATTGCCAAGAGAAAAACATTCGCCATTATTTCGCATCCAGATGCCGGTAAAACCACATTAACAGAGAAGTTTCTCCTTTTTGGGGGACAAATTCAAACTGCGGGTGCCGTAAAGTCGAATAAAATCACGAAAACAGCTGCTTCCGATTTTATGGAAATTGAAAAGCAAAGGGGTATATCCGTTGCTACTTCAGTAATGACATTCCCGTACAAAGAAAAGTGGGTCAATATTTTGGATACCCCGGGTCACAAAGATTTTGCCGAAGATACCTACAGAACTCTTACTGCTGTTGATAGCGTAATTTTGGTGATTGACTGCGTGAAAGGGGTTGAGGAACAAACGGAAAGATTGATGGAAGTTTGTCGCATGAGAAAGACCCCCGTTATTGTGTTCATCAACAAGATGGACCGTGATGGTAAAGATCCGTTTGATTTGTTGGATGAACTTGAGGAAAAATTGAACATTGGGGTTCATCCTCTAAGTTGGCCAATCAATGGAGGTCGAGATTTTAAAGGCGTTTATTTGTTGCACAATCAATCGTTGAATTTGTTTGAAAGCAACAAAACAAAAAAAGCCGACGACATGATTAAAATTGATGGGGTGAATGATTCTCAATTAGATGAGATTTTAAATACAAAAGATGTTAGCAAATTGCGTGAAGATGTAGAACTGATTGAAGGTGTTTATGGAGATTTGGATATGGATTATTACCTAGATGCGCAAATTGCTCCGGTTTTCTTTGGTTCCGCTCTCAATAACTTTGGTATTCAGGAGTTGCTAGATACATTTGTAGACATCGCGCCAAATCCATTACCGCGCCCAACATCCCTCAGAGAAGTTGCGCCAAATGAGAATAAATTTTCAGGTTTTATTTTCAAAATTCACGCCAATTTAGATCCCAAACATAGAGATAGAATTGCCTTTTTAAGGGTTTGTTCGGGCAAATTTGAACGCAATAAGAATTACAAACATGTAAGGTTGGAAAAGCAGTTTAAGTTTGCTAACCCGTACTTGTTCTTGGCACAATCAAAAGAGGTCATGAATGATGCTTTCCCGGGTGATGTAGTGGGGTTGTATGATACAGGGAACTTTAAAATAGGAGATACCCTAACCGAAGGTGAAAATTTTACATTTAAAGGAATTCCAAGTTTCTCGCCTGAAATTTTCAAGGAATTGATCAATTTAGATCCCATGAAAAGTAAGCAGTTAGAGAAAGGTATTCAACAACTTACCGATGAAGGACTTGCATCTTTATTTATTCAAGAGCCAGGTAGTAGAAAGTTTGTAGGAACAGTTGGAGAACTCCAATTTGAAGTTTTACAATACCGTTTAGAGCACGAATACAATGCAAAATGTAGGTTTGAACCTAGGGTAATCAATAAAGCTTGTTGGATGACGGGTTCAGATGCCGATTTGAAAGATTTTATGAAATACCGCCAACAAAATATTGCGTATGACAAAGATCAACGACCTGTGTTCTTAGCTGAAACAGCCTTTATTTTGAGAACTGCTATTGATAAATATCCTGATATTCAGTTTCATACAACAAGCGAACATTAAAAATGTCGCCTAAATTCTAAACATATACCCAATTCCGAAAACCCAGCTATTCTGCCATGCGGATGCGCCAGGTTTCACCAAATCTTTATCGAAAATAGATATCAGGGTATAGTTGAAGTTGAAATGTTTTGTGATTTTCGCAACAATACTTAAGTCAATACGACTATCTAACAATGGTTGTTCGCTTTGGTAGGGTAAGAATCCCAAGTAGTTAATTTTCGCCAAAATAACTTTTCCAGCGTCTAAATAACGCGTTGCCCCCATTTGAACCTGCATACCAAATTCATTGTCAACGTATTTTCCTTTTTGCACCCTGGCAATTACTTCTTCTTGTCGTGTTTCGTACAATTGTTGGTTAATTAAATAGGTTTGTTTTAAGGTAACATAACCCAAACGAACGTAATAATCTTGTCCAAATTTATTTTCTGTTCCTAAGGCCAATTGGGTTTGTCCTTGACTTAAGAAGCTTGTAGTTAGTGTTCTAACTTCTCTTCCAATAGGGTCTTTGCTATAAACATAACCTGGTAGCAATTGTGTTTGGAAATTCAATCCCCCGTAAATCGACAATGAAGGATATTCTGGGAATTCATGTCCAAACTTGCTGTCTAAGAATAAGTTATCAATATTTTTTCTCGTGCTCCAAAATCCCGTACCAAAAATATCATTTTGTCTGTTTGCAATAACGCCTAAGTTCATTTTGAGGCTATTATCCCAACTCATTTTATCTTTTTTCAAGTTGGCGAAGGCGTTGATCATTCCGGTAAGTGTAACGTTGTTGGAAGCACCACTTGACCAGTTGGGGGATGAATTTGCTAGAGAAAAATTGAGTTTAAAATCGGCACCATAAAACCAAGTTCTTTTAAGAGAGCTATCTTTTTGGGCCGCATTATGAATGGGAGCGGGCTCTGTAACTGGAATTACAGCAGATAGTGCAGAGAAGATCAAAGGGTGCCACATTTGGTATGCAAATTTCAAGATAAAAAATGGATTCAAAATAATTTGCTTTCCACAATTGTGAATAGGGCAAAAAAAAACCGCCATTAGGCGGTTTTTTCAATATATTTTATGTTTAAATTAAGCTTTAAGT
>CAZBMF010000172.1:0-261 GCA_964492925.1 uncultured Rhizobium sp. | reverse complement strand
CACAATTGTGAATAGGGCAAAAAAAAACCGCCAGATGGCGGTTTTTAATATGATTAAGATTGGATTAAGCCTTAAGTACTTTTTCAACAATTTCAGCAGCTTCGTGAAGTGCAATTGCAGAATAAACTTTCAAGCCACTGTCGTCGATGATTCTTTTTGCTTCTTCAGCATTTGTACCTTGTAAACGAACAATGATTGGGATTTGAACATCGCCAATTTTACGGTAAGCTTCAACCACACCATTTGCAACTCTATCGCAAC
>CAZBMF010000171.1:0-2938 GCA_964492925.1 uncultured Rhizobium sp. | reverse complement strand
AGTGTAAACCGCCGCAGGCGTAAACCACGAAGTGTAAACCGCCGCAGGCGTAAACTGCCGAAGGCGTCAACATCTCCGTGTCAACTTTTTTGTCAAAAAAAAACTAACTTTGTTACATGGTTGTCTATTTTGATGGCGTTTGCAACTTATGCAATGGCTGGGTGAGGTTTTTGAGAAAATACGATAAACATAAAAAGCTTCAATTGATTTCATTACAATCTGTTGAAGCCAAACAATATTTTGACGAAACCCCAGAAATTTTGTCCCTCCAAACCATTGTGTTTGTGAAAAATTCAAACCGCTATTTTGCGTCAGACGCCGTTTTGATGATATTGAAAGAACTCAACTTCCCTTTTTCTTTTCTCGCAAAATGCATGCACCTGTTTCCCAAAAAGTGGCGAGACGCCGTTTACTTTTACATCGCAAAAAACCGATATCGCTGGTTTGGAACCTGTGAAATTAATGGATTATAGGATTACAGGATTATAGGATTATAGGATTATAGGATTATAGGATTATAGGATTATAGGATTATGGGATTATGGGCTGATTGGGGCTTATAGGTTTATAAGATAAACTTTCATAAACCCTCATAAACATTTATAAACTTTTTTATTCCTTCCTTCTCACCTTATCCCCATTGTTCAAGGTTTTGGCAATGGCCATCGAAGGCTCAGAAATCACTTCGTCGCCAAGTTTAAGTCCCTCAATGACTTCAAAGTAATCAATGTCTTGGATCCCCGTTTTTACTTTAACAGCTTTTGCCACGCCATTGTTATTCAAAAATACCCAAGTGGTGATGCCTTGATTGTTCGATTTTTTCTCAGTGGCTGCATCTGGGTTTGGATTTCTGGTGGTCAATGACGAAATTGGAATGGCCAATACATTGCTTTTTGTCATTGATTGAATATCCACCGAAGCCGTCATTCCTGGGAAAAATGGTTGAGGGGTTTTTCGGGTAATCAAATCTTTGTAACTGCTAGGTAGCAACCTCACTTTCACCGTATAGTTGGTTACCTGCTCATTCATGTTGGTAGCCACGTTGAATTTTGCGGAATTCGCAATTTCCGTTACCACACCTTTGAAAACGCGGTCAGCATAAGCATCTACTTTGATATTGGCACTGTCTCCGCGGTGAACCCTTACAATGTCGTTCTCGTTGATGTTCACCTGAACTTCCATGGTGTTCAAATTGCTAATGCGCATGATTTCAGTTCCAGCCATTTGGGCTGTACCCACAACACGTTCTCCTTTTTCGTTGTTCAGTTGGGTTACAATTCCCGAAGTAGGGGCGTAAATACTGGTTCTTCCAAGGTTTTTTGAACCTTCATCAACCCTGGCCATCAAACTTTTTACATTGAATTGGGCCGATAAAACATTTTTGGAAGCAATGGTCAAATCTGCTTGGCTATTTTCATATTGCAACCTGGCATTGTCGAACTCTTGATCGCTGATTACTTTTTGATCGTGCAATTGTTTTTGACGTTTGAAATTAATTTCAGCCTGGTTGAGCGCCATTTTTGCCTTGATTTGTTGCGCCTCGCTAGAAGCAAATCCTGCTTTTGCATTGTCTAAATTGGCTTTCAACTGACTCATGGTGGTTTGGTACAACTCCGGGTTAATTCTCAATAGTAATTGTCCTTTTGTTACACTATCTCCCTCTTTTACTAGCATTTCGGTGATTTCTCCAGAAACGTCAGGGCTGATTTTTACTTCAAATTCTGGTTGGATTTTCCCAGTAACACTCACCACTTCCGTGATGGTTCTTAAAATCACCTTTTCTGTAGAAATTTCCACAGGTTTTGGTCCAGAGTTGAATATTTTTATGAGTATCAACAATCCAATAATGGTTGATACAGAAATCCAAATGAGTTTTTTCTTTTTCATCAATTGTTATTTTGAGGGATAAAGGAGTTGCGGTATATAAAATCGAGAAATAATTTTCTAAAAGCAAGTTCGTATTTTGCGGATATGAGATTTTGGTAGGCAGCAATTTCTGCATTTTCCGCGGATTGAAGCTCAAATTGCGATGCTTGTCCGCTTTTAAAGCGAATTTGAACAAATTCTAAATTCTTTTTCTGAGCAATAGACGTTTCTTCCAAGGCATTGAATTTTGACAAACTATTTTCATAATTGATATAGGCTGAATTTACTTCATTGCGTGCGTTTTGCAAGCTTTTTTGGACATTGATTTTGCTTTGTAATATCAATAATTGGGCTTTTTGAATTTGCGTGTGCGCCTGCATTTTGCCGTATATAGGAACCGACATTGTGGCCCCAAAACTTTGTCCGAAATTGTCTTTCACTTGCTTGCCAAAGTCAATGGTTTGGGTGCTGTAATTGAAAACCGGTGCTTCAACCAGTTCAAGTGAGCTTTTCACAACGCCAATGGTTTGTGAACCGGCCAATGTCATACCTGTGATGGATTTCGCATTGTCGGAATAGACCGTTGTTAAATTACCCCCAATGCTGATGGTTGGCAACAACAATCCTTTGGAAACGCTTAATGAAAACTCAGACGCTTTTAAACGGAACATCGATGCCTTAATGTCAGGTCTTTTGGCAATTGCGCTATCTGTAAGTTCTTGTATTGAGATAGGATAGGGTTTGTTCTGTATGTTGGGTTGATCTATTTCGGCAAGTTCAATTTCCGTTTCAGCGGGCAAAAGTAACAAGTTTTTTAAATTGTTGATGGCCGATTTGTAGGCATTGCTGGCTTGGGTAAGGGTAGAAACTGTATTCAAATATTGGGCTTTAGCCGACCACAGCGTTCCCTCATTGGCCATGCCAGCTTGAAGGAGTTTGTTGATTCTCTCAACTTCCATTTTACTATTTTCAGCTGTTTTTTGACTTGCTTTTTCCAGTTCTTTGGTTTGCAAACATTGCAAATAAGCGAGGGCTACATTCAATGCAACGGATTGTTTTGCTTGGATCAAAT
>CAZBMF010000170.1:0-3086 GCA_964492925.1 uncultured Rhizobium sp. | reverse complement strand
TTTATCAACAAAGTTGTAAAGCAATAATTTATAATTAATTTCCACCGTCGGGGCGGACCTGCGTGTTCGCCCTTTTATTTTTTTGGGCGAACACATATGTTCGCCCCGACGATTAAACAGAAAATATTCACTAAAAAATTAAAGATTTATAAAAAAACTTTGATCTATAGTTACATGTAACTATTTGAGTTAAAAATTTTATTCTGAATGTTGTAACAACAAAATACAACATTATGAAACAGAAAAAAAACTCATCGAATGCAACCAAATTTGCAATGAAATTTCAATCAATTTTTAAACAAACAATTTCAAAAGAAAAACATTCCATCTCAAAGCTTAAAGGTCTCATTCTTTTATTATTGCTTTTAGCAACCAAATTGAATGCTCAATCTAACTGTTGCAACAATGATACAATTTATTTTGACAATCAGGTAGATTGCCCTTTATGCATTACAATTGAATGTTTTGACCCAAATACAGGTAGTTCAATACTTGAAACTCCAGATACCATTATGAATAATTTACCATTGTCATCTTGGCCTTCAAATTGTCCACCGCAAAATTGCAGACAGAGTAAAGGTTACATAGCATGTGGAGGCCCAGCTAGCCCTCAATTAGGTAAAATAATTTTACAAAATAATCCATGTGAAAGATGTCCTGCTTTTAAATTTAATTTAACCCAAGAATATAATAATTCGATATTCCCTCCGCTAACAATTTTTTCTACAGGGGGACCAAACTCTGGATTGATAATGAATAGTCTGTGTTGCCCGCTAAGTTCATACCCAAATTTGGAATTCTCCTTTGACTGCAATACAAAAACTCTATCTTTCAAATGTGTTCAATAACCTAAATTAAAACAATTAACTTTTTTTATTTTTTTCGTAACTTCCCCATCCCAACACCATGAAATTCAAATTACTACTGATACTTTTATTGACCACATTTCAAGTGAGGGCCCAGAAAACGGGAAGTTACTTTCAATTTGGCATCTATCCTGAATACAATCAGATGTTTTACAAATCCAAAATTCAATCGATTAATGAATCTGAATATTATTGGAATTTGAGCATTTCAGACAACGCAGCAAAGTATGATTTAAAAAAAATCGACAGTATTGCCTTTATCAAAAAATCAACAACTAGAAGTTCTTTAAAACTAACCAACAACTTGCCTTGTCCAAACCTAATTTGCCTGATGAATAAAGATCAAATTACATGGAATTTGCTCATCAATCCTGTTGGTTTACAAAATCAGTTAGATATTATAAATTACCATGTTATCGATGAAAATCTTTACATCTACTGTAAAATTCTAGCTGATTCTCTCAGGTTTCAATTGAACTTAAATGAAGTTAAATATTTTAATACCCCCAATATTTCTGGTTATTCAATGATTAAAATAAACAAAAATGGCCAGGCTGAACTTGAAAACTTCATTCCTTCAAATCAATCTTCAAGATTACTTTCCATCAACAATAACAACTATGTCATTTATTTAGAATCCCGTCCAAGTACACCTCTCAATAAATCACTCCTTGAATCTAAAATCCAAAACAATTTGGTTCATGATTCACTTTTAACGGCAATCATCATAAAATATGAATTTGGCAATAATTCAGCAAAGAATTGGATTAGTGGTACATTTCCAATAGAAATGTATACAACTGGAGATCTATTTTTAAATTCATCAAGAAAAAATAAAATATTAATTCCTGGAAATTATTTCGGACAAAATGCTATCTATAATTTAAATTTACCTTATAATCCTCGGTATAAAATTGATTCTAACTCAATAAATCCAATTTCAAAACCGCTTAATTTCGACAAATCAAAATCATATTTATATTGGGCTATTTTGGACATTGACAAATGGTCTTTCGATGAAATTAAATTTTCTTTAATTAAAGGTTCACTCATATTTGAAATCGAAAATTATGGCATAATAGGCTCTGATTACTGGTTTTTTGCACCAACAATTAGCCAAGTAGCTACAGACAAACCTAATCCTACTTGGATTTCAAACAACAAAATATTCTTTTACAACACTCAAAATCAAATTTTTAATTCTTACGAATTCCCTGAAAATACAGTTAAAGTCATGCAAGATGCGGATTCACTTCTTTTATTGGCAGGCGGCAATATGGGAGCCCCTACTAGCATTGAATATTTAGACTTTGACAATTCCCCCGATAACCACTACCCTATAAAAAATAATTATTTTTTGGCGGAATATCGCCCCAACGGAAAATTGGTTTGGGCAAGATATGGTAATCTCGTTTTTAATGATTTTTCGCCCTATAATTTGAGTTCAAATGGCAATACACGCTTTATTAGCACAACTCAGGGTTATTTTAATGATTTAGATTTGGGGTTTAAATATCTCAGAAAATCATATTTATCCGATGCTTCTGGATGCGTTTTCCAGCTTACCAAAGCCCCAATCTGCGATTTCGATATTGAACAAATTACCTACAACCACGTTACCATCAATTACAAAGGGGCCCTCAATGCCAATTTCTATTACAAATTTGGCGATGGCAGCAAAGACTCCAATTACAACCAGCGTTACTTCATCCATTCCTATAAAAAAACAGGAACATTCTTGCTCTATTGCATCGCAAAAAATGATTTCGGGAGAGACACCGCCTACTATGAACTGGATATTTACGACATCGTTTCAACCACCAAGCTCAATAAAAATAACAGCATCAAACTCTTTCCAAATCCCACCGAAAACACCTTATCCTGGGAGGCCGAAGCCACCACACATGTCGACATTTTTGATACCAACGCAAAATTCATTGAGCGCATTCAAACTACCCAAAACTCCATCAACATCGGGCATTTACCAGCCGGAATCTACATGGTTTCCGTGCACACAAAAAATGGCAGTTTTATCAACAAAGTTGTAAAGCAATAATTTATAATTAATTTCCACCGTCGGGGCGAACCTGCGTGTTCGCCCTAAAAAATAAAAGGGCAGACACGCAGGTCTGCCCCGACGGATAATTTTTTAAAATAAAATGGCGGACACGCAGGTCTGCCCCGACAGTGATATTTGGAATTATCAATAAAAATTCGTAT
>CAZBMF010000169.1:0-3270 GCA_964492925.1 uncultured Rhizobium sp. | reverse complement strand
TCTTCACCAGCGCCACCCGTGGCATCCAATGGGTGGGCAACTACATGGGTAAACCTTTAAAGAATACGATCAGCAAGGTGCTGAGCGATAAGTTGTAAGGGTTGAGAGTGAGGTGAAATTTTTTATTTGTTAATTTCTCTCCCAAAATAATTTTACCCAACACAAAATAAATACCATCAATTTGAAGTTAACACTTTTAGGTGTTGCCTGCTTTGTAGGTATGCTTTTTTTGCCGAACGTTCTGTCATTGTTGCTTTCTAACGTTTTTGGATTGTGCTTTGGAATTTTAATCATCAACTATAACCATGTAAAGGAGATATCTTATGAAAATTAATCGCATCAAAAAAACTGCACTTGTGTTGCTCTCAGTGTTCGCTTGCCACCCATTTTCATTGAATGCCCAAATTCATTATATCGGGCTTTCACATGAAAATGCAACCGCAACTAACCATCCATCTTATGGTATCGAATATCAAAATTTAAACAGTCTTTACAACCTTGGACTCTCTTACTCTTTCGGCGAATTAAACAAAGAAAAATGGAACAAAACTGCACTCTATGTCGATTTACACCTTCTGCCCTTTCATCATGCTTGCCTTAAAAATAGACTCGTTCCTTTCCTCGGATTGCAAGTAGAAAAAGTCCAAAATCAACTTCAAGATGAAGGATTCATCATTCCAACTGTTCAATATAACATCGTGCCAAAAACTGGACTGAAATTGAGTTTCGACCGTTTCATTGGAAGTGTGGAATATCAATACCGACCATCACGAAGTAGCATCAGTGCAAAATTAATCTATGCCTTTTGGATCAGAAGTCGTTGCATCAAAAAACGAATCGACGAAATTAACGCCGTAGATTTTAGTCAATTTTAGGAATATACCAACCTTCACCCGCATCCCTTATCCCTCAAAATCATTAAAAAAACATAACTTTGTATCTATGGTGAATGGTCCAAATTACAAAGGCGCTTATCTTGACACCCTTTTATCTCAAGGATATTATCGGATGACCAATGACATGCAGACCTGCGATTACATCATCACAGAGAATTACGAATTGTTTAACGTTATTTGGGCCAGATATCGGGTTGATGAAGCCATTAACCCTCTGAATCATAAGATTTTCAAAAATGCTAAGCGTTTTAAAATTGTCTTAAGCGATTTTATCTTAGATGATGAGATTTTAGCACTGGGACAAAAATACTGCGATTACAGGCCATTTGAAGTCAAATTTGAACCATCGTATTTTACCAATGAAAATGGTGTAAATCTATTTCACACAAAAACAATTCGGATTTTTGATCAACAAAAACTTATTGCTGTTGGATATTTTGACGAGGGACTTTCGGCCATCATGGGATTGAAAAACATATTCGATCCAGAATATGCAAAATTTAGCTTGGGTAAAATGATGATGCTCATCAAATTACAATACTGTAAACAACGCCAAATTGAGTTTTATTATCCTGGCTACATTGCCTGTGAAAGCACTATTTTTGATTATAAATTATTCTTGAATCCAGAATGCATTGAATTGAAAATCAATCATTACTGGATGAATTTCGCCTTATACGAATCCAAAGACCATGCTTGCTCCACTCAAATCATGAAATATGAATTAAGAAAGCGTGAAGACAATCTGGATGAAGATGGATGGACGAATTAACTTTCGTTTTCGTAAAAAATCTTGTAAAATTTACGACCTTGCTCGTCAACACCCTGTTCAATCATGTCCCTCCTTCCATGAATGTAAACGTGAAAATTTGAATCCAACTTCAATACACTTTTAAAGATTTTTGCTTGCTTTTTCACCGCTTGTTTGGAAATTTCAAATGAGTCTTGAAGTTCTATTTCATGTTCTTCACGGTAATTGGTGTCAAATCGTCTAAATGAATCTATCACCGCCGAATCCGAAAACACCGTTTTCTCAAATTCCAGCTTGTCGAAGGTTTCATTGGTTTTGAAATAATCAACAGATCTATTCAATAAATCGATTTGATCCGCTCTTGAAATCTCCACATCATCGGTTAATTGCGATGTAACAAATTCCTTTGTAATTCCTAAAAATTGATGCGTTTGGTGGTATTCATTTTTCACCGGCTCAACACTCAAGAAATCCGTTTGCCAATATTCTGTCCCCTGTTTTACATTGTCAATGACCAACACCGTAAAAGGTTCAGGTGTAAACAAAATCAGGGCCCCTTTTTCCATTTTACGCGTGTTAATCCCTTTTTTGAAATCCAATTTCGCGTGTTTATGTCCCTCAAACTCCGTTTCAATAAACGTATCTTTATTTTCAACCTTCACCACCGCCAAAGCCTCGCAATACGTATTATTGACAATAATTTGATCAAATTGAATCACAAATAAATCGCCATCTTTGATATTGGGATGCTTAGAAACCGAGCGCAAATGCTGGGCAATGTTCTGTGAATACTCTATAAAATCTTCCTTTTGATTGATCCCTTTCGACAATTTATACAACGCATTGAGTTCAATGTCGTACTCATGGCAAAATCGGTATTGAGAGTATTCCGACTGAAAAGGCTTCAAAAATGCCTTTTTTAGCACATCTGCGTCATCTTCATTGGGGAAGTCACACAATTCATCACTGAGTGAAATTTTGTCTTCTTGGACGTTTACTTTGTGAAATATCACCCTGCGAATGCTCGCTTCATCGGTTTGAATCATGTTGTATTATTTTTTTCTTTTGAGGGACAAATGGGTTCGAATTAATTTGAAGGTTTATAAACCAAATATAAGGCAATTAGAATCAGAAAAAAGGCGGTTACATGTCGCCAAGACAAATTTTCTCCTTTGAACAAGAAAAGAACCACCACCGTAAATACAATTAAACTGATAGCCTCTTGGAGAATTTTGAGTTGAAACAAGTCCATGTTACCCCCTGTTTCACGGCTACCCATCCTATTTGCTGGAACCATCAAAACGTATTCAAAAAACGCAATACCCCAACTGATTAAAATAATCCATATTAAACTTTTGGAATGTAAAAACGACAATGACTTCCATTTCAGATGTCCATACCAAGCCAATGTCATAAAAATATTGGAACTAAATAGCAATAAAATTGTATATATCGAACGCATTAAAGTAAAATTTGGATTAAAAATAAAAGGCTGCCGACGAATGTCGGCAGCCTTTTTATATAAAAATAGATTACGCTTCGTTCAAAAAAGAATAACGGTAATCTTTTACAGGAACAAAAGTTTCCTCGATGGTTCTTTGACTCACCCAACGAAGCAAATTC
>CAZBMF010000168.1:0-3316 GCA_964492925.1 uncultured Rhizobium sp. | reverse complement strand
ATCTGTCTACCACCTCTTGAGGCGTGATGCCTTCTTTTTCGCCCTAAGGGTAATAGGAACACCATGTTCGTCGCTTCCACAAATAAACAAGCAATCTTCACCTGTTAATCGGGAAAATCGCGCATAAATATCAGCAGGAATGTAAACTCCAGCCAAATGTCCGATGTGGACAGGTCCATTTGCATAAGGAAGGGCAGCGGTGATGGTAATTTTCGACATTTACTGCAAAAATACAGAAAAACTTCGGCAATGAATGGGGGAAATATTTGCAAAAATCGCGTAAAACTAGCGGAGCAGCGTGAAACTGGTTCTACCATCGCGTTTTTGTTCAAACCTTTCGTATTTCAAACGGGCGGTGATGATATACACACCTTCAGGACAAGGTTTGCCCAAATAATTGCCATCCCAATGTTGAATTTCACGGGTAGATTGGAAAATTTTCTCACCCCAGCGTGTATAGATCTGAAAATCGGCCCAATCAAAATTTCCCACAGGTGCATAGCCGTCATTTAAGGCGTTTTCATCAGGAGAAAATGCGGTTGGAAACCAAAAATATAACGGAGGAATTACAACTGGAATTTCAAAACTCAGGCTCTTTTTGCAAAAGTTTTCATTGGTAACGGTGAGTTGAATGAAAGCCTTATCATACAACTTGATGATAGGTGTGGAGTCGTGAATTTGACTTCCAAAAATCTTTTCTGGGCTCCACAGATAACTATATTTTCCCGGGGGCGTAATGTTTACTTTGAGTTTTGTTTTCTCAGCCACATTGAATTTTATAGACGTATCGAAGCTGATGAAAATATTTTCTTTCGGTGAGATAAACTGCGATACCGTTTTTTTACAACCATTTGCATCGGTTAGCATAATGAGATACAATTTTGATGGAAGATTTAATAGTTCTATTTTTTCAGCGAATTTCCCATTCAACGTGGTGGCTGTTGTTGTAGTTGGTGCAGGATTCCAATTATAGGGTTTTGTGCCTCCTGTGGCTAAAACTTCTATTTTCCCTTTCGAATCTCCAAAGCAATCTCCTTGAAAACCATTGATTTGGAGTGATAATGAGTCAGGTTCAGAAATGCTGACTTGCAAACTGTCGGTGCAGTTCATGGAATCTTTCACCATTACCTGGAAATTTCCCCCATCAAGATTTTGAAAAAGTGTGGAAAGTTGACCCATCCCGGCGTTTAGAGAATATTGATATGGTGAAATTCCGAAGGTAGCGCTAACCTCTATTTCTCCATTTTTTGCACCAAAACACAAAATATCTCTTTTATTTTTGAGGGATAATTTGATGGATTTTGGATCTACAAGTGGAATTGCAATGCTGTCTGTACATCCTTTAAGATCTGAAACAATACATTTGTAAGTGCCGGATTTTAAGTTGCTTATTTTGCGGTTTTTGCTGCCATCTGTGGTCCAGTAATATTGGATAACAGCCGAAGTTGGACGGTTAACTTGAGTGATTTCAGCCATGCCGTCTTGTAAACCAAAACAACTTGGATTTTTATACGCCGAAGAAAGTATTTTCAAGGTATCGGGCCTTACAATGTAATCAAATGTATCTCGGGCCTTGCATTTCCATTTATCGGTTGCTTCCACCCAATATTTACCCGGTGAATTCAACGTTTTTGTAAAGTTGTTGCTGTTATCGTTCCAAATGACAGAACTCCAAATTCCTGGTACAGTGAACTTTTTATTTTGTGTGGTACATTCAAAGTTGAATTGACTGTCGATGTATAGTTTTGGATCAATGAAGGCAATTTTCACACTGTCTTTGCAGACTCCATATTTGTTGGTTAATTTAACCCAAAATGAATTGTTGGTTTGACTGATTTTTTGAACGATTTTACTTGTTGTATCTCCAGTGGACCACTCAATTTTTGAATATACATTTGGTATTTTTACAAATTTAAATTCCAATGTATCGGTTTTGGGGGTACATAAGTAGTAAGGTTTGATTTGATTTTTAAAGGCAATTTTGCAGCTATTTTCGTAGGTTACAAAAAAGGAATCAATGCAAACGTTGTGGTAATTTGTAAATCCTCCTGTGGCAGCAGTAAATCCCCAATAAACAAATTGTGAATCTTTAAAAATGTCTTTCTGAAGATCAATGGTGTGGTTGATTTTTTGCACGCCATTAAAGGTGCATGTTAGTTTTTTTGTGCTTGCCTTCCAAACAATTGAAACCAGATAATATTTACCATCTTTAACAGTTTCATTCATTGATTTCAGAGGAATATGTGGACCAACCAGCGTATTTGCAGGAGAGGCAATGTGTTTTGAATCGCCATTTTTTATGAGGGATATATGATCGTAATAGGGGTCATACGGGTTGGTGTAAGAGTCAAATTCAATGCCCAACGAAGGCGATATCCCCCCGAAACCAATTCCTTCACCGGCAGATCCTAAATTTGAGCCTAAATATTGAATCACCCAACCAATGCCATCGGCTCCAGAGCTTGTGTTGTTGCCGAAATAAAGTTTTGCATAAATGCGAAAATCTTGGTTCAAATCAATTCTGTTTTGAGACCATACGGCTCCGTTTTTGAAATTTCCGTTATCTGTAAGTTGGAAACAGCTGTCTCCAAGTCTTTTAGCGTTGTAGGTGAGCCGAAACCCTTTGTCTTGTGCCCAAGAAAAATTTGCAAAAAAAATCAAGCAAAACAAGAATATCCCTGTTTTATGGGAAGTTTTTGTGCCTTTTAATTTTTCTAAAGAGAACATTGAAAATGAATGACAACACTAAGACACTTTAAATCATAAAATAGTTTCCTGCAGGACTGAAAAGCCAAGTTTTTTTAGGGCAATTTCTGTTTCAAGTTGATTTTTTACGGTGAAATTTAATCTTTTTCCTGAATGCGTTTCAATGTGCAAAATGATTCTACCAGTGGTGGTAAAAGCTTGTCCGAGTCTACCAAAACGGAATCCCCATCCACCAAATTCCCTCAAGGGATTAATCTTCATGATGTTGGCTGTTTTGATGTCGGAAAGTGGAATTGTTTTCCATTTGTTATAAATGGGTCTGTATTTATAAGAAAAGTTGGTTAAAGTGAATTCCCATTCTAATTTTAATAAAAATCCTACCAGAAAAAATACAGCAAAAAGAACAATGCTTGCTGTGATACTTTCTTTATTCAATTTATTGTTGAAATAGTCAACAACTACGGGGAGAAATGAAATTGGAAGAAGGTAAAAACTCACTTTCGATCCTGTGTTTTTTTCTCTGTATATGGAGTTGTTTTGGGTATCCATGACACAAATATCTGAACTTTATTTGAATAATCTTCCATACACTCTTGCATGTGAAAAATAT
>CAZBMF010000167.1:0-3368 GCA_964492925.1 uncultured Rhizobium sp. | reverse complement strand
CCACTCTAATATTTTCGTATACGGTTTCTGCCAAGTAAACGTTTTGGCAATTTGATCCCAAAATTCTTCAGGATTTTCGATACTTTTTTGATATTGCAGATGATAATCTTGTAGCGAATTAATTTTATGGTATGCAGACATGGGTTATTTTAATTGGTGAGAATGATATTTCATTTGAAATTGTTTCGGTGTGATACCTTGCTTTGTTTTGAATGCGCGAATAAAATGATTTAAGTTTTGAAAGCCCAACATAAAACAAATTTCACTTACGGTGAATTCACCTGTGCTTAACTTTTGCTTAGCGAGTTTGATTTTTTCTTCAAAAACAAATTCAGCGGGTGTAATTCCAAACGTTTCTTTAAATTTTCGAAAGAAATTCGGTCGGCTCATACATGCTTTTTCACAGAGTAAATCTACGTCAATTTTTTCAGTAATATTTTCTTTGATAAATCGAATCACGTGAGCAAAACGGTTATTATTAGAAAGTTGAT
This sequence comes from uncultured Rhizobium sp., assembly GCA_964492925.1. Classification (GTDB taxonomy): domain Bacteria; phylum Bacteroidota; class Bacteroidia; order NS11-12g; family UBA955; genus VMCP01. The sequence continues at coordinate 2,877 of CAZBMF010000167.1, read as the reverse complement.
ACCATTGGGAATCGAAAATAGATCTTGCCTGTGTTTGCATTAAACGAACAAGCAATTCTCTGAGCGTTAAATCGGCCAAGAAATCTTTTTCTTTAGATTTATCGTAAACGCCAATTTTTATCATTCGATTGAGTATATCCGTCAAATCTACGTTATTGGATAAATGAAAATGATTTTGATTTAACTGCCAATCGATGGTCTCTTTTTCTCGAGGGAAGTGCTCATTTAAGTAATTAATTGTGGTTTGAATTTCATCTTTTGAAATTGCCAATGCAATACACTGCGTAGGATCAATTGCCGTAGCATCGGGAAAATCAATTGTCATTTTTTCACCCGGTTGAACAACTACCGATTCTCCTGGAAAGTAATCAAAACTACTTTTACCTGGCAAGTGCATGACTTTTTTCCCCTTTAACATACTTGTAATAACTAAATCATCAAAAACCAAATCTACCTTTTCTGCAGCTATATGCGTTTCGAAAACATTTAATTGGCAATGACTTAAGTCAATAGAAGTTCTATTTTCAACCAAGTTTTTTAATTGCGATTCTGGCGTAGTTGGAATAGATGTAAGTATTTGAGCGTTCATAAGCGTGACTGAGGCAATTTAGTGGTTTTAGATTGAGTTTTTTATCCTGTTTTTACAATTATGATACTTTTTGTTTACTTTTTGATATGGTGTGCGTAGTTTTTGTTTAAAAAGTTAACAAATCTTTGAAAAATTACTAAAAAAGAAAAATTATGACAAACAACAACAACTTTAATTTCCCAACGGTTAAGGAAAAGTATGACCACTTTATTGGTGGAAATTGGGTAGCACCAGATTCAGGAGAGTATTTTGAAAACCATAGTCCAATTGATGGACGTGTATTTTCTAAAGCGGCAAGAGGAAATGCCGTAGACATTGAAAAAGCAATTGATGCTGCGCAAATTGCATTCAAAACATGGTCTAAAACTGGAGCTGCGGAAAGAAGTAAAATACTATTGGCGATAGCCGATAGAATTGAGGAAAATATGAGTTATTTGGCTCAAGTTGAAACTGTTGACAATGGCAAAGCAATTCGTGAAACAATGGCAGCTGATTTGCCTTTATGCATAGATCACTTTAGGTATTTTGCAGGTGTGATTCGCGCAGATGAAGGTGAAATTTCTGAACATGATACAAATACTGTGAGTATCAATCTACATGAACCAATTGGTGTAGTTGGTCAAATCATTCCATGGAATTTCCCGTTATTGATGGCTGCATGGAAAATTGCCCCTGCCTTGGCTGCTGGATGTTGTGTAGTGGTGAAGCCAGCTGAGCAAACTCCTACGAGTATTATGGTACTTATGGATTTGATTAAAGATATTTTACCAGCTGGTATTTTAAATGTGGTTAGCGGTTTTGGTTTAGAAGCTGGTAAACCATTGGCCACATCTCCAAAAATTCAAAAAGTGGCATTTACAGGTGAAACAACCACTGGTCGTTTGATTATGCAATATGCGAGTGAAAATTTAATACCAGTAACCATGGAATTGGGTGGAAAATCTCCTAATATTTTCATGCCTAGTATAGCCGATGAAGACGATGCATTTTTTGACAAATGTGTAGAAGGTGCTGTCATGTTTGCTTTAAACCAAGGTGAAGTTTGCACTTGTCCTTCAAGAATATTGGTACATGAGTCAATCTATGAAAAATTTATGAACCGTGTCATTGAGAGAACTAAGGCAATTAAATTAGGTCATCCATTGGATTCAAACACCATGATGGGCGCACAAGCTTCAAATGATCAATATGAGAAAATATTAAATTACATACAAATTGGGAAGGAAGAAGGCGCGGAAGTACTTTGCGGAGGTGGTTCAGCATCCGAACAAATAGGACTTAACAATGGATATTATATTCAACCTACAATTTTAAAGGGACACAATAAAATGCGTGTTTTCCAGGAAGAAATTTTTGGTCCTGTAGTTGCCGTAACTACGTTTAAAACCGTAGAAGAGGCATTGGAAATCGCAAACGATACATTGTATGGTTTAGGTGCTGGTGTTTGGACAAGAGATGCACATGAGTTATATCAAATGCCAAGAGCAATACAAGCTGGTAGAGTTTGGGTAAATTGCTATCATGCATACCCTGCTCATGCTCCTTTTGGTGGTTATAAAAAATCAGGTTTTGGCAGAGAAACACATAAAATGATGTTAAACCACTACCGCCAAACTAAAAATATGTTGATTTCTTACAGTAAAGAAAAATTAGGTTTCTTTTAATAACGTTCATGGAAGGGGAATAACTCCCCTTCCATTTTTCAAATATGAGAAATCAATTACAAATAGAAAAAGTGGCTTGTACAGAGGAAGCTTCCAAATTAATTGAAAAATTACAGCTAAATTGGGGAAATCTAATGTTCCATCTGAGCGGTGGTTGCTGCGATGGTTCTCAACCAATGTGCTTTCAATTGGGTGAATTCAGAATCGGTGAATCTGATATTTTATTGGGATATGTTGAAGGTCAGCCTTTTTATATGTCTAAAGACCAATATGAATATTGGAAGCATACTCATTTAACCCTTGATGTGGTCAGCGGCAGAGGCAGTAGCTTCTCTCTTGAAATCCCATTAGGCGTGCGATTTATCATCAAATCAAGGTTATTTAATCAAGAAGAATTGGCAAAATTAAATGGGTCATGAAGGTTATAAATGTTTAGGGGGTTTATGAAGTTTATTTTTGATTCAACCATTTACGTTGAACACAAAAAAAACGGAACCCAATAAATGAATTCCGTTTTGAAGGTTTTTTTTTATTTAGAGGATTTATGAGGGTTTATAAAGTTTCCATTTAACATTTCCCCCAAAACCTATAAGCCAATAAGCCAATAAACCTATAAGCCAATAA
>CAZBMF010000166.1:0-3383 GCA_964492925.1 uncultured Rhizobium sp. | reverse complement strand
ATCAGCCAACAAAACAGCTTCAATTGCAAAAATGATAGAATGTAACATGTTTTTTGTTACAATCTCTATTGAATTAGAAATAATCCCTTACGGAATACTGCAAAACACCCAATTAAATTTAAGGCTTCCCCATAAATTTAAGGATTACTGCAAAAAATAATTGATCCATTATGGATTCCCCTTAAAAATCAGAGCTTTACGAGGGATCTTTTGTACCGGATAGAAATCAATACATGCGTCAATAAGAGTCCTAACGGAGATACCGTCACACCCAATAAAGTTGAATAAAAAGTTATAACAACCGGATGGTCAGCAATGAAATACCGAAACAATCCAGTGTGCAGTATGAGTCCCTCAAAAACAAAATAAATCTGGGCTAGAACATGAATATATTCTGTTTTATTGGCCAATTTGCAATATACCAATGCCAATATCATATACCCCAATCCAAACGCAAACCGGAGTAAAAACCTTACTTTTTGATCTACAATTGTTTGTGCATTCAATTCAGCCTTAATTGAATACCAAAACATGCCAAAGAAAAAGGCAGCAATGATGTATAAACTAAAGTATAGCTTGGGTTTGGCTGAGATTTCCGGCATCAGATTGTTTTAAAAAAGCACGAACCAATAAAAAAATCAAGGCATACATCACAACTTGAAAAAAGTAATGATGCATCATTGGAAAATTCTTTGGAGAATATTGCAAAATAAGGGTTAACAATACAATTCTAACGACATTGAATTCATGAATCAAGAGCAACCCCAAAAATCCATATTTCACGCGTCTCCAGAACTTAATTTGAGGATAAATCATGACAAAAGAAAGGTACATGAACATGATGGATTTACCATCACAGGTTTTACCAACTTTCAACCAAGATGAATCGCAAACTATCCCAAATTTAGGTCTATTTTCAGTGAGGTAAACTTGTGTGGCTTGATAATCTAAATCGGTAATAGCATTTAAAAGCAAAATTCCCTGCTTTTGCATCGAATACATAATTCCCAAATCGATGCTCAAAATCTGATCTAAAATCAACCAAATCGAGAGCATCATACAGGCTTTAATTACAAAAGATACCACCTCCTTTGTAAGTAAATCCTTAAAATTGAGCATTTTTTTAACATCAAACATCCTGAGAACGTTTGCGACTCTTTTTTATCCGTTTTATTCCATAACCAACTAACCCAGTGATCATTACACCAATACCGCCATCTATTGGAACATTGGCTGTATTACCACCGAACGACATATTACCATCAAAGCCCCCACTTCCTCGTCGTGTAACAGTCTTGCGATTTTCAAAAACTGGGTCGCTGTTAAAAATCGATCTCTCTTCGGCAGTTTCTACATCCTCTTCGTGCGAAGAATTGTCAAAAATCTGAGCTTTAGAAACATGAATGGACACAAAAGTCATTAAAACCAAACCAAAATATAATTTTAAAGTACTCATTCTGAAATGATCATTTTTTGAGTGAATGTATGTGTATTGGTTAAAATTGAAACCAAATACATGTTTGACGGCAATTCCAAGTTGCCTAAATTGACAATGTTTTCATTTTGAGAGACATCGATTCCGGTTGACTTCAACAATTTGCCGGACATATCATATATGTCTACGGTAATTTTACCCTTAACAAATTCTGGTATTGATAAAGCGGTTGCCTTTCCAGATTGTGCAGGATTCGGAATAATTTGGATATTTTGTTCTTCAGCAAGATGATTGGTTGATGACTTTGCTAAAACTGGAAACAGTTCAAAACGATTATCGCCCATTGTTGAATTGTTATTTGTTACATTAAAAAAGTACGGTGTGTTTTGAATTGAATGTACCTTATTCAAATATTTGTCACGTAAAAACATTTCTGTATTGCTATCTAAGTTGGCAACAGAATAGTAATTGATGCTAAATTTTCCGGTATCTTTAGCCCACACACTTAATGGAATATTGGTGTATTTAGAGGGAACTTGGGGATAACTCGATATGGATAATTTACTTCCGTTTTTTGCAATGACACCTAAATTTACAACATCGCCTTTTAAGTCCCAGGCATCATATTTTCCATCAAAATTGTCTGTTGCATCTAAATGATTTGCAAACAAAAACAAGCATTTGTCTTCTTCAAAATTGCCAGTTGAATTTTCATTTCTTATGCCAATTCTGAATTGGTTTTTGAGAGAATCAATTTCAGCCAAGAACGGATTGTAAGAGTTTGTATTTTTTTTATTGGTTGCACCAGTTTTACATGATTCAGCAAACACAACCGATGCAGATGAACCAGAATTTCCACCAGCTTGAACTAAAAAGGCTGCACCCATTGGAATAATATTTCCCAAATTCCCGGAACTACCTGACCCCCTGGTATAAGACTCGAAATTTTTGTTTTTTCTATCATACATATAAATGGCCGCATTTGCGTTGTTCCAAGTAATACTATTGTGATCGATGTTGATGTTGCTCGGATAAGGATTTGCAATAAGATTCCAACCGTTAGCACTATTTGATAAGGTGGTCGTGATGTCGCCACTTCTAAATCCCCCACCTAAAGAAACAGAGGCCATTTCAGGCGTTGCAGCGCCATCATTTAGCAGAGCCTGTCCTTTTCTATTCATCACGTAGATGGATGCCCCAAAACCAACGGGAATTGTTTGAGAAGTTGCATTGGTATAAGCTGTCCATTTATTATTAGCTTCACTGTAATAAAAAACAGAAGGACTATTACTTGCTGTAGTTTTGGAGAAACCATTAGAAGTGCCACCAGAACCGGTGATATCGATATCCAAATCGTTGTCACAAAACTGCAACAATGACAAATTATCTTTGAAAGGATTGCCGAAAAATCTGAAAGCCTTACGATCGTAATAGGTTTTCAATATCATAGAATCAGCAGCTGAGGGACTTGATGTAGGATTTGAAATTAAAGGAGTTGTGGCATTTGAAGAAATGGCCGAAATACGTCCTGAATAGCCTAGAGTATCACAAATTAAAGTTAATTTGTTGCCTGTATTAAGAACACCGGTACCAACAATTTCAATTTGACCGTAATCTTGACCTCCGGGGATTCTCAATTTTCCAGTTAAGGTAGTTGTACCTGCACCAATTTCAATGTTCCCAGAAACGGCTTGGTTGTTGGCATCAAAATTTTGCGTTGTACCTTGAAATCTTATTTTACCCGCATTTAAAATTGTACCAGTATTCACAAAATCACCTTGCAAGGAGATTGTAGCCGACGATTCAATTTTCAATTCTCCACCCGACTGCACACTCAAATTCTGAGAGTGAGCCAATTGGCCAATGGCAAAAACTGAACCCAGCAAAATTACTTTTTTCATAGAATTATTTTAAACAGCGAGGTTAAATACCCATTGCAAAGAAGTTT
>CAZBMF010000165.1:0-3412 GCA_964492925.1 uncultured Rhizobium sp. | reverse complement strand
TAAGAGATTGTTTTTGTTAGCAATATCAAACTTTTACGCTTATTTTTGCAGCATAAAATTATGCATTTCGAACTATCTGAAGAACATTTAGCGGTACAACAAGCTGCAAGAGATTTTGCACAAACCGAACTATTGCCTGGTGTCATTGAAAGAGATGAAAAACAACAATTCCCTGCTGAACAAATCAAGAAAATGGGTGAATTGGGCTTCATGGGAATGATGGTAGACCCTAAATATGGTGGAGGCGGAATGGACGCTGTAAGCTATGTTTTGGCGATGGAAGAAATTTCTAAAATTGATGCATCAGCTTCTGTTTGCATGAGTGTAAACAACAGCTTGGTTTGCTGGGGTATTGAAGAATACGGATCAGAAGACCAAAAACAAAAATATTTGGTTCCATTGGCTTCAGGTCAAGCAATTGGTGCATTCTTATTGAGTGAACCAGAAGCTGGAAGCGACGCAACAAGCCAAAGAACTACTGCAATTGACATGGGCGATCATTATGTATTGAACGGTACAAAAAACTGGATCACCAATGGTAACAGCGCTAGTTATTACTTGGTAATTGCACAAACAGACGTAGACAAAAAGCACAAAGGTATCAACGCATTCATCGTTGAAAAATCTTGGGCAGGAGTTACAGTAGGTAAAAAAGAAGACAAATTGGGAATCCGTGGAAGTGATACCCACAGCATCATGTTCCAAGACGTGATTGTTCCTAAGGAAAATAGAATTGGTGAAGATGGTTTCGGTTTCACATTTGCCATGAAAGTGTTGAGTGGTGGCCGTATTGGTATTGCATCTCAAGCATTGGGTATTGCTAGTGGTGCTTATGAATTGTCATTGAAATATTCTAAAGAGCGTAAAGCTTTTGGAAAAGAAATCATGCACCATCAAGCTATTGCTTTCAAATTGGCTGATATGGCTACCGAAATTGAAGCTGCTCGTTTGTTGTGTTTAAAAGCTGCTTGGTTGAAAGACCAACATTTAAACTACGACAGAGCTAGCTCAATGGCGAAATTATTCGCATCTGAAGTTGCAATGAAAACAACTGTTGAAGCAGTTCAAATTCATGGTGGATATGGATATGTGAAAGAGTATCATGTAGAAAGACTAATGAGGGATGCAAAAATCACTCAAATCTACGAGGGTACTAGCGAAGTGCAACGCGTGGTAATTTCCCGCGACGTTTTAAGATAACCTTTAAGTGTAAAAACCACAAAAAAGGCGCTAATAGCGCCTTTTTTTATGTCCTTTTCTCTCCATATTTTTTGCATTCTGTGCAAAAAATAAGCTAAAAATGTTTTACAAATTTTGCGAATTTTTTTCTAAAAAGTCGGCATAAGCCAACTGAATTCCCTCTTCAAGTGCAATAGATGGCTTCCATCCTGTAGCAAACAAACGAGAAGAATCCATCAGTTTCCTTGGGGTTCCATTGGGCTTACTTGTATCGAACTCCAATGTCCCTCCAAAACCCACTATTTTTTGAATCATCAAAGCCAAATCTTTAATCGTAATCTCATCGCCATAGCCCACGTTCACAAACTCTTTTTCATTGTAATTCAACATCAAAAACACCAAAGCGCTTGCCAAATCATCGGCGTATAAAAACTCCCTAAACGGAGAACCATCGCCCCAAACGGTAACTGAAGATTTTCCTTCTACCTTGGCTTCATGGAATTTACGAATCAAAGCCGGCAAAACATGGGAGTTTTCTGGATGATAATTGTCATTCGGGCCGTACATATTGGTAGGCATTGCCGAAATAAAATTACATCCATATTGATCTCTATACGCTTCACACATTTTAATTCCCGTAATTTTCGCAATTGCATAAGGTTCATTAGTGGGCTCCAAAAATCCACTAAGCAAATAATCCTCTTTTAGGGGCTGTGGGGCCATTTTCGGATAAATGCAACTACTACCCAAGAACAACAATTTTTTAACGCCGTAAACGTGCGCAAAATGAATGAGGTTGTTTTGAATACTCAAATTATCGTATAAAAATTCAGCACGGTAAGTATTGTTGGCCAAAATACCACCAACTTTTGCCGCCGAAACAAAAACATACTCTGGTTTTTCTTGCTCGTAAAATAGTTTCACAGCCCCCTGATCACGCAAATCAAGTTCTTTTGAAGTTCTAAAAATCAAATTTTGATATCCCAAACGCTGCAACTCTCTTACAATGGCACTTCCAACCATGCCCCGATGTCCTGCTACGTAAATTTTCGCCGATAAATCCATTATTCGAAATAATTTTTAGCTTGAAAACCACCTTCTCTTAGGTAATTTTCTTTTTGCATCAAACGAATATCAGATTGCATCATATCGTCAACCAACGCTGGCAAATCGTATTTCGGCGTCCAACCCAATTTGGTTTTTGCTTTAGTAGCATCTCCAATAAGCAAATCAACTTCGGTAGGTCTAAAATATTTAGGATCAACAAAAACCAATTCTTGACCAATTGACAGTTTGCAATCTGCACCCACCACTTCGTTGAATTTGTCTGCATCTACTGATTCAACAAATCCGATTTCATCTACACCCTCACCTTTGAAACTCATTTTAACACCCAAATATCCAAATGCCATTCTCACAAACTCGCGGATTTCAGTAGTAATACCTGTGGCAATTACGAAATCTTCCGCCTTTTCTTGTTGCAAAATCAACCACATTGCTTCAATGTAATCTTTGGCATGTCCCCAATCACGCTTAGAATTCAAGTTCCCAAGATGTAATTTGTCTTGCAAACCCAAAGCAATTCTAGCAGCAGCACGGGTAATTTTACGGGTTACGAAAGTTTCTCCTCGAATAGGACTCTCGTGGTTAAACAATATTCCTGAGCAAGCGTACATGTCGTAAGCTTCTCTGTAATTCACAGTGATCCAAAATCCGTACATTTTTGCAACCGCATAAGGAGATCTTGGGTAAAAAGGTGTGGTTTCCTTTTGAGGAACTTCTTGCACCAAACCATACAATTCCGAAGTTGAAGCTTGGTAAATTCTGGTTTTCTTGGTCAATCCTAAAATTCGAATCGCCTCGAGCAACCTCAAAGTACCCATTGCATCACAGTTCGCGGTATACTCAGGAGTTTCAAAACTCACATGAACATGGCTCATTGCGCCCAGATTGTAAATTTCATCTGGTTGAACTTCTTGAATGATACGAATCAAATTGGTGCTATCGGTTAAATCTCCGTAATGTAGCTTCATTTTAGCGCCATCAATATGCGGATCTTCATAGATATGCTCAATTCTGTCTGTATTAAAAAGTGAGGTACGACGCTTAATTCCGTGTACCATGTACCCTTTTTTAATTAAAAATTCGGCCAAATATGCTCCATCTTGACCAGTAATGCCCGTGATTAATGCAACTTTCATTATTTTGCACAAAAATAAACCCTTTTTTATGA
>CAZBMF010000164.1:0-3438 GCA_964492925.1 uncultured Rhizobium sp. | reverse complement strand
ACTGCTCAGGATAATCCTGGTGCGCAATCTGCTTTGAAATTTTGTAACGAAGCGAATGCTGAAACTAAAAAGTTAGTTGAAGATTTACATAGAATTAAAACAGAGCTTTTAAGATATTCTCAAGGAGCTACTGATCCGAATCAAGGTGATCCTAAATTAGGATTCAAAATTGATCCTGAGAAGAAATCTGACTACATCGAAACAAACCAATATCCTTGGGTTGTTAAGAAAAACGGCGAAATGCCTGAGTTGGTTTCTGGTGATAACTTAGATGACCATGTTCGTTATTTCAACGAAGAATTACAAGGTAAAAGAGGTAAAGACTTAGAAGCGAAAATCAACGAAACTCGTGTAAACTTGTTGAACTTGATGAAAAAAGCTCAAACGGATCCAAATTTGGCTAAGAACAAAGAAACTGTTGAATTCTTGAATAGTAGAATGAAGGACATTGCATTGAAAACGACTTTGTCAGCAGGTGAAGTTAAAGATCCTTTTAACAAAACTTCTGGCCTTGTTGAAGATCACGAAGGTAAAAAATTGTCATGGTCTGAAGTGTATATGCACAGCACACCGTTGGCAGCGGTATTTGCAATGTTGAGTAAGATTGAAAACGATGCTAAAATTCTTGAAGCAGAAATTTGCCAAGGTTTAGCTGAATCAGTAAGTGCTGCTGACTTTAAGTTTGATGCTATTATCCCTGTGGTAAGTGCTAAGACTGGTGCAGTTGTTACAGGACAAACTTACGAAGCAGATATCTTATTGGCTGCTTACAATTCAAAAGCGAACATGATGATTACCGTTAATGGAGCATCAGTTCCAGTTGAAAATGGAGTAGGTAAATATAAAGTAACCCCGCAATCTGCAGGAACCAATACTTTGAATGTTAAAATTAGTGTTCCAAAGCCAGGTGGTGGATCTGAAGTTAAAGATGCAACGGCTGAGTACACTGCATTTGCTCCTCAAGCTGCTATTTCAGCTGATGCGTTGAATGTATTGTATGTAGGTTTAGAAAACCCAATTTCAATTTCAGTTGGTGGTGTAGATCCAGCGAATGTTGTAGCAAGAGCTGTTGGTTGCCAAATTAAAGGTGACGGTTCAGTTGCAAATGCTGGTACAGCTACTAATGCTGTTTTGGCTGGTGGTAAAGGTAAATACAAAGTTAGCATTCCTAAGAAAATGGGTGATGTTCAAATCCAAGTATCTGCTAAATTACCTGATGGTAGAATGAAACCAATGGGTGTTAAAAACTTCAAAGTTAGACCAGTTCCAAAGCCACGTTTCAAATGCGGAGCTATTGAGTTTGCTGGTTCTATTTCTGTAGAAGCATTGAAATTACAACCATCTGCTGCAGCTGTTCTTGATAACTTTGTATACGATGGAGTTCGTTTCCAAGTATTGAGTTACAAATTCACCGCTTTAGGTAGAAGAACTGGCGGCCCTAAAACAGTTAGCGGTACCAGTGCAAGTTTAGAACCAATTAAATCAGTATTGAATATGTTGGGTTCAGGTGATTTTGTTCAATTCTCTGATGTTAGAGCAGTTGGACCAGATAAAGTACCTGTACTTCTTGAAAATGCTGGTGCACAAATTAAATAATTAGAAAAACATGAATCGAGTAATAATTATCTTTAGTACACTTTTCGTAGGGTCATTATCGGCTCAATGGGATAGTTGGGGTAGTGAACCAGCTGCAAACAATCAGCAAACCAAAGGGAACAAGAAGACTACAGCAAATGCTACAGTAACTTCTTCTAAGGGTGGTGCTTCAGCGAGTGCATCTGTTTCTACTAGTGGATCTGCAGCTCCTGCTGCAGCGCCAGCAGCAACAGCGTCTGTTATTCCTCCAATTGGAATACACTATGATGATTCAGCAATCGCACATTATGAGCCTGAATATGTGAACCAAGATACGAACCTAACAGTTATTGAAGGTGAATATATTGCTCGTCCATTCTTACGTAAAGCTGATGAAAAATTCAGAAGAAGAGTATGGCGTGTGATTGATTTGCGTCAGAAATTGAACAAATCATGGACTTGGCCAAGAAATCCTGTGACTCAAGTATTTTGGGAATTGGGTACAAAAGGTTTGGTTCGTGCATACAATACAGATTCTCTTCGTTCGATCATCACTCCAGAAGGAATTGTATCGAAATGTTCTGAAACGGAAGCGGTTCCAGTTTTAAATGCGGATGTTGATCCAAACAACTACGATCCATCTGATCCTTCAAATTTCCATGATTCAATGGTTCCAATTTTATTCAAATGGAGTGATATCAGAAAATTTGAGATCATGGAAGATTGGATTTTCGATTATAAATACGGTGAAATGAAGCCTGTTATCATTGCTATTGCACCAATTCGCGATAAAAAGATGACAATCAATGGTCAAACAATTACAACTCCAGAGAAACCATTTTGGTTGAAAATGGATGATTGCAGACCTACTTTGGCAAAATCTCAAGTATTTAATCGTTACAATGATGCGATGCGTTTAAATTGGGATCAACATATCAATGGACATCGTTTGTTTGATAGTTACATCATTAAGACTTCAGACCACGATAACATGTATTTGCATGAAAAACGTGAATTTGAATCTGATTCTAGAGCTTTATTACTAGAGTCTGAGAAAATCAAAAATGACTTGTTTATTTTTGAACACGATTTATGGGAATATTAATTTGAACTAATTTATTATCAAATAGAAGGAGGCCAACATTGTTGGCCTCCTTTTTTTATAAGATATTTATTGCACTATTAATTGTATTTTACTTGAAAATTGCTTAATTTTGCAGTTCGTTTAAATAAATATGTCTTTTGATATTGAAATTTTCACGGTTGAGTTTGTGAAGCTCACAGATGGACACCACGAATTTATTTACCAAATAGACAAGACGTTCTTTGATTATTATGCGAATACCGACGTTCACGGTGCCAATTTAAAAGTTGATTTGAGCATTGAAAAAAACGGGAACATGATGATTGCCGATATTTATACTCATGGTGATTTTATTTGTTCTTGTGATCGTTGTTTGAAGGATTTAACAATTCCGATTGAAGCAGAGTTTAAAATTATCTATCATCTGAATTCAGAACACGTGGCTGAAACAGAAATAATTGATGACTTGAATTCTGAAGTGGTATATTTGACACCACAGGAATATAAAGTTAACATTGCTCAGGCTGTTTATGAGTCGTCACTTATGGACATACCGATGATGAAGACTTGTGATGATTTTTCTGATTCTGCGTGTGATCAAATTATGTTAGATAAATTAAACGGAAATCATAGCGAATCTAGTGAAACACCAATAGATCCGAGATGGGAAAAACTAAAAAATATATTTAAAAACGAAGAATAAAATATTATGGCACATCCTAAGCGAAAAATATCTAAGACCCGCCGCGACAAACGTCGTACACATGACAAATTAGAAG
>CAZBMF010000163.1:2745-3662 GCA_964492925.1 uncultured Rhizobium sp. | reverse complement strand
AAGTCGATAACGGCTTTTTGGGGTGACTTGAAGTATGTACAAATGCCTCAGGGCGCAATTACTGAAATGGCAAGTAGAGTGGTTGAAACTGCATCGATGAATCCTGTTGTTGCTACCGAAGAAGGTCGTGAGTTGATCCCGGGTATTTATAACGCTCCGGTGAGAAATGGCGGTTTTTTCAGTAGTGGTTTTTTTAATCAATAGATGAATTTAAAATAATGATAAGGAATTTAAAAAATATGAAATACTTAAAAATCTTTTTAATGTTAATTGTCCTCAGCAACATAAGAGGTTTGAAATCTCAACAAGTTACGGTTAGCGGAACATCCCCGACTTCAACAGTTACTTTAGTGGGTGCACGTACTGTGGTGAATATTACTGCTGGAAGTGCTATTACTGTATCGAGGCGGTCAAATGCGGATACTCTAAAAAATATTATGTATACTGTTGTTGGTGGTGGTGGAAGTGGTGCAATTTCTGCGACTCATGGCGGTGGCGGTGGTGGTGGTGTAGCCTTTTCACACACATCAGGTACGAATTTTATTGGTAATCCTACCACGATTACTGTTGGTTCGGGAGGGATTGCGGTGACAGGGGCGTCAACGAACGGTAACTCAGGCAACAATAGTAGCTTGACACTAACCTCTGCAATTACGGCGACTGGCGGTGGTGCTGGGAATGGAACGGTAAGTACCTCGGGAGGTGGTGGTATAACCGCTTTAACCGGAGGCTCAGGTACTCCAACAGGAACAACAGGTGGTGCTGCGAATGCAGGAGGTGCGAATGCTGTAAAGTCTGGCACTTATGATGGCGGCGGCGGCGGCGGTGGTAGTGGGATTTCGGCTACGGGAACAGGCGGTACAGCATCCTCTGCTGGCAAAACAGGAGTCGGTGGAAACGGGGGCAATGGTTTGACT
>CAZBMF010000163.1:0-2644 GCA_964492925.1 uncultured Rhizobium sp. | reverse complement strand
GTGGTGGGGCAGGTTCTACGGGAATCGCTACTGCTGGTTCAGCTAACACCGGCGGCGGCGGTGGTGGTGGAGTCACAACCTCTGGTTCAGGTGGTTCTGGGGTTGTGGTTTTATCCTTCGATGCATGGGACATTTATGATGATGTACAGACTTCAAATAAATGGATTTACGCAAATGGAACAGGATTGGGAACTGGATCGCGAACACTTGGTCTTCCAATTAAAATATTTCCGAATGGTACGAATACAATTTCTGTCACAAGCACTTTTGTGAATGACGCGAATGCTGATGTTTATATAGAAGGTGCTGCATTGAGCATTGGTGCTGGTGGATCTATAGTTTGCAGAAATCTTTATATCAATAATGGTGGTTCAATAAACACTACATCAACCGGTTCCATAACGTGTAACACGGTATTTTACTCTGGTAGTGCCACACTGCCATCCACTGGATTCAACGTAACAAATCTGTATTGTGAAGGTACATCAGGTTCAGTGGTGCAACTATCATCTAATTTGTCGGTAACTAATCTGTTCATCAGAACGGGTGGAAGTTTAAAACTCGCTGGTAAAAATTTGACTATTACGGGTAAAATTGATAATACTTGGAGATCAAATTCAGGTACCGGTGTAATTTCATCGGATACGGGTGCTGTTTTAACATACAATGGTACGAGCGCCAGTATTTATATGGACCAAACTACACCTGGTGAATCAAATGCATTGAGACGTTTGGTTTTGGGCTCTTCTGCGAATTTGACACTAGGCAATGCTTTGGTCGTGTACGGAAAAAGGCAAACTTCAAATACTGAAAAAGGTGCCGTCGAATTAGGTTCAAGCTCAGTTTTGAATTCTAATTCGGACAAGTCATTAACAGCCTATTTGCAGCTGTTATATAATACTATTTGGGATGAGCATGCGACTATTTCTGGTATCAATAAATCTGCAACTACCGCGGTATTGAATGGAGAAATTATGTATCAAGACTATTTTGTTTCGGGATATCGAGCGTATCGTCAAACTGGCTTTGTGACTATAAATAATATTGATTCTACAAACGGGATGTCTATGATACAATTGACAGATGATATGGATTTGTATGGCAAGAAAGGGGCGACGGGATCCGGCGGAAGATTAAACAATGCGGATGCGCTTTTGGAACCCGATGGTACCGTTACTAAACCTTCTATTTTTACATATGATGAAACCCGTCCAAATAGTGCAACATCGAGCTGGATTCCTTTTGAATTTTCCACTTCAATTCCCAATTACATAAAGCAAGCTCAGGGAATATTTTTATTCATGCGTCCAAAAGGTAGTGGTGTGTCTGGAAATTATAATTCCTGTTTATTTGAAACAGAGGGAAGAATCATTACTGGAGGTACGAGTTCAAATTTTAATTACAGTTTAAAAAGTGCCACTTTAACAGCTACTACTGGTTTTAACTTGCTGGCCAACCCATATGCCTCACATTTGGATTTGGACTTGTTTTTTCAAAACAATAATAATATTTCAAATGGGTTGTATAAATATAATAAAACCGCAAAAAATTATGTTGCTTTTTCACGCACTGGGTCTGGGAATCCATTCAATAATGGGTCATTTGGAAATGTGACAGTGATTGAACCAGGTGATGCTTTTTTTGTTCAACAAACGGCATCATCGCCAAGCACAGTCCAATTTTCATATGATTATACTACGGATAATACTTATTTGTCTAGTACATCGTTTAAAAATAGAAACACAGGAAATGGATTAAACAAGTTAGAGTTGGATTCAATGTCTAATACTATTTTGGGATTGTTGGTTGGCGAAATTGCAGATAGTACAAGAAGAGATGATATGACAATCATGTCCAATAAAAACGGAGGTGATTTGACATTTAATTATTTAAAGGGTGATATGGTGAATATACCCAATTGTCTTGATTTGAATTCATTTAGCGATGATGGAACATTGAGTACGTTCAAGACTTTTGATAATTCGAGGAATTGGGTTGTACCCTTGGTCATTAGTTCATGTAGTATAGGAAAGCATTTTGTTAATTTCAAATTAAATTATAACAAGCCAGGTGAACAAACGATATTTAGTCTAACAGATAATTTCACAAATAAAACGTTATCGATAGCCGATGGATTAACATATTATTTTGATGTTACTTCAGACCCGGCTTCCAAAGGTAAAGGACGCTTTTATCTGAATCTTAATTCTACTGCCAATCTTTCAAACGAAGGCGATATTGCTGAAATCAATCGTGTTTCTTTAACTCCAAATCCTGTTTCCTCGAGGAGTTCCGTAATAGTAAATACCGGCTATAAGGTTGATTATTTATACATTTTTGATCATTGTGGTAAAAGACTACTTAAACTAGATAATCTAGACTCCAAGCTGACTTTTGAAGTTCAACTTTCTAAATATTCTTTGAAACCGGGTATTTATTTGATAGGTAATGAAAATGTAACATTCCAAAAGCTAGTGATAAATGAATAATATGAAAAAATATATTTTTATAATTGTTGTAATTTGTTCTATAGGACAATTGAAAGCACAGCCAGAGGTTGACCCAGATGCAGGTACGGGCGTTCCCATCGACGGCGGCATCGTAACCGTTACTTTGATCGCGGCGGCATACGGAGCAAAGCGCA
>CAZBMF010000162.1:0-3682 GCA_964492925.1 uncultured Rhizobium sp. | reverse complement strand
TAACCGTTGAGAAAAAACTACAAGACCTTTGGAAGCTTCAACAAATTGACAACAAGCTAGACAATTTGAGAGCCGTTTTAGGTGAATTACCGATGGAAGTATCGGATTTGGAAGATGATATTGCTGGACTCGATACGAGAGTAAGTCATATCCAAGAAGAAATTGGTTCTTTGAACCAAGAGGTTGCGAATAAAAAATTGGCAATTAAAGATTTCCAAAGATTAATAGAAAAATACGAAGAGCAACTAAACAATATCAAAAACAGTCGTGAATTTGAAGCGATTGACAAAGAGAAAGAAATTGCTGGTTTGGAAATTCTATCAGCTGAAAAGAAAATCCGTGAATTCGGAAAACAAATTGAGGCAAAATCTGAAATTTTAGAGCAAACCAAAGCTGCTTTGGAAAGCCGTAGGGCTGATTTGGACTTCAAGAAAGCTGAATTAACAGAAATTGAGAAAGAGAACGAAGAAGAAATTCAAAAGTTGAACAAAGACCGTGAGGGTGCTGCGAAAAAACTTGACGATCGTTATTTCCGTGCATACCACAGAATTCGTGAAAATATGAAAAATGGGGTTGCCGTTGCACCTATCATGCGTGGTTCTTGCGGAGGTTGTTTCTCTAAAATTCCACCACAACGTCATTCCGACATTCGTGCGCATTACAAAATTATTGACTGTGAGCATTGCGGACGTATTTTAGTAGATCAACACATTAGTGGTATTGCTGCCTTCACTGAGGTGAAAGAAGAAAAACCAACACGAAGAAAAATGCGATTAACAGCTAAATAAAAAAAAGGCGCCTTAGGCGCCTTTTTTGTTTACGCCTAAGGCGGTTTACACTTCGTGGTTTATGCCTAAGGCGGTTTGCGCTGCGCTGTTTACGCCTTCGGCAGTTTACACTTCGTGGTTTACGCCTTCGGCAGTTTACACTTCGTGGTTTACGCCTTCGGCGGTTTACGCTTCGTGGTTTACGCCTTCGGCGGTTTTATCTTATTCTTTTTCAAATACATAAACTCTCATAAACTCTCATAAACCTTCATAAACTTTCATAAACGCTCATAAACCTTATTATCCCCACTTAATAACTCTCCCTTTCATTCGGGAAATCTACCGATTTAACATCGGAAATGTATTGTTGCACTGCACCTTTGATATCGTCGTAAAGGTTTAAGTAACGACGTAAAAAACGTGGGTTGAATTCATTGTTGATTCCCAACATGTCGTGAAGTACCAGTACTTGTCCATCAACGCCATTCCCTGCGCCAATTCCAATAACCGGGATGCTCACTGTTTCTGCTACTTTTTTTGCAAGATCGGCTGGTATTTTTTCCAATACCAAGGCAAAACAACCCGCTTCTTCCAATAGTTTACTGTCGCGAATCAATTTATCGGCCTCTTCATTTTCAGTAGCCCTAACTGTGTATGTTCCGAATTTATAAATACTTTGCGGCGTGAGTCCCAAATGTCCCATAACAGGAACACCAGCCGTTAAAATACGTTTGATACTTTCAATAATTTCCTCTCCGCCTTCCATTTTGATTGCGTGAGCTCCACTTTCTTTCATGATACGAATGGTGCTGTTCAAGGCTTCCTTAGAATTACCTTGATAACTACCGAAAGGCAAATCTACCACCACCAACGCACGATTGATCCCTCTAACTACGCTACTCGCGTGATAAATCATTTGGTCGAGTGTAATGGGGAGGGTAGTTTCATGTCCAGCCATCACATTCGATGCACTGTCGCCAACCAAAATCACATCAATTCCTGCTGCATCTATAATGCGTGCAGTAGAAAAATCATAAGCCGTGAGCATGGAAATTTTCTCACCGCGCGCTTTCATTTCATGAAGCACGTGTGTGGTGATCTTTTTATCTTCTCGATGTACAGACATATCCTTAGTATTAGAATACAAAGTTGTGAATTAATCTCGGTTTATTGCAATAAATCCCAATTTTATTTGCAAGAACCGCAAAAAATGATGCGACTTTTATTTTTTTTACGCAAATCTTACGATGGACTTTCGCTAGCAACGATTATCTTTGTTGTTTACATCATAATCACATGGTTCAACGCAAATATTCTCTCTCATTTCTATTTTTAGGGACATTTTTATTGGTTTTGCTCGGGGCGTTGTCTTCCTGTGACAATGAAGTTGATATCAATGCAGATTGGAAAGAAACCATCATCGTTTATGGAATCTTGGATGCCAATGATTCTGTTCAATATGTAAAAATCAACAAAGCTTTCTTAAATGAAAAGCAAAGTGCTTACCAAGTAGCCCAAAACTCCGATAGTTTGTATTTAGATTCAGCTAAAGTAACTTTAACCGACCTTTACTCTGGCGAGGTGATTGTGTTAGATAGGACCAATAAACTCAAAAAAGATTCTGGAATTTTTGCTAATGATGTCAATTACATTTGGCAAACTACCAAAAAATTAGCAGAAGATCGTGAGTATGAAATCAAAGTTTGGAATCCCAAAACTGGTACTTCGGTAAATGCTAAAACAAGAACTGTGAAAACTGCCAACATTAGAGCACCGTTTACAAGTCCTAAATCGGTCTTTTCTCTTGGAACAGATTATATTACCGTAATGTGCGCTCCTGGTTTAAATGCCAAGGCGTATGATGTAAAATTTTTGGTAAAGTATGAAAAGATTAGCACTCACGACACTTCCGTAAAAGAGGTGAAAACCATTGTTTGGGATATGGTGAAGAATTTCCCGGTAAGTGGCTCTGGCGATATTATTCGAAAAATTGAGAAAACGGCATTCTTTCAATTCTTGGGAAATACCATTCCTGCGGACCCTAATTATTTGCATCGTATCATTTCTGTGGGAACCATTTTCTATGGTGGTGATCAAAATTTGGTGGACTATATTTCGGTAAATGAACCATCTATTGGAATTGTTCAAAAGCAAGCGGAGTACAGCAATATAGTGGGCGGTTTGGGTTTGTTTGCCAGCAGATGTAAGCAAGTAACAACCGACATAAAATTTGATCCGGCATCGGTTCCGTTGTTAAAAATAAACCCTTATACCAAAAATTTAAACTTCGTTAAGTAAAGTTTGTCACGACATCGTGGCTCTTTTCCCGTCAGTTTGCGGGTTGTAAACTGACAAATTATGACATTTCGGCAGTTTTTTATTCATTTTGTTGGTTGGCACTTCCTTTGATAGAAAGAGGGAAAGGAAACTTAAATATTATGAGTAAAATAATTGGAATTGACTTAGGAACAACCAACAGTTGTGTAGCCGTTTTAGAAGGAAATGAGCCAGTGGTAATTGCGAACAGTGAAGGTCGTAGAACCACACCCTCAATTGTTGCGTTTATGGACAATGGAAATGGCGAACGCAAAGTAGGGGATCCTGCAAAGCGTCAAGCCATTACAAACCCTACACACACTGTACAATCTATCAAACGTTTCATGGGTGAAAAATATTCTTCTATGTCAACTGAGATTGGACGTGTTCCTTACGAAGTTGTGAAAGGTGATAACGATACTCCACGTGTGAAAATTGGAGACCGTCAGTTTACCCCACAAGAAATCAGTGCAATGGTTCTTCAAAAAATGAAGAAAACCGCTGAAGATTATCTTGGACAAGAGGTAACCCGCGCGGTAATTACAGTTCCTGCATATTTCAACGACGCTCAGCGTCAAGCAACCAAAGAAGCGGGTGAA
>CAZBMF010000161.1:0-3752 GCA_964492925.1 uncultured Rhizobium sp. | reverse complement strand
CGATATTCGTCTTGAACCAGTCATTCTCAAAGAAGAAGCAAGTATCGAAAAATTGTTAAATTACTACATGGGTAAAAACACCCCTGAACGTCAAGAATTCATTATCGACAATCTATTGGTTGAAAAAAATGACTTAGATGAAGCAATAAAAGCCAATAAATCGATCGAAGAAGAAGAATTGGCTTAGTACATATCTTGACCCATGAAACAAGAACATCCTTCATCAAAATGGCCATTATGGGGGACATGGTTCTTAATCCTTGGGTTAACTTCAATTTTTTGCTGGGAAAGGGTTTTATACCAAGACAGTGCTTATGCACTTTTCAAAATATTGAACTTACAAAATACAATTGAACATGGACGCTATATTGTGCCCTTCGTGCTTTGGATTGGCTACATTTTTTCGGCGTTAAGCCTGCCTATATCTTGGGTAGTTTGGGGTATTTCTGTAGGAAATGTCATTTGGGGATTCTTACTCACACTTTATTTCTGTAAAAAGGCGAAAAATAGGGTTTGGACATGGGGTCCGGCATTAATATTATTGGGAACAGGTCCCGACTTCTTCTTTTTGGGAATTTCTGAAATGATTCCCGCATTGTACTTGCTGCTGTTATTTGCCTATCAAATAGACAATTCTTATAGATTATCATGGATCACATTGATTTTGGCATTTTTTGCCCATCCCGGCATTTTACCTGCGGTAATATGTTTGTTCGCCATATTGGCTTTGAGCAAATGGAAGGCCAAATTATTTTGGATCAACGGGATCATTTTCGCATCGATAGTGGTGTTAAAAGTGGCAATTTTCAAGAACAGCGAATACGAACAAGGCATGATCAACCAGGTAAATCCTAACGAAATATCAAGTTTCTTGCAATCATGGGGCTTGGAATATTTTATATCATCGTTGAAAAGCTGGCTACTACCCTTTTTGTTTTTTGGGGGACTTATTTTCATTACCGAGCAAACGTCCCTCAAAAAAATCGCATCATTTGTGGTTGTATTGTTATCTTCTCTCTTTATTGTGTTTGTATACCGACAAGGCGACAGTTATTTGATGATGCAAAAGAGTTTCGCACCGATGTTGTTGATGGGTTTAACAACCTATTTAATTCTGCAACAGAATGAATATCAATTCAAATGGGTGCAAGTTGGAATGTTTTTAATTTGTATACAAGGAGGTATTTTGAGAATCAACGAAGGTGAATTTTACCGAAACAGAATCAAAGCATTAGACAAGAAAATTGAGCAAGATGGACCTGGAAAATTCATCACATGTAAAGAAAGCTTCCCGCCAGAAAAATACCGTGTAAATTGGGCAATTCCGTATGAGTCGATCATTCGCAGTTCATGGAAAAACGGAGCCAACAAGATTAGCACTTATACATTCACCGATTCCGCTAGCCAAATAGCCTTACAAAAGTCCTTACCAACGGGCTCGTTCAAAGGCGCTGAATTTGCCTATCCTCTGATGCAAAAGCAAATGAGAGCAAGATATTTCACATTAAAGAGCACTGAAAATTATAGTATTTTACCCCAATAAAAAAGCCCCAAAATGGGGCTTTTTTGTATGATGTTAATTTTGAAATTTCAATTTGTAAACAAAGTCCTTTATTTGCACGCATGAACTTTGATCTTGAATAATTTTAGCGGTTGACAATGACGCATCGTGATGCATTTCTAAATTAATCAAATCAAATGATTCATTTGTTGTGGCAAACAACATTCCGGTATTAATACTAAAACCAAATAGATATTCTTTTCGCAGTTGATTATGGGTCACACTTTGTAGATACAATTTTCCAGTAAAATTATCATTCAACTGATTCCACCATAAAAGATCTTTTAGTTTGTTTTTTCTGATATCATAAACGTGAGGCATTGCATAAAAGAATAAATGATTATTTTTAACTGCATTCATGATTAATCCCAAGTCTGCAGATTCTGAAATAAGTTTTTTTATATATGTATTTGGGATGTTATAATCATTTAGCACCTTAATGGATTCAAATTCTTTGGAAGGCCAGTTTTTCCAATGTTGATTCCCCAAAGAATCTATTATACAAATTGGTGTCAAATTAAACTCCACGGCCAATGGCATTTTATTTTTCTTATTCAATAGGAACGTTTGTAATTCAGCATCTGTATAAACTCTTCCCATGATCAAATGGCCATCAGCTTTAGGGTACAAAAATCTAAATGCACTAGTATTGCCCATTTTATAATGATGATCAATTTCGCTTCCAGATAAAATCTCAACCTCCATTTCTGAATTATGTTTTATGCTAACCAATAGTGTAGCTTTCCAAAATTTCAACGTGTCTTTAGACTGTTCAAAAAGATAGTTGAATGCAAAATGGAATAGTGTTTTATCACCTGCTGGGAATATCCCTAAAATGGTCATTTTTTCTCTAAGCATTCCTTTTGAGCGGTCAGTATTAACTGCTTTATCCATTCGATTAGGAATTCTATTGAAAATTGAATCGTAATTAAGTAATGCATTAAAATTAATTTCAGTAGCGATTGTATCCGTATTTTTCAAGAAAAATATTCTGTTTCGAACATCACTAAAATACAATCCATTATTTGAAACAGCGTTGTATCTAATTAAAAATGAACCTAATGGAACTTTACAAGATTTATCCAATTTCAAATCGACCTTTTTTTGCAGTAACGTTTGAATATTTGAATTTCCCGCATTTTCAATTTCTAAAAAGATTGGATCCTCATTGATTTTTATGAAATAATTTTGCATGGCATCATAATTCCACTTTTCAATTAAATTGTAAATCTGACTATTAAAAAGTATTCGACGATTGCCAAATTTTTGTGCAAGTTGTTCTGTAAAAATTGTATCGGAAACTGGAAAAACCACAAAAACATCCTGAGAGAGATTGTTGATGGATGATGCAACATTGTCTTTAGACAAATCACAGCTTGAATAATGTAATGTGATTAAATTTAATTCAGAACCATTTAGATTTGTTTTTGATTTAATTTCTTTAATTATAGTGTGAATTGCTATTTTCTCTCCTTCATTCTGAGGAATCCTAATTTTAGCATTCAAGTTAAAAAAACAAAGGACACTCCACAGGAGTGCAAATTTCCGATACTTCATAGATTGGTATAAATTAGCGTTTATTCGTTCAAATGATTATTAATTCAATTTTATAAACATAGAATTTCATGATAATTTCATCAAACCCAAAAAATCATCTTGTTTTTGATTCATAATCAACACAATAATAGCAAAAAGCAATCAAAAGGAATCTTAAAAAAATACTTTCGTTAAATAATTTTCACTTTGAGTAATTTTACCCCAGTAAAAAAGCCCCAAAATGGGGCTTTTTTGTATGATGTTAATAGAATTAAATCTTAGTATCTGTAGTGATCCATTTTGAAAGGACCTTGAACTTTAACACCAATGTAATCAGCTTGTTCTGTGGTTAATTCTGTCAATTGAACACCAATTTGAGCCAAATGCAAACGTGCAACTTTCTCATCTAAATGCTTAGGCAATACGTAAACTTTGTTCTCGTAATTGCTTGCGTTGTTCCACAATTCTAATTGAGCCAAAGTTTGGTTGGTGAAGCTGTTACTCATTACGAAGCTTGGGTGACCCATTGCGCAACCCAAATTCACCAATCTACCTTCTGCTAATACAATGATTTCGTTACCGTTTACGTTGTAAACATCAACTTGTGGTTTGATGGTGTATTTGGTATTTCCAAAAGTACCATTCAACCAAGCCA
>CAZBMF010000160.1:0-3752 GCA_964492925.1 uncultured Rhizobium sp. | reverse complement strand
CGACGAATCAATATAACATCTGCTCCGACGGTCAGAATTGCTATTATTCTTTGATGAATTTTGAGGGACGTGATCCGTTTCTGCCCGTGATGAAAATGGTGTAAATGCCAGAATTTAAAGACGATACGTCAATCTGATTGGTGGATATTCCAGCCATTAACGTTTCTCCCAATGCATTCACAATGGTATAAGTGCCCAGTTCTTGTCCCTCAAGATGAAGAACCGTTGAAACAGGGTTGGGATACAATTTGATTCTCGGGGTGTTGATGTTTTCGTTGGAAGCATTCCGCATTTTTTCGATGGTTTCTGCAAATCCCATTTCGTTGCATTGCGGGAAAGCGAAATCCGTGTTGGAGAAATCCGAAAAATACATATTCACGTTGTCTTTGGTGCAGGCAGTAATGAGTTTTTGCCAAAATGGACTGTTTCTGTAACGAATTCTGAAGGGTACAATTCCATGATCGCCACCCAAGCCCATGATGTTGAAACGAGGCTCCCACATGTTGTACTCTTTGAGGTTTGTGCTAACAATATGGAAAAATTGCATTTTTCTGGTAACGCCATCGTTGCATTTGAAGTCAATCAAACTGTCTATTTTCAATTGAATGTTCATTTTGCTGTTGGTCTCAGAAATGACCATGGTGTCGCCCACATTTAGGTTGAAATCATAAATCAATACATTTTTCACATTAAACGCTTTATTTGGGTAATAATCAATGATTTTTCCTGAAAAATACACCTGATTGTTATAGCAAGTGAGGTGGTATTGATCCGTGTAATTGGAATCGGATTCAAAGAAATTTACGGTGTAATAGGCTGTGTCATTCTTGGTGGAGTCCAAATTCACTTTTTCGCTGATGAAATGCAAAAAACTGAGATTGGGTGTCAACGAAGATGCATCAGACATTGTCATGAACGAGCTTTGATGGGGGAAAATGGCTTGCGCACTGAGGTTTCCTGCAATGAACAACAAACTAGTGCTGAACAACAATTTGATGTGTTTCATGGTTTTGGGATTTGGGGTTAATGAGTTGGATGAAATAATTTCCGCTAGGAAATTGTGAACATGGTATTTGAGATAGGCTTTCTGCTGTTTTAAATACCAGTTTGCCGGCATTGTCAAAAACGGATATTTCCCAATTGTCTTTAATTTTTTCAGGATAATTGATTGAAATCGTTTGCGACGCCGGATTAGGAAAAACATTGCAAAGCTGTTTAGGCGCCACAATTTTGATCACATTGTCGTAGGCATTGCACCCTGGGGTGAAGCATCCATTGCTATCGAGTTTGAGGAGGGCGGCATTCATCCAGGCTCCACCATTTTTATTTTCTGTGAATTGCTTTTGAAGATGTCCCGTGAGCAAAAATCCTTTGTCAGGTGTAATGTTCATACTCTCTGGAACAAAACCTTTGTCTTGGGTGTCTTTGGGTGCAAAGTCGAATTCTCTGTACCAAACTGGATTGCCTAAGAAATCAGTTTTTAAAACCACCGGAACGTATTTCCATTGGTTACGAAGATTCACAGAAATTGGTCTAGAACCTGTCCAAACTACATGGTTGTTTGCGATTTTAACATCCGACCAAAGTAACCACAACGTTTCAGGTTTGCCATTAATTGGAGATGGGGTACATTTCCACAATAAATAATCAAAGATCGTTTTGATCCACAATCGTTTTCCGGTTTTACCATCAATTTCTGCAAACCAGATGCTGGCGTTTTTATTGTTGTCTAAATGCCAGTATGTGAAATCAGGATTTGGTATAGGTCGTAAATCCCAGTTGAGCCAAGAGCAAAGGATATTTCCGTTGGGCAATTGAATTGATTGAAACCCTTCAGGATTTGTTGAATCTTGAATGGCAGTAGGGTGGGAACACCACAATATCTTTCCTGTGGTATCAATTTTGGTAATTTCTGGTTCCCAGAAAAAAGCATCAGCGCAGCCATTACGCCATTGTTTGCGGGATTCTAAGGCCGATACCAATAAGTTGTCTTTGTTTTGATTGTCGGCAAGAATCTCGTTGATTTTGAATTGATGCAAAACTGAGTTGTCATATCTGAACACAACACTAGTTGATTGGTCTGGATTTATTTTTGTGACAGAAGAGTTTAAAATATTGCTATTGTCATATTTGCTGAGAGCAATATATTGTCGCTCATTGATGTTATACATTCCCTCAATGAATGTGTTTTTTGCGTTTTGATTCAGTTGAATACTGAGTTTGTTGAAAGAAGGGAATTCAATAAGAGCAGATTGGTTGCTCCATCCCATTTTGGTAGAGTCATAAATGGTGCCTCCAACTACAAAATTCCCATCGTTTTGAAGTAGGGTATTTGATCTTGATTGTAAATCTAGGTAAGTGTTTCGCTTTAAGTTTTCAGAGAAATGGTAAAACGAATCAGCAGCATGCAAACTACCATCTTTTAGATTCAATTTGTTCATGCTAATTCCTATTTTCGGAGCTTGTGTGATGTTGTATTTGTTGATCACTGAAAAAGAAACAATGGTGTCGTTTACAATGTAACTTGAGTGCCCCTTTTCGCCAGGCATTATTTTCAACCAGGTGGATTGTGCAGAGGCTAAAGAAAACAATAACCAAGTACACGAGAGTAAAATTCCTTTTTTCATAACGATTGATTTTGAATCATTTGGCAATGATTGGTTTAGACAAATGTAGAAGGATAATCTGAAATTCAACATGATAGAAAAGTGTCATTCAGACAATTTGTGAAATTGGAATAGTGTGACAAAAAGGGTGTTTTTATTGATTTTGAGGGACATTTTATCGATTGCTAAATTGCCTGTTTCTCAAATTTAAAATTTAGGTTTAAACCTTTATTTAAAAGAGGTTTTTGTGTTTTTTACAATATAAAAACGGGCACAATTTGATGAGAGAAATTTCTTAATTGTTGAACTTCTTTTTGGTGTATCAAATTGTAAATCTACAGTTTGAAACGCTCATATTATGACGAATTTTTTACAAAAGTTGTTGGAATTTTTTGCCGTCGTGGCGAATCCGTCACGGCTAATATTCATCTACCAACCGATTTTTGTATCGCTGGTTCAGGAAAAATCCGTTAATCACAATCCAGTTAAAAAATGCAATTCCAAT
Source organism: uncultured Rhizobium sp. (assembly GCA_964492925.1). Classification (GTDB taxonomy): domain Bacteria; phylum Bacteroidota; class Bacteroidia; order NS11-12g; family UBA955; genus VMCP01. The sequence goes on along the minus strand of CAZBMF010000160.1, from coordinate 641 downwards.
TACGGTATTTTTTAAGTGCAATTGTGGTAAATGTTGTAACAATAAGGGTAAGCCGAAAGCAATGCCACTTGCAATTGAAACTATCAGTATTTGCGACCAGCGAATGTCCCTCATTAAAAGAAATTTTGTAGACACTAAAAAACAAAATGAACCAAGCATCCCCGAAATGCCAGCATTGTAATAGTTTGGAATTTCAAAGATGTTAAAGATCATAAACTGTGTAACTCTATTGTATATGAGTGATGAAACAAGAAAATGTATGATTTTTAATCCCATTTTAGCCTCTGTGTCCCCAGTTTTGAAATAACAAGTGCTTAATGGAAGCGTGATTCCCGGTAAAATCAACATCATGTTGAGTAAAATGTCAAACGGGGAGTCGGAAAAATCATTTATAAAAAATACGAAGAAGTAGCATGTTCCAAAGAAAATGGAGAGGTACAATGGCTTGTTGTATTGATATGGCCAATGAATAAACATGATGCTGGTTTTAGTTTCGCGTTAGCTAACAAATTGAAAGGTATTTTATTCAAATATCACTCTTTTCTCTAATTATTCAATTTTTTGTTAATTGTGGCGGGACCTGTCTGGGCCGGCCTGCGTGTCTGCCCTAATACCGGCTTACACCCAGGTTTGGCCCGACG
>CAZBMF010000159.1:1655-3920 GCA_964492925.1 uncultured Rhizobium sp. | reverse complement strand
CGCAACTACAGTATTGAGTCGTAAAATTGCAGAATTAGGTATTTACCCTGCGGTAGATCCATTGGATTCTACAAGTCGTATCCTTTCTCCTGAAATTTTAGGTAAAGAACATTACGGTTGTGCTCAACGTGTAAAAGAGTTGTTACAGCGTTATAAAGAACTTCAAGACATCATTGCCATCTTGGGTATGGATGAATTGAGTGAAGAAGATAAATTGGTGGTTTCAAGAGCTCGTCGTGTTCAACGTTTCTTGTCTCAACCATTCCACGTTGCAGAACAATTTACAGGTATCCCAGGTGTATTAGTAGACATTAAAGAAACCATTAAAGGATTTAACATGATCATGGATGGTGAAGTTGATGAATATCCAGAAGCAGCCTTCAACCTTGTAGGTACAATTGAAGATGCAATTGAAAAAGGTAAAAAATTGTTAGAAGAAGCGAACGCTTAATCCTATGCAAGTTGAAATATTAACCCCGGACAAAACCCTTTACACTGGTGATGCAGAAGTGGTAACGCTTCCTGGTATCAATGGTAGCTTTCAGGTGATGGACAATCACGCTGCTATGATCGCCAATTTAAAGGCTGGTAAAATGGAAGTGAAAAATGGTTCAACCCATGAAACATTTGATATTACCGGTGGTTTAGTGGAAGTTATTCAAAACAAAGTAATCGTTTTGGTATAATCCAATTATTATAACCTTAAAAAAAGCCTTGGTTTCACCAAGGCTTTTTTTTTGCCCCCATATTTTTCATCTTCTGAAAACAATCTTTTGTCGAATGTTTACCAACAAACCCTAAACAAATTTATGCCCAAACTCTCACAATTAATTATATATCAATTACTTAAATAATGTACATTATTTCATAGCAATATATTGTTTAACAACTAAATCAAAATACCTCAACAAAATATTTGATAATGACCCAACAATAGTGGAATTTTGTTTAACGATTCGCTATGAACATTACACAAATAAATTTCGACAAAATGATGGAGAATGAACTAACTCCTTTGAGAAACTATGCGCTTTCGCTTACGCACAATATTGACGAAACAAAAGATCTTGTTCAAGAAACCATATTAAAAGCTTATCGCTACAAGGAAAAATTCCAAGCAGGAACCAATCTTCGCGGTTGGTTGTATACCATCTTAAAGAATTCTTTCATCAATAACTACCGCAGAGACCAAAAAAGAAACACCTTTTTGGATTCCACAGATAATACTTATTTCATTGATCTACCTTCGCATCGAATTGAAAATGAAGCCGAACTAAAATTCATTCGTAAAGATCTTGACAATGCAGTAGAAAGTTTGCCTACGGACTTAAAAACAACGTTTAAACTCAATGCTGAAGGATTTAAGTATCACGAAATATCTGAAGAGCTTAACATTCCAATTGGAACAGTGAAAACAAGAATTTTCATTGCGCGTAGAATATTACGTGAAAAACTAAAAGATTACGGTAGAGAATTTGGCTATCCAATGCAACTTGCATAAATTTAACCATGGAAAATAAGTATACATATCTATTTTTAGATATGATTACAATTGCTGGTCCACTCCTACTGTCATTTGATAAGAAAGTGGCTTATTACAAATCCTGGAAATATTTCGCATTGAGCATGTTACCCGTGAGTGCGTTTTATCTTTTGTGGGATGTAATTTTCACCGAAACAAGAATTTGGAAGTTTAACCCTGATTATTTACTCGGACAAAATATCATCAATTTGCCCATTGAGGAATACCTATTTTTCTTAGTGGTTCCATACTCCTGTTTGTTTATTTATGCCTGCTTAAAGGCGTATTTCCCCAATCTAAGAAACAAAGGCTACAATTTTTATTATCCTATAATTGGATTTACCGGGTTAATGTCCCTCATGAACTATAACAAAATATACACAGTAGTTACCTTTGGAATATTAACCATTGTGCTTGCCTATTTGATGTTTAAAGAAAAGACCATTTTAAAGACTTATGGGGGATATATTTTAGTTTCATGGACAATTGCCCTACTCCCAATGGCTTACGTAAATGGAGTTCTCACATCAAAACCCGTGCTTATATACAATGATCTAAAAAATTGCGGAATGAGAATTGGCACAATTCCTTTCGAAGATTTCTTTTACAACATGTTGTATATGGTGGCTATGATTGCCATTTCATTCCACTTATTACACGGTTTTCAAAGTGCATTCCAAACCATGGGTTTCAATCATTCTAAGTACAATGGTCTGATCAGATTCATAGGCATCTATGTGTTT
>CAZBMF010000159.1:0-1645 GCA_964492925.1 uncultured Rhizobium sp. | reverse complement strand
TTGAGAGACTGAATCTGGCCAAACTTGTTTGTCCTTTTTAGATTCCTTTTTAGCTTTATTTCTCTGAGATTTTGTGAAAGGCACCGGCACATATTTCTCTGGATATTTCTTCAAATCTAGCAATACCCTATTCAATTCTGCTGTTCCTTTTTGCAAATCGGTATAAAGTTTATCATCTGTAGCCAACTTACCCAAAGTTCCTTTACCGCTGGTGATAGAACTCATTAATTTAGAGACATCTTCGGTGGTTCTGGTAAGTTCATTGATAGCACGTCCTAAATCAACCGTATCCATTTGTTTCCCCAATCTTTCGATACTTTTAAGGGTACCATCTATTTGTTTATCGTATTTCACCAATTGATTGGAAAAATGCGACAAATTATTCATGGTAGATTGTAATTGTGGTGTAACGTTTACTGTTAAAGTTTCAATTTGATTTAGGGCAGACTTCAACGCAACAATAGCCTTGGGTAATTCAACTAGTGCTTGATTCAAATGAGGATTGGTAAAAAATGCATTCAGGGAACCAACGAGAGAATCAGCCTTAGAGACCAGTGGAACAATTCGATCGTTCATGGCAGTTAATTGATCTGGGGTGTACATTGCAAGAAGAGTATCACCATCTTCAGCGAGATCCTTAGATCTACCTCTCACGAGTTTCAACTTTTGACCACCGAGCAATTCTGATTCAATTTTAAATTTAGAATCTTGAGGGATATTAATATCTGAGGAAATTTCTACAACGGCTTGAATTTTAGAACCATCGTCTACCATTGTCAACGATTTTAGCTGACCAACTCTAAAGCCATTGTACACCACAGAAGTTCCTGGAGTAAGTCCTTTGGTACTATCGAAATAGACATAAAACTCACGTCCACGTTGCAATGGATTGTCTTTACCCAACATAAAGTTGTAACCAAGAATGAGAATTGTTAAAGACACAACGGCAAGGGTACCGACTTTAAATTCTTTTGTTAGGCCTTGAAATATAGACATGTTTTCAAATTTAGTTAATTTTTGTGAATAGTAATCAAAAAAAAAGCCCTGCTTTCGCAGGGCTTTTCCTCTAAAATAAATATCTAATTGTTAGTCTTTAACAACCAATTTTTTAACTGTTGTTTCGCCATTGTTGGTCATACGTACGAAGTATACGCCAGAAACCATCTCAGACAAATTGAATTCAGTTACACCAGAACCACCTTCAACTGTTTTTTGAGCAACTACAGCTCCGATTGAGTTGGTGATTTCGATAGACATAGGTTGAGTGTTATTCAACGCATAGCTGATGTTTACTTTACCGCTAGCAGGGTTAGGGTAAACTGTGATTGCTTTGTCAAGAGCCAAGCTGTTAACACCAGAATAAGTGTTTTGGCAGTTTGGTGGGTATTGAACATAAACTGAACGTGAAACAATGCTCGCTTCGTTACCACTTGGATCTACCAAAGAGTAGTTGATGAAGTAAACGCCAGCTTCCCAAATATTGATGTTATGGTTCATAACTTTAACCAAAGGCATCAATTCAGATGGAGAATAGTAGTTGTCTTTGATAATCAAACCAGACAATGCCCAGAAAGGAGTACCAACACAAACACTCATTGGAGGAGCTGTCATTTGAGGCGCAGAACGGTCAACAACTTTTACGAAA
>CAZBMF010000158.1:0-3953 GCA_964492925.1 uncultured Rhizobium sp. | reverse complement strand
GTAAAATAAAGGAGTTTACGCCTGCGGCGGTTTACACCTGCGGTGGTTTACACCTGCGGTGGTTGACGCCTACGGCTGTTTTTCATAAACTTTCATAAACGTTTATAAACTTTCTAATCTCTTTCCTTTTTTCACTAAAAATCAATACCTTAGCTGCCAAAATGAAATTGAGTGGAATAAAAAATATTGCATTAGGGTTATTTTTGTTGATCCAAACTCAACTTTCATTTGCACAAAACTTTGTTATCAATGACCCTTTTAAAGATCATTTTTTCATTGAAAACAATGGCCAATACCCAGATTTTCAAGGTAAACCAGTTTTGTTTGAATTAACCGACAAAGCTTATAAAATTTACATATTAAAAGATGGATTTTTATGGACCAAAGGTTATAAAGATAGTCAAACTCAGCAAAATGAAGTAAAGATTTCTTGGATAAAAAATCAATTTGTAGGCGCTAATTTAAACAGTAAATTAGTTGTTATTGGCAAAACAAAACATTATTACACTCATGTATCACATTCCTTAAAATCTTTCGGATATGAAAAGTTAATTTTTAAAAACTTCTATCCCAATATTGATTTAATCTATGAATTTGGGAAAAAAGGTGACGGATTAAAATATTCCTTTAAAGTTCATTCGGGCGGTGATATTAAAAAAATACAATTTACCTACAAATCAAATGACTCGTTTACAATAGAAAATACTTTTTCAGAATTACACCTAAAAAATCCTTATTTTGAACTTAAAGAAAATGAGTTAATTGTAACCAAAAAACAACAAAAACTCGAAGCACAATATGAGATTCAAAACAACCTCATTTCACTTAATATTCCTGATTTTAAAATTGGTGATGCCATAACAATTGATCCTTGGATAAAACCTTTTCAAAACTTCCTGCGTCAAATTAATTTTTATTCTGAAACTTTCGGAGAAAACATTGGTTATGAAGTAGATTTTGACTCTAGAGGAAATGTTTATGTTTACGGGGGATGTCCACTGGATCAAAATCAATTGCACCTTGCAAAATATGATTTAAGCGGAAACTTAGTTTGGATTTCCGATGGAAGCATCATCATCCCAACTAAGCTATTTACCTGGTACACAACACGCTGGAACTCAGGATTGGGAAATTTCATTGTAGACAGAACCGTAGACAAAATAAACATCAGTGAAGGTTGGGGAAGCTCTTGGACAGGGAACATTATCATCAGACTTGATACAAACGGTTTTTCTGATACATTCACTATCTGCCATCAGGCTTTGGCAAGAATTACCAAATTTACATTCAATTGCAATCCTCAAAGAGTGGTTGCTTATGGTGGTCGAAGTCATAAAAATTATTTCGCACATCTTTTGGAAGTTCTTGACACCAACATTTCAAAACCTAAGGCAATTGTGCCAAATTCTTATAAAAAAGCTCAAGAGTTGGTCATTTATGATGCCGCCACAGACGACTCCAACAATGTATTTATTTTGGGAAAAGCATTTTCGCCACCATACACTTGGACCTTCTGGCAAGATACCAATAGTTACGATGTAATGGGCAAATTATCGGATTCGCTCAATGGCACCAAATGGTATGATACTCTTAAAACAAAAATCCCAATTCAGACTTTAAAACCCTTTGTAAAGGGTAAATATACAAATCCTGGAACAATTGTGGGATCTTCTTCAAATTCATTGGCGGTCACCAAAAATTACCTCTTTTATTACGATGGTAAATATCTTGGAGCCTACAACAAATACAATGGAAAATTGATTCGTATAGACTCTATCCCCAATAAAAAACAATCATTCCAACAAGGCATTGTGGCCGACAATTGTGGAAATGTAATTATTGGAGCCGATTCCGGTAGAATCAAGGTTTACAAATTCAATGGAAGCTCCTTCCAATATATAAAAAAAGTTGTAGTTTATGCTAATTCACCGCGTTGCATTTTAGATTTAACCTACGATAAAGATAGAAATGTACTTGTTTTTTCGGGTGACAGTATGGCCGGTGTAATCAGCAATCCTGTGAGTTGTGAAGTGAGTAAAACCACCGAATTTTATGTTTATCCAAACAAGCGGTGCAGCAATTTTGCATTCGCACACGTCAAATTTCCCGACACAACAAAATCCTACACCTTTATTTGGTACGATAGCACTACCAATAAAATTGCAAGGAAAATCACCAAATTCAATCAGTTTCGTGATACGTTTAACAGTCGTATTCCTTCTCATAGCTACTTGGTTACCATCAAAAAAGAAGATGGTTGTTTCACGCAGGTTTCAAGTTTTTGGCTATATGTAATTCCCGATTACGATACAACTTTTAAAATCAAACTATGCCAAGGGAATTTCTTTCAACATAAAAAGAAATATTACACGGGTGATACAACTGTAATTGATACTTTCACCACTTACTTTGGTTGTGATTCTCTTGTTCGATACCAAATTAAGACATACAAACATACTTCACTATTTCAGGATAAGTTTTTGTGCAGAGGAGATACCCTTTGGGTAGGACAATATTTCCATACACAGACTGGGAATTTCCACGATACTTTTATCAATTCAAATGGCTGTGATTCAGTGGTTCATACGAATCTAAAAGTGTTTCACGACTCAATTGTTCAATTTAAGAGGATTTGCAACGGAAGTAGCTTTTCAATTGGAAAACATACCTACACCAAGTCTGGAATATATATCGATTCATTTAAAAACTTTTTTGGATGTGATTCAATTGTAACAACCAAACTGATTATCAGTTACGACACCCTAATCAACCTATCTTTTTCAATTTGTAGAGGCGCTTCCATTAAAGTGGGATTAAATGTTTATACCCAAACAGGAATTTTTACCGATTCATTTAAAAGATTGTCGGGCTGTGATTCAGTGATTGTTACAAGGTTAAAAGTTAACAACGACACTACCATTACCAACAATATTACCATTTGCCAAGGAGATACAATCACGGTTGGTAAGCACAAATATTTCCAGCAAGATAATTACCAAGATAGCCTATTGAGAATAACAGGATGTGACTCTGTAATTAATACCCATTTGAAAGTTCTTAAAACCAACGATACATCAAACAATTATATTCTCTGTAACAGAGATAGCATATTGATTGATGGAAAATTTTACAACAAAACAACCACTTTCAAAAAAACATACAAGAATTCAAACGGTTGTGATTCAACTGTTACCTATAATTTGAAGAAGAACAGCGTTATCGCAAATTTTGATATTGATAGTACTCAAAATCCGTTCTTTGTTTTCAAAAATTTATCACAAGGTATTACAAAATTTTATTGGAGTTTTGGCGATTTCTCCATTGATTCTGTGAACAAAAATACTTCGCACCAATATAAAAACGACCAAACGTATTGGGCAACTGTGTGTCTCAAAATCATTGACAGTTTTGGATGCAATGATACCATTTGTCAGCGCATCCAAATTTCGAAACTTTTGTATTATTTATACAACAGTTTCACTCCTGGAAGCGACGGCAAAAATGATGTTTTAAAAATTGGTTACATAGGAGGCAATTTCCAATACAACTTATTCATATATAACCGCTGGGGAGCATTGGTTTTTGAAACCCAAAATGCAAATGTGACAGATGAAAGCAAATTCTGGAATGGCAAAGTAATGAACAACGGTGCTGATTGCCCAGAAGGCAGCTATTTCGCTTTATATCAATTGTACATTGACGGCCCAAAGAATCCGCCAAAACAAATTAATGGGGTCATTACTTTGATCCGATAATTGGAATTTAAAATTGAGAGTTGAAAGTTTAGCGTTGAAAGTTTTTCCGCGAATAAACACTCATAAACTTTCATAAACACTTATAAACACTTATAAACACTCATAAACACTCATAAACATTTATAAACTTTCATAAACATTCGCAAACCCTCATAAACTTTCATAAACGTTTTTCCCTTCTACTCTCCTTTTTTTGTG
>CAZBMF010000157.1:0-4005 GCA_964492925.1 uncultured Rhizobium sp. | reverse complement strand
TCTGAAAATCCTACACGGAAATAACAGTAGTTGGGAATGTTTACAGGCGGTGTTGCAAACAAACCACGGTTCCTATTTTCATTCACCACCAAATTGAACCATAAATAAGCCAATTGTGAAATGGAATGAACTTCAACTCTTACCTTTTCTCCGTCTTGATACGGTCTTCTGAATATGTTTAAACCGTTAAAACGCTTCGGATAAATGAAAATATCTCCATTAACCTGAGATCCATTCCCCATATCTTGCGAAATGTTCAATTTCTGGATTTCACTCACAAAAGAATCGTTTCTGAATGTCTTGATCCAATAGTAATTGCCAGGTTCTGGACGGTCTTTTGCGAAAAATTCAGCGTATCGGCCTGGATTGTCTACTGGTGGACCATTGTCTACCGATGTGATGGTTCTTAAGCTATCAATTCGATCTACCGTTGGATAAAGTTTGGTGAAACTTAGTAGGGTATCTTTCGATGTTAGCACCAACAGGGCGTATGTATTCCCAACAATAAATGTGTCGCCAGTGGTTTTATTTGGCGTCCACTGGTATATTCCATCCTTCGAATGAATAAAAGGAAATATTTTGAGGGATGTTGAATCGATCAGCAATACAGTTGCGTTTGTAACCCCAGGTTCTGTGTTGGATTCTGCAAAATATGGGATACTTTCTGTGATGCGGATGTATTGTGTGGTATCCATGTTGTTGATGAAGGCATCAATAACGGTTTTCACTTGTTTTTGCTCAACATTAACTTGAATAATATCCTCACATGAACTGAATGAAACAATCAGCACGAGTGCAAAAAATAGCTGTTTTAATGAGTTAAATTTCATGATTAGTTCCATTTAAAGTTATAGGCGATGGCAGGAACAATACTGCCAATTACACTGAATTGTATGGCTTTGTTTTGTCCCAAATTGCCGTAATCAGTATCGAAATATATGGAGAAGGGGTTTCGTCGGTTGTATGCGTTGTAAATTGAAAACACCCAACTAGATTCCCAGTTTTTCTTTTTAGCAACCGTGTAAGTAGCAGACAAATCTAACCTGTGGTAATTTGGATTTCTCACGTTGTTTCTCGCGTTGCTGCCAGCATCTGGAATGGTATATCCTTGAACGTTGTATTGACCTGTATAGAAAGTAGTTGGAGTTCCTGTGCTGAAAACAAAGTTTGCAGCAAAATCCCATTTTTCATTGAATTTGTACTGCGCAACAATGTACAAATTGTGCAATCTATCGAAACGATTTGCATACCAATTGCCATCATTGATGCCGTTCACTTTGCGTTCACTTTTCGAAAGGGTATAACTGATCCATCCAGTGAGTTTTCCTGAATTTTTCTTAACATAAAGTTCTAATCCATAAGCCCTTCCAATTCCAGACAACAATTCACCTTCAAGGAAATTATTCAATAAAAGCTGCGCGCCATCAATATAATCCACTTGGTTTTGCATGTCTTTGTAATACGTTTCAATGGATGTTTCGTATTCTTGATCTTTGCCCAAGTTTTTAAAATAACCTATGGTATACTGATCTGCAATTTCAGGTTTGATGTTATTGGTGGAAGGGGTCCAAACGTCGAATGGCACACTGGCTGCGGTGTTTGAAATCAAATGCAAATTCTGTACCATTCTGTTGTAACCTCCTTTGATTGAAGTTGTTTTATCGACGGACATTTTAAAGCCCAAACGCGGTTCAAAGTTGATGTAGTTTTTAATAACTTCGTTATTGTCGGCCACATAGGTTTTACTTGGATCTATAGGTCGTCTTTGTCCCTGTATGATCGGATCTCTATAGGTATAAACGGTTCCTTTCCCCAAATATAAAAACTGACTCACACGCAATCCAGCCCTTAATGAAAATGCGCCGTTAGAGTTGATATCGGAAGTAAGATAGGCCGCATTCTCCATGCCATATTTGTTTGGAAGACTGAAGTTCAAAGTTCTGCCTTGATTCACAGAAACGGCTTCTCCAGGAATGAAACCATAGTAGGTAGTTTGAACACCAGTTCCCAATTCAACTTTGGGACTCAAGTAATATTTTAAATCGCCTTTGAGGGAATTGTTATCGATATAACTGTTCCAATTAAAAGAAACGTCTTCGTTGGCATTAAAGCCTAATCTGTAACGATATCGGCTGTAGTAGTAGGTAAAGTTTGCAAACAATTTCTTGTTAAACACATGGTTCCACCTAGCAGAAACGGTTGAGTTTCCCCACTTCACGCTGAAAGCGTTTGCGGCGGCAAAAACATCATCGCCAATATACGTTGAAATGAAGAATGTATTACGTTTGTAACTATAATTGACTTTGGCAGAAAAGTCGTAAAAGTAAAATTGAGAACCTGATAAATTGTCGGGAAGGAAGGGTTTTGCTAGCAAATCGATGTAACTTCTACGTCCAGAAATCAAGAAAGAGGCTTTGTTTTTAACGAGCGGACCTTCCACTGTTCCACGGCTAAAAATGGTACCTACACCGCCGCTTGCTTGGTAAGCTTTTTTATTTCCATCGCGGGTGGTTACGTCTAAAACCGAACTCAATCTTCCACCGTAATTTGCAGGTATACCACCTTTTACCAATTGAACATCTTTAACAGCATCAGGGTTAAAGATGCTGAAAAATCCGAACAAATGGGCAGAGTTAAAAACAGGCGCTTCATCCATGAGTACTAAATTTTGGTCGATGGCACCACCTCTAACATTGAATCCAGAGGCTCCTTCACCCACGGTGGTTACCCCGGGAAGAAGTTGAATGGATTTGATCACGTCGGCTTCCCCCAAAAAAGCTGGGATTTTTTTAATGGTTTTACCGCTAATGCTCTGCGTGGAAATGTCGATTTTCTTTACATTGTCATTCTTTTTTGCCCTGATATTGACTTCCTTGAAGGACTCACTTTCGGGGGTTAAAGCGAAAGATATTTGTTCATCTTTTTGGAGGGACAGAGGAAGCTCAGCTTGGTTAAAGCCACCTGCGGATATCAAGAGGGTATAATTTCCTTTTGGTAGGGTAAGGCTAAAAAATCCGTAAGTATTGGTGGTAATAGCAGATTTACTATTTTTTATCAGAATTTGAGCGTTGTTAATTGTTTCACCACTGCTACTGTCTTTAACATATCCGCTTAGCGTATATTTTTGTCCGTAAGCAGCGGAAGATATTAACAATAGAAGTAATGAGAAAATAATTTTTCGAAACATTGGTGCAAAGGTACTTAGAAGAACAGATGATTGCTGAAAAGGTTGGTGAAAGGTCAAAAAAATCGACGAATAGGGTCAAATAAAAAACCCCAGATTTTTTCTGGGGTTTTTTAAGGATATAAATGAATTATTTACGGTCTTTCATTTCAACGAAAGCACGAGGGGCTTCGCCGGTGTAAATTTGGCGAGGGCGCGCAATTGGTTGTTTTTCACGACGCATTTCTTGCCATTGGCTGATCCAACCTGGAAGACGTCCAAGAGCGAACAACACGGTGAAGAAATCGGTTGGGAAACCTAAAGCTCTGTAGATGATACCAGAGTAGAAATCTACGTTCGGGAACAATTTTCTTTCTACGAAATATGGATCGTTCAACGCAGTTTCTTCAAGTTTTTTAGCGATTTCAAGAATTGGGTCGTTTACACCTAATTTCTCTAAAACATCGTCGCACGCTTTTTTGATAATTTTTGCACGTGGGTCGAAGTTTTTGTAAACGCGGTGACCGAATCCCATCAAGCGGAAAGGATCATTTTTGTCTTTCGCTTTGTTGATCCATTTTTCAACGTCTCCACCATCATTTTTAATTTGCTCGAGCATTTCAAGTACTTCTTGGTTGGCACCACCATGAAGAGGTCCCCAAAGAGCATTGATACCAGCAGAGATAGAGCTATAAAGGTTAGCTTGGCTACTTCCCACCATACGAACGGTACTAGCAGAGCAGTTTTGTTCGTGATCGGCGTGAAGGATGAGCAATTTGTTCATTGCACTCACAATTACCGGATCTGGAGTGTAATCAGGCTCGGTAACTTGACCGAAAGTC
>CAZBMF010000156.1:0-4134 GCA_964492925.1 uncultured Rhizobium sp. | reverse complement strand
TGCCTGAATTGGGTGAAGACTACTACAAAGAAGTTTTCCCTGGTGAAGAAGCTCCAAAAAACGAGGAAGAATATAAAAATCGCGTATTAACCAATTTGCAAGCTTATTACAAAAATGAAGCTGAATTATGGTTAGATCATGAGATTGGACATTTATTAATGAGCAAACACAGCATCAACTTACCCGATGAATTTTTGAAAAGATGGTTAATTGCGACCAAAGAAAACGATTACAACTTCGAAAATATTGAAGAGAAATATGCTCAAGAAAAAAGTGCATTACAACGTCGTTTGGTAATTGACAAAATTGCATCAGAACACAAATTAGAAGCAACAGCTGAAGATGTGAATATGGAAGCTAGAGTTTATTTTGTTGGAATGTACCGTCAATATGGTTTAAATATTTCTCCTAATGATTCTTTCTTAGATGAGACCATTCAAAAGAGAATGACCGACAGAGAATTCGTTTCACAAATGGCTGACAGGGTTATTTACAGAAAAGCATACGACAAAGTAAAAGAGTTGGTTTCTATCAAAACTAAGAAAACAACAGTAGAAAATTACTTCAAACACGTAAATTCTCATAAAGCAGAGCACGGAGAATAATCTTTTATTCATTATTTTTGTTTATCACTAATATGGACTACGGAAAAGAATTTAGAAATTACGCAACCAAGCATTTAGGAATAAGTAGCTTACGCGTTGATGAATACACCAAAATGGTGGCACAAGCACCAGGTATTTACGGTTTAACGCCAAATATCATTGAAGAGCGTCAAATGAATGCCGTGGCAATGGATATTTTCTCCCGTTTGATGATGGACAGAATTATTTTCCTTGGAGTGCCCATTTATGAAGATGTTGCGAACATCATCATGGGTCAATTGCTCTTCTTAGAAAGTGCTAACCCTAATCGCGATATCCAAATCTACATTAACAGTCCTGGTGGAAGTGTGTATGCTGGTTTGGCTATTTACGACACTATGCAATACATTAGTTCTGATGTAGCAACAATTTGCACAGGAATGGCTGCGAGTATGGGTGCTGTTTTAATGGCTGCGGGTGAAAAAGGCAAGAGAACAGCTCTTCCTCACTCCAGAATCATGATTCACCAACCATTGGGTGGCGCACAAGGTCAAGCAAGCGATATCGAAATTACGTATAAAGAAATTTCAAAATTGAAAAAAGAACTTTACGATATTTTGGCGCATCATTCAGGTCAAACCTACGAAAGAATTGAAGCCGATGGAGATCGTGATTTCTGGATGACTGCAGAAGAAGCGAAAGCTTACGGAATGATTGATGAAGTGTTGGGCAGAAGAAATAAGTAATTTATGAAATCGAAAGGCCAAACTTGTTCTTTTTGCGGACGTAAAAAGGAAGAAGCCATTATGTTAATCTCCGGTTTGGAGGGACATATATGCGATCAGTGTGCAGAACAAGCGCATCAAATCGTTTCTAAAGAACTTGGCCTAGAAGAAAACGGCTCTTCTCCTACTACTTCAAAAAAATCTATTGGTGACATTACCGATTTAGCGCATTTACCAACTCCCGCAGAAATCAAACTTCACTTAGATCAATATGTAATTGGTCAAGATGAAGCGAAAAAAACATTAGCCATAGCAGTTTACAACCATTACAAGAGAATCAATCACAAGAATGATCATCAAGAAGTGGAACTTGAAAAAAGCAATGTGCTATTGATTGGCGAAACAGGAACAGGTAAAACATTGCTAGCTAAAACTTTAGCGAAATTACTCAATGTTCCTTTCTGCATTGCCGATGCCACCGTTCTTACAGAGGCTGGTTATGTTGGGGAGGATGTCGAATCCATACTTTCTCGGTTGCTTCAAGTGGCAAATTATAAGCCAGAATTGGCAGAACGAGGCATCATTTATTTGGACGAGGTAGACAAAATTAGCCGCAAAAGCGATAATCCTTCAATTACGAGGGATGTAAGTGGCGAAGGTGTTCAACAAGGTCTATTGAAGATTCTTGAAGGAACAGTAGCCAATGTTGCTCCTGAAGGCGGAAGAAAACATCCAGATCAAAAATACATTAAAATTGACACCACCAATATATTATTCATTTGTGGCGGAGCCTTTGATGGTATTGAAAAAATGATTGGTCGTAGATTGCAAAACCAATCAGTTGGATTTAAGCGGAATGATACAAAAGAAATCAATTCAAAAAAATTGTTGAGTCAAATCTCTCCGGCTGATTTAAAATCATTCGGTCTTATTCCTGAAATAATAGGTCGTTTGCCAATCATTGCAAGTTTAGAACCGTTAGACAAGGAAACTTTAAAATGTATTTTATCTCAACCTAAAAATGCACTATTAAAACAATATCAATATTTGTTTGAATTGGAAAATGTTGCTTTAACATTTGACGATGAAACAATCGATTACATTGTTGATTTGGCATTTGAGAACAAGTTAGGTGCCAGGGGGTTACGCGGTATTTGCGAATCTATACTCAAAAAATACATGTTTGACATTCCATCTAGCGATAAAAAGAAGAAGTCTTTAAAGATTACTCGAAAAATGGCTGAAGATGAGTGGGAGGCCATTCAGAATTTAAAATATGCATAAAAAGAAAAAGATACACAATGTGTATCTTTTTCTTTTTATAACCACATGATTGAATAATCAATGCGCTTTAGCCTTTAGTTTATCTGATTTCAAGAAACTCAAAATGATAATTCCAATTACAAAGAAAGCCATCAACATCATGATGCTATTTCTCATGCTTCCTGTTAAATCATCTACCAGAGCCCATACAAATGTTCCTATAACGATGGCCAATTTTTCCGTTACTTCGTAGAACGAGAAAAATGAAGCATTGTCTTTATCTCCAGGGATAAGTTTTGCATAAGTAGCTCTAGACAAACTCTGCACCCCTCCCATCACGGTTCCAATCAAACAAGCAAGTCCAAAGAATTGATTCGGCTGTTTGGGTTCTAAGAAATAGGCCAAAATACAGCTTATTGCCCAAACTGATAAGGCCAAAATAATTCCGAATTTATTACCTTTTTTATCAGCAAGCCAAGCGAAGAAAAAAGCACCAGCAATACCAATCAATTGAATCAACAATATAGTAATGATCATATCGGAAGATTCTAATTGCAATTCATTTTTCCCAAATAATGCGGCTACATAGATTACGGTTTGCACACCCATAGTATAAACAAAGAAAGAACCTAAGAATACAAGGAGAGGTTTCATTGTTAAAACTTCATTCCACACCTTCTTAAGCTCATGAAATCCTTTCCAAATACTTGTTTCTTTATTCGCAACTGATTTGCCAGGCAATTTAAATAATGGCCAAAGAGACCATAAAAACCACCAAATTCCCACAGTTAAAAAGCCTACCCTAAAAGCCAATGAATTATCAGCTGTTGGATCAGGCAATCCAAACCAACTAGATTTTTGCAAAAACAATAAATTTACAACCAATAATATCACACTTCCAATATATCCCATAGTAAATCCACGAGCCGACAATTGGTCAAATCTATCAGGGGTTGCAATTTCTGGTAAATAAGCATTATAAAACACCAAACTACCCGCAAACCCTATGGTTGCTAGAAGAAAACACGTTAATCCAAACACATAGTTATCTCCTGAAAACCAAAACATGCTGCTACAGCCCATACTTCCCATCAAAATAAAAAATCGCATAAACGATTTTTTATTCCCTTTTGCATCTGATATTCCTGATAAAATTGGAACGAGCAGAACATTTAATAGAAATGCAAAGGACAATGTGTAGCTGTATAAAGCGGTATTTTTGAACGTCATTCCCAAAAATTCCATTGATTCATGATCATACCTTTTTGTATAAATTTCATAAAAGAGAGGAAAAATTGCAGATGAAATAGACAATGAATAAACACTATTAGCCCAATCATACATGGTCCAAGCTGTTAAAACACTTTTGTTATTTTTTTCCATAAGTCATGCAATTTAAATTGTTTTGAATAAAAACAAACAAAAAAGACCAACTAAGTTGGTCTTTTTTGTTCACAATCATTTTTGAAGGATTATCGGAGCAGCGTTACTGTTCCATTGTATTTATAATCAATATCTTCAAACGATGTTACCACAACATGGTATACATATACATCTTGCAT
>CAZBMF010000155.1:0-4137 GCA_964492925.1 uncultured Rhizobium sp. | reverse complement strand
AAGATCAATGCTATCAATTCAATCTCCGAAAGCGCCCGTCTTCCCTGCAAAAGTAGCTTCTCTTGTACTTTTGTTCTGCCCACCAAATTCTTCAGTGGCTCTTCTTGTGTTGATAAATTTTTTAACATAACTTTGGTAAATATATTTTCAAAATCGTATTTTTGAAAACTATCCAGCATATTTAATCGTTTATTATTTTTAAAAATTACAACAATGAGTGAACAAAAAGAAAAATTAAAAGCCCTTCAACAAACCATTGAAAGGTTAGAAAAAGCCTACGGAAAAGGCATCGTTATGAAAATGGATGACTCCAAATCAGTTGCGGTTGAGGTTATTTCAACTGGATCATTTGGATTGGATATAGCTTTAGGCGTTGGAGGTTTCCCTCGCGGACGTATTATAGAAATTTATGGACCTGAAAGTTCTGGTAAAACTACCATCGCTTTACACACCATTGCTCAAGCCCAAAAGAAAGGTGGAATTTGTGCCTTTATCGATGCTGAACACGCTTTTGATAAATTTTATGCCGAAAAATTAGGTATCGATACAAGTAACCTACTTATCTCTCAACCCGATGATGGTGAACAAGCCCTAGAAATTGCCGATAACCTTATTCGCTCAGGAGCTATTGACGTTTTGGTAATTGACTCAGTGGCAGCACTTGTGCCGCGTGCTGAAATTGAAGGTGATATGGGTGATAGCAAAATGGGTCTTCATGCCCGTTTGATGAGCCAAGCGTTAAGAAAATTAACAGGTACCATCAACAAAACAGGTTGTGTTGCCATCTTTATCAACCAGTTGCGTGAAAAAATTGGTGTTATGTTCGGTAATCCAGAAACTACAACCGGTGGTAACGCTCTTAAATTCTATGCCTCGATTCGTTTGGACATTCGCCGTAATGCTCAAATCAAAGACGGTGATGAAATTATTGGTAATAGAACCAAAGTGAAAGTAGCCAAAAATAAAGTAGCACCTCCTTTCAGAGTAGTTGAATTTGATATCATGTACGGAAAAGGAATTAGCCGTGTAGGTGAAGTTCTTGATATTGCAGTAGACGCTGGAATTGTTCAAAAAAGTGGTAGCTGGTTTAGTTACGATGGTACAAAACTTGGACAAGGTAGAGATACGGTGAAAGATTTATTGGAAGATAATCCTGAATTACTTGCCGACATTGAAGCAAAAATCATTGCCAAAAATAACGCAGGTGAAGCTGTGGTTGAAATTCAACCAGAAGCTACAGAAGATTAATCCTATCAAAGTGGAAAACAAAAAGGGCTGTAAAACAGCCCTTTTTTTTATGATTTTTGAATAAAAATTATTTTTATTTCAAAGGACTTCTTCAATATCCTCATCAGATTGATTCTCGCTTGAAGAATCAACCTTTTTTCCGTAAAATTTCTCGGTGTACATCAACGGATATACCACATACAACATCAACAACCGGCTATGGCGGAATGCCAATGGCAACATAGCAATGATAAATAGCGGTATTAAATAAATGGCGTAATCAAATAATCCCAACAAACTTAAAATTACCGAACCAATGATGATTGTACCCACAATTAAAGCATAACTCCAATACATGGCACCAAAGAAAAATCCAGTTTCTGGTTCATAACTCAATTTACAATTAGGACACTCATGTAGGGTATCTGCAAATGTTCTAAAATTAAACATGGATCCAGAAAATACCTTTCCCTTACCACAACGAGGACAGTTTGAGTTTAAAAATGCCCAAACACCCGCTCTTTTTTTATCTGCCATTTGCTAATTTTTTCTTTTTTTGAGCTTTATAATAAACAAACCCAGCTGTTCCTATTAAAATATAGGGAGCAGATAATAAAAATAGGATTCCTTTATTAATTCCATTTCCAAAGCGTTTATCGTTTTTGTGTGCATGATCTCTATTGCTTGTTAGAGCAGCTTTACACATTGGGCATTGCGCGTCTACCTTGGCAATACTGAACAAGATAAACACCAGTAAATACACTTTTTTCATATTGGAATATTTATTTCAAACAAGGGGCCAACATCAAATATACCACCACACCGGTTACCGATACATATAACCACAATGGGTATGTCCATCTAGCCAATTTTTTATGTTGTTCAAATTTGCCAGAAGTACTGAAGTAAATAGTATACAATACCATTGGCAATATTACAGCGGCAAGTATAATATGAGAAGCCAATATCACAAGATAAATTACCTTCATAATACCCGGATTGCAATATGGCACAGGAGGTAATGTGAGATGATATATCACATAACTTATCAAAAACATAGACGACAATATAAAAGACGCCAACATGAATTTTTGATGCAATCCTTTATTTTTCTGATAACGAATTGCCCTATATCCCAAAAACAAACAAATGCTAACCAATGAATTGATTAAAGCATTTAATTTCGGCAATTGCTTCGCAAAAGTTGCCGAAGGACGCAATTCTGCAGGTATCATTTGTAATAACACCACAACAACAGGTATTACCAAAGATATTCCTAGTACCAACCAGAAAAATCCTTTATCACTTATCCAATTCTTTTTGTCTGTATTCATATTTCAAATTTTCAATATCGTCTTTAATTCTTTGAATCATTTTCATCTTCTCTGAATTGGTTTTACCAATTGTAGGAAGTATGCCACGAATATGACGTTCTTTATCAAGAATCACCACCTTATCATCGTGAATAAAGTCAGAACCTCGTTGCTCAGTTGCCAATTTCAAATCATTGAGCACCCAGTCATAGATTTCCTTTTTGCTGCCCGTTGCGAAGGTTCTTTTATACAAATCAGCGCTATAGGCCTTTGAATAATCGGCAATTACAGGAATTGAATCAGATTCAGGATCAATACTAACAGTTAAAAACTGGATATTGTTTTCTCGTTGATATCCTTCCGCTACAGCTTGAATTTGTTTGTTCATTGTAGGACAAATCTCTGGGCAAGTAGCGAAGAAAATATTCACTAAAAGAATGCTAGAGTCAAAATCCCTCAAAGAAATTTTCTTACCATGTTGATTGTACAATACAATATCTCCAACGGTGTGGTATTCTTTAGATCCGTCTGGGTTAGAAATAGTTTCACCTAGGTAAGGCAGTGGCTGGTGCACCCATTTTGCTTTACTCCAAAAGAAAACTGCAAAAATGGGTAAAACAACAATGGCCGCAACAGCGGCCACTTTAAAGTTTCTACTTTTTAAAAAATCCATCATTATTTATGAACTTCAGTATGCGCTTCAACTGTATGATTTGAATGAGATTCAGTAATTGCATTACCTTCATAAAGCATCACCCAAATCAATCCCATAATAAACAATGTTGGCACTACTATCATCAATGCAAGATTGATTTTTTCACTTTTCAAATGCATAAACGCACCTACAATGTAGTATGCTTTTACCAATCCGAAAGCGATAAAGATAAAGTTTCTAAAAGCTGATGGTCCCATTACAAAGTAGATAACGAAATCTAAAATTGTAATTCCTAAAAGTAACCAAAAAGTTTTCCATAACTCTTTTGTTCCGTGGCTCTCAGTGTGCGGGATATAATTCATCGCATCATATTCGCCTGGTTTTGAATAAAATTCCATAATATTTTTTACAATTAGGTTAATTAGATTAGATAGAAGAAGGTAAATACAAATACCCAAACCAAGTCAACGAAATGCCAGTATAAACCAGCTTTCTCAACCATTTCATAGTGACCACGACGCTCAAATACGCCTCTCACTGTCATGATATAAACCACAACATTGATTACCACACCACTAAATACGTGGAAACCGTGGAAACCTGTTACAATGAAGAATAACGCAGCAAATGGAACAGGACCATTGGTTCTGTCAACTGCTACATTCCATTCAAAGTGGCTACCGAATCCAACGCTATGCAAATGATCATAACCTGCTTTGGTGATACCAAAGGTGTTACCATCTAGGCGAGCACCTTCATGGATAAAGGTTGCCCACTCCCATGCTTGACAGCTCAAGAAAGCAATACCACCCAAAATGGTGTAAAGCATATAACGCTGAACTTCTTTTTTACTGTTTCTGTGACCAGCTTCCACAGCCAATACCATGGTTACTGAACTCAAAATCAAAATGAATGTCATCACACTCACAAACAACAACGGCA
>CAZBMF010000154.1:0-4172 GCA_964492925.1 uncultured Rhizobium sp. | reverse complement strand
TAATGGTTAACTCAACTGTTAAAAGACTATCGCAACCTCTGTAATTCACCAAGGTGTCTATGAATGTACCAGACTTATACCACGTATGTTTTCCACTTGGCGATTTGTAAGAGCCACAACGCGTAACAGAAATTGTATCAGCCGATTTAGGTAAAATAGTTAAGGTGTATTCGATAATACTATCACATCCTAAAAATCCAACCACCGTATCTTTATACACGCCAGACTTCGTGTATTTATACTTACCACTAGCACTCGTAAAAGATGAACAAGCATTTACAGCAGTTTTGGTAAACGACTTAGCAGAGCTAATTTCAGCCACTTGAGCAGCAGTTAAAGCTTTTGAATAAATCATAAAATTATCAATCAATCCGCCTACAGGGGCACCAATGTTAGCAGAATAGCCCATCACTTTAAATGGACCAGAACCACTAATTACAGGACTTGTTGTCTGAGGCGTTGAAGTAACAAGCAAACCATTGATATAGCCGTAAATGTATTTGGTAGTATCATTGTATACAAACGTAATTTGGTTTGGCGATGCAGTTGCACCACCATAAATTGTAACATCTGTCAATGGACCTCTTAAAATCCAGTTATTGGATCCAGCAACACCATTTGTGAAACATCTGAAAGAACTGGCAGAAGCATCACCAAAGATGTAATACAAAGTTGTAGGCACTCCAAACTTTTTTGTCCAAAATGAAATGGTCCAAGAACCCGACAAACTGGTTGCCCATCCTGTATTCAAATAATCAGTGGATGCAGAAACACCAGAACCCACCAACGCTTTTCCGCACAAACCAGTATCACCAATCGACAATGAACCATTGAGATAGGCAGTATCTGTACCTGACGGTTTTGATTTTGCCAAATTCACCACCTTCTTGCCCTTAACATCAAATTTGTAATACAACAAATCAGGCACTCCTTGAGAAAACACACCGTTCACCCATCCACAAAATGCAATTATCACCATGCATTTTCTTAAGTTAATCAAATTTATCTGCATATTATTATAAATCACAAAGATACAACATACAAAACCACAGTACAAACGCAATATCATGTCATTCACAAAATAGACTTGTCAGTAACAAAAAAGGGCCGAACTTACGTTCGGCCCATATATAATTGATAGATAAATAACGCCACCGGAAATAGGCCGATGACTCTATTCTCTGAGAATCTAACTTTCCACAAAAATAAGGTTTCTAGACCGTATTTCCATCAACCAAAAATCAATCGATGGACAAAGTTTTTGCAATTTTCGCAAATTCTTTGGCGTATTGGTTGTAAGTATGTTGTTCTGCAGTGCAGCTCAAAATATACAAATTCTTGTTTTTTGAAACCATGTATTGTACCCAGTGGATTTTCATGGCACCCAAATCACCCGTATACTCCAAACGAATGCACTTTCCTGCAGGAATGTTTTCGATTTTTGCATCAATACCTTTGTAATTTGAGATGTACTTACTCATCTGCTGCTTCAACGGTTCCAATCCTTCCGAAACATCAATGTCTTGTCCAATTGGTTGAATCAACAAATTGATATTGTCTCTGAAAGTGTCTTTTTCATTTTCCAATGGCGTCAACACACCAAACTTCGCTCCACCCGGTATTTCTGTGGTAAATTCATAGGTTTTAGGGAAAGACAAACCTACTTCATCCACCTTTTTTGTTTGAAAATCAGCACCCGTTTGTGCTCCTAAATATGCAAAACCTGCACAAAGGCTTAGCACAAAAATTCTTTTTAACATGCCACAAAGAAATGCTTAATCCTTCATAAAAGTGTCATGCTACTGCATCATTTTTACAATATTTAAAATGCAAAAACACCTTATCTTCGCCAAATGAACCGCAGAGATTTGCTGAAACTTGTAGGATTGGGCAGCGCTTTCATGAGCTTGTCGGCTAAACGTCCCTCAAAAAATGAAAAAAAATTTAAAGCAAAACCTTTGGTAATCAGTACCTGGTACAACCAGTCAGTTACAGCCAATGTGGCCGCGTGGAACATCATTCAAAACCACGGACTTGCCGTTGATGCTGTTGAAGCGGGCGTGCAAGTTTCTGAAAACGACCCACTGAATTGTTGCGTAGGATTGGGCGCAAATCCAGATCGTGAGGGACATGTTACCCTCGATGCCTCCATCATGAATCACAAACACGAAGTTGGCGCTGTGGCTTGCGTGGAACGTATTAAAAGTCCCATTCATTTGGCCCGTCAAGTGATGGAAAAATCGCCCCATGTGATGCTCGTAGGTCAAGGAGCGCAAGAATTTGCCCTGCAGCAAGGACATCCCCTAGAATCAGATAAATTGAGTGACCACGCAAAAGAAGCTTACGAAGAATGGCTCAAAAAAAGCGAATATAAACCCATTATCAATATTGAAAAATCAACACCCATACCTACCCCATTGCAGATGAAATCTGGTGAATTCAACCATGATACCATTGGAATGTTGGCCATTGATGAATTCGGGAACCTCAGTGGCGCCTGCACCACTTCGGGAATGGCCTTTAAAATGAGAGGCCGTGTGGGTGACTCCCCAATTATTGGGGCAGGACTCTATGTAGACAACAACGTGGGTGCCGCAACCGCAACCGGACATGGCGAAGAGGTGATCCGCTGCTGCGGTAGTTTCCTCATTGTGGAACTCATGCGAAATGGGCATTCGCCCAATCAGGCCTGCAAAATTGCCGTGGAACGTCTGTTAGAAATTACACCCAGAAATCCCAAAGACATCCAAATTGGGTTCATTGCCATCAACAAAAAAGGGCAATACGGCAGTTACTCGCTGCAACAAGGATTCGACTTTGGGGTTACCACCGCCGAAGGAACTCAACAAATTCAAGCAAATTTTGCCGTAAAATCATGATAGAAATTGAAATTGCCTGCAATAGTCTCACATCTTGCACCCATGCCGCCCTTGCCGGCGCATCACGAATAGAACTATTTGAAAATCTGCACGATGGCGGCTGTACACCATCGAGCGGAATGATTCATGTAGCGGCTAAATTACACATTCCAACCTATGTAATGATTCGTCCGAGAGGCGGAAATTTCAATTACTCACTTGCTGAAATTGAAGTGATGCTGAACGACATAGAGGTTTGCAAAAAGGCCAACGTTAAGGGCATTGTTTTCGGTTGTTTAACTCATGAGGGACATGTGGACGTTATTACCAATCAATTGTTATTAAAGGCTTGGAATGGGCCTGCTACCTTTCATAGGGCCATCGACCGAAGTTCAGACATCATGGAGGCTGCTGCGAAAATTGCAGATATGGGATTTGAGCGAATTTTGAGCAGTGGCGGTGCCAATTCGGCCCCGGAGGGAATTGAAGTTTTGCGAAAACTGCAAAAGGAATTTGGCAAACATATTCACATTCAACCAGGCGCTGGCATCACCCCAGAGAATGTTGCTGTAATTTTGCAAGAAACTGGATGCAGAAGCATTCACGCCACCTGCAAAACCACGCAAGTTTCAAATTTGGGAACGGCAAATCCAATTTTTGCAAATTCCGACAATGAAACATTCAGTGAAATCGGACTTATCAAACAACTTATCAAAAATGCAAACCAATGGCATATAATGAACAATTAGGCAATAAAATACGTGAGGCGCTGCAGCACCTTCCAAACGTTACTGAAAAAGTGATGTTTGGTGGCCTCTGTTTCATGGTAGATGAAAAAATGTGCATTGGGGTTGTAAAAGACGAATTGATGTGTCGTTTCGACCCCGAATTCATGGAACAAATTCCATCACTACCGGGTGCCAGAATGCTCGACGAAAATGGCAAGCGCATGAAAGGCTTCGCGTATGTGGAATCGTCGGGATACACCACCGAAAAGGATTTAAACCACTTGATCGACTTGTGCTTAGCTTATAATCCAAGAGCGCCAAAAACCGCCGACAAGAAGAAGAAATCGTAAAGAAACGCCATCGTCGGGGCGGACGTCGGGGCGGACCTGCGTGTCCGCCATTTTATTTTAAAAAATTATTCGTCGGGGCAGACCTGAGTGTCTGCCCTTTTTTAATTTTTTTTTGGGCGAACACGCAGGTTCGCCCCGACGGTTAAACAGCAAATATTCATTAAAAAATTAAAGATTCATAAAAAAAACTTTGATCTATAGTTACATGTAACTACTTGTGTTAAAAATTTTATTCT
>CAZBMF010000153.1:322-4204 GCA_964492925.1 uncultured Rhizobium sp. | reverse complement strand
GTACCTTCTTCAATCTCCACATCTGCGTGAATGGTTACAAAAGGATCTATCACCACATTGTCTGCAATTTTTGCTGTTGGGTGAACGTATGCTAAAGGTTGAATCATCTTAGTTGTTGTTAATTTTAATTATTTGTGCCATCATTTCTGATTCACACACCAATTTATCACCAACCCAAGCACGACCTTTCATTACACAAATTCCGCGACGGATAGGTTCAGTTAATTCTAATTTCATGACCAATGTGTCACCTGGTACTACCTTATCCTTGAATTTCGCATTGTCAATTTTCAAGAAGTAAGTGCCATAGTTTTCAGGATCTTCAACGGTGCTCAATACCAATATTCCACCAGCTTGTGCCATAGCTTCTAATTGCAAAACACCCGGCATAATAGGATCTCCAGGGAAATGCCCACTGAAAAATGGTTGATCATATGTGATATTCTTCACACCAACGATGGATGTTTTATCCATTTCAACAATTTTATCTACCAATAAAAAAGGATGGGCGTGAGGTAAAATTTTGATAATATCTTTTGTAGCAAACAAAGGTTTATTATTAGGGTCGTATTGAGGACGGCCATCTAATTTTCTTCTTTGTTCTTTTTTAATCACTTGTTTGATTTTCTTGGCGAAGGCAACATTGCTTGCATGTCCTGGTCTTGCTGCCATAATTTGTCCTTTCAATGGCATACCAGCAAGCGCTAAATCACCCACCATATCAAGGAGTTTGTGTCTAGCTGGTTCATTTTGGAAGCGAAGTTCCAAATTGTTTAGAATACCATCTTTTTTGACTTCAACAGATTCTTTACCAAAAACAACAGCCAAACGGTTTAATTCTTCTTGATCTACAGCTCTATCAACCACCACAATGGCATTGTTTAGGTCACCACCTTTAATCAAATTATTCTTCAACAAAAATTCCAATTCATGAAGGAAGCAAAATGTTCTACAAGAAGCGATTTCTGTTTGAAATTCATTGATATGAGTTAATGAAGCGTGCTGGGTTCCCAAAACTGGAGAATTATAATCCACCATAACGGTCAGTCTATATTCATTTACAGGCATGGCAACAATCTCAACTTGATTATCGGCATCAGTATAATGGATATTGTAAGGTATTTCAAAATATTCTCTTTCAGCTTCAAGTTCTTTTGTTCCGATTTTTTTAATGCCTTCAACAAAAAATATTGAACTTCCATCCATAATTGGCATTTCAGGTCCGTCAACACAAATCAATGCGTTGTCCACTTCCATACCTACCAAAGAAGCTAAAACGTGCTCCACAGTAGAAACACTGGCACCGTTTTTCTCTAATGTTGTACCTCTGCTGGTATCGGTTACCAAGTCGCAATCAGCTTCAATAATCGGTTGATCGGGTAAATCCGTTCTTTGAAACTTATATCCAAAGTTGTCTGGAGCAGGACACAATGTTACAGTAACATGTGCACCGGTGTGCAATCCAACGCCTGTAAAACTTATAGACTCGTTTAGTGTAGTTTGTTTTGGATTTAAATTGTTCATTTACTCTTTAAAATTTCAATTTCTTTTTTTAACTGTTGAATATCTTTAATCAAATCGGTTACTTTTCGGGAACCAATTACGCCACGAAGATACGAATTTACATCGGTTGCTGGGGTTCCACTGATTTTTTGTCCTTCAGAAACTACATTTTGAGTAATTCCAGCTTGTGCACCTACAGAAGTGTTGGCTGCAATAGAAATATGTCCTACAACGCCAACTTGTCCTCCAAAAACACTATGATCACCAACTTTGGTACTGCCAGCAATTCCAGTTTGAGAGGCAATTACGATATCCGAACCCAATTCCACGTTGTGTGCAATTTGAACCAAATTATCCAATTTTGTGCCTCTTTTGATAAGGGTAGAACCCATAGTAGCTCTGTCTATGGCGCAATTCGCACCAATTTCAACGTCATCTTCAATGGTTACAATACCTACTTGAGGGATTTTAACATATTTACCACCAATTGGTGCAAATCCAAATCCATCGCTTCCAATAACTGTCCCTGAATGAAAAATACAATTTTTGCCAACAATGGTACCGGAATAGAGTGTCACATTGGCAAAAATCTTAGAATTGTCACCAATTTTAACATTTTTACCAATATAAGAACCCGCTTCAATGTGAACATTTTTACCTAAAGTAACGTTTTCTTCAATAGTAACATGATGACCGATATAGGTTTGTTCACCAATCGTTGCAGTATGGTGAATGGCAGCTGTAGATTCAATACCATTTTTAGATTCGTTTGGATCAAAGTATTTCGCCAAGATGGTACAAAAAGCAAAATAAGGATTTGCATGTTTGATGAGTTTGGCAGAAACGTCTTGAGAAGGTTGGAAATCTGCCGGCACGAATACCACTGAACAATGAGAGCTGTATAGCGCTTTTTCGTATTTAGCATTTGCAAAAAAACCAAGTGAACCTTCAGTTCCTTCTTCCAATTTTGCAACAGAATGTATAACAATATCTTCGGTAGAATCTAAAATTCCGCCTGTTTCTTGAGCAATTTGTGAGGCTTTTAATTCCATCATTGCAGCGCAAAATAATACAAAAAGCGCATTATCTATAATTTTTAGGCCTATTTTTTAAACAAACGCTGTGGGATTGAAAAATTCTATCTATTTTAGCCCAAAAATATTAAAACTAAAATAGAACTATGGATTCAAACAACAACTTAGAAACACAACAGAAAGGCCATCCAAAAGGACTTTACTTGCTGTTCGCCACAGAAATGTGGGAGAGATTTAGTTACTACGGAATGAGGGGCTTACTGATGCTTTACATGACCAAATCCGTAATAGAAGGTGGTTTAGGATTTAATGATGATAATGCGGGTCTTATTTATGGCATTTATACAGGCTTGGTTTACCTTACGCCAATTATTGGAGGATGGTTAGCAGATACTTATATTGGTCAACGTAGGGCCATTACCATTGGTGGTATTACTATGGCCATTGGACAGTTTTTATTGTTTACATCAAGTGCTCAAAATATTACATTTTTTTACTTGGGATTGTTGTTGTTGATTTTAGGGAATGGATTTTTTAAACCCAATATTTCAACAATTGTTGGTCAATTATATGCACCAGATGACAAACGCAAAGATGCAGCATTTACCATATTTTACATGGGAATTAACTTAGGTGCATTTTTAGCACCATTGGTGTGTGGATTTTTGGCTGAAGATTACTTCGCTGTTAAAAATGCTGCAGGGGTGGTTACCAAATATGGTTTTGGATATGGTTTCTTAGCCGCTGGAGTTGGAATGGTTTTAGGTCAAATTTTATTCAATACTATGGCATTTAAATTATTAGGTGACCTTGGTGTAGTTCCAGGTGCAAAAAAGAATAAAGAAAATGCAAACAGCCAAGAAGTTCCACTAACAAGAGAAGAAAAACGTAGACTAACAGTTATCGTGATTATGATGTTGTTCAACATCTTCTTTTGGGCAGGGTTTGAACAAGCTGGTAGCTCTATCAGTTTATACACAGATCGCTATATAGATCGTCGTGTTACAGCTACCATGAGTTTTACTGATATTTTTTGGGTTATTCAATCTATTTTCCTAATGATTTATGCATTTCAGTTCTTTAAATTATCAAAATCTAATGATTCAACTGATAAAAAATCAATCAATAAGAGAATCGGCATTACTTTAGGAATTAATGCAATTGCATTTGTCGTTTATTATATATTTAACAACAAAATTTGGAATGTGAATTGGGAAATACCAACTTCTTGGTTCCAGTCCGTTAATCCTTTGTTCATTGTACTATTAGGTCCTTTATTTACAATCCTTTGGACAGTATTGGGAAGAAAAGACAAAGAGCCAAATTCTATTATTAAAATGGGACT
>CAZBMF010000153.1:0-284 GCA_964492925.1 uncultured Rhizobium sp. | reverse complement strand
GTTTCTTTTTAATGATTGGCGCTGCATATTCGCGTGGAGGTGATAACACAGATGTAACTGTTAAAGCTAATTTAATGTGGCTAGTAGGCACATATTTGATTCATACAATGGGTGAACTTTGTTTGTCTCCAGTTGGATTGAGTTTGGTTACCAAATTAGCTCCATTGCGTTTGGGATCTTTGATGATGGGAGTTTGGTTCTTGAGTAGCTTTGTTGCTAATTTCCTTTCAGGTTTCTTGGTGCAATTCTTTGGTAAATATGGTGCCATGAATATCTTTGAAATT
>CAZBMF010000152.1:1138-4252 GCA_964492925.1 uncultured Rhizobium sp. | reverse complement strand
TGTCTTTTACGAAATCTTTTATCGCATCGCAAATATAGATAGTGATTGCTTCCACATAAAACAATTTGTTCACATCATTTGCAATTTGAAATCTATCTAAATTAGGTGAATATTTAATTAATTATCTTTAACTTATAAATTTTGTGTAACTTCTGTCACTTTAAAAATGTTTATTTTTTCAGACATTATCATCGAAAAATCCCTCGGAAAAATTCGCAGAATTATCGAAAAATGAAAAAATGAATAAAAAATTACTTTTGAATTTGCTGACGGATGTAATCTTTATATCCCAAGTAACTCGCTAAACACACTTGCGAGTAGTTTTGAGAACTATTTTGAAAGGCTCCCACATTGGTTCTCCATAAGGTCTTGATCAACTCATTCCCCCTGCTAATCTCCGGTAAATGGCGCACAGCCTTTGCAACTGTTCCTGCACCCGCATTGTAGATGTGCAAAACCAACAATTTAAACCACAATGCATCTTGTTCTATTTCAATGTTGTTTTGTGTGCAAATCCTTTTTGCTTGAGGAATACAATATTCTTTCACCAATCTCGCCGCCGCATATGAACTCTTCGTGAAATTGTGTCTCTCATCTACCCTTTGTCCAATTCGCAAACCATATTTTCGGGCAACCGATGGCATAATTTGAAAATGACCCGCTGCTCCAGAATGTGAAACACCTTTGTGGTTGTTCGGACTCTCAATTAACAGCAACAATTGAGCAATGATAGGATCAGCACCCACCAAATTAAATACCCTATTTGCCTCTTTCAACTTAGGTCCTATCACCGAATAATTAAAGAAATCACGACGTCCTCGCACAAATTTTATTTTGATATCTTGAGGGACATCATATTTGTAACCGTAGATCCTACCTAAATTGGTTAGATTTTGGCCTTTTTCAATTTTATGAACCGAATTTTTATGTACAATATCAAATATTACTCGATCTCTTTGATTGACCACCAAAAATGAATCCGATGACAACATAATGTCTCTTTTCCAAAATGCAACATTCGGTGAGTAAATCAATTCATGAGACGCAGAATCTTTTTCGATCGATAAGAAATGAAATGTATCTTGGTTAATTACAAAAGTACTATCTACGTGAAATGCTGATTCATTTAATGAACCATTTACTTGGTGATTATTTTTAATCGTTGCTGCGCTGATAAAAAGTCCAGCACAAAAACCTATTACAGCAATTGATTTCATTTTTTTCATTATTTACAATATTGTTCCATGTACTTTGATGCGTTTTTCTCGCCCATGAGCACACTCCTTTCCCAATCTTGACAAGCCAAACCAACTTTACCAATGTTGTATCGGGCAATACCTCTTCCCAAATATACATAAGAAATGTTATCCGTTTTCATTTTAATGGCTTGGGTAAACTTCTTTTCTGCCTCTTTCCAATTTCTCATTTGCAATAATACATGTCCGTAATCGGCATAATATGTACCATTCTTTTTATCATCGTCTATCAATTCTTCTATAATGGAAATGGCTTTTTCAAAGTTCTTTAGAAAAAAGTGATTCTCAAATTTCAGTTTCATTGCATCCAAGTTTTTAGGTTCTGACAATAAAAAACGATCCAAATCAGTGTTCGACAATTCAAATTTTTCCAATTCATGATTGCAAAGTGCCCTGAAATAGTACATTTTGGCATTGTCGGGATTTCTATTTATTTCTACGTTTAAAAAATTTAATTTTTCATTATTCTTCTTTAAGGCATCATAAATCGATAACAATTGTATTTTAATGGTATCGCTACCTATTCCATTTTTCACCATCCAATTGGCATCAATCTCTGAATATTCATATTCTTTCATTTGCATAGACAATGCATATCTAGATTTTCTCGATTCTACATCGTTAGGAAAATAGCTGATGTATTTTGATATATCCGCCAAAGCAAATTGAAAATTGGAAGTGAATTTATAGGCCAAATGTCGGTTGTAATAAGCCTCTGAGTTCGATGTATCCAAGTATATACATTTATTCAAATCAACCACTGCTTCTCCGTAGTTTTTGATTTGCAATTTAGCAACACCACGATTATACCAATAATTGGCATTTGATGGCGACATTGTTATAAGAGAATTGAACACACGAATTGCCTCATTATATGCTCCAGATTGCTGATACTTTAAACCTTCTTGAAACAATTCTGTTTCAGATTTTGTTTGTGCACCCAATCCATTCACCGCAACTAAAAACAAAACACATATACTTTTAATATAATTCATGATAAAAATTTGCTATTTTTTCATTTGCAATTTAAAACTTGTTTATGCTTTCAATATAAATGGTTTTACACATTTTTAAGTGTGTCCAAATTGACGTAGTTTTGGACCATGTCTTCCATTATAGAAAACAAAAAAAACAACCTATTTATTTTACTGGGTGGATTTTTTTTAACCAACGCCGTTGTTGCTGAATTTATCGGAGCAAAAATTTTTTCACTCGAAAACACGTTGGGCTTTCCAACATTGAATCTATCACTATGGGGCAACCCTATTCAATTTAACATGACCGCCGGTGTAATTTTATGGCCATTTGTTTTCATTATGACGGATATTATCAACGAATATTATGGAAAACAAGGTGTTCGAAAACTTACCTACATTGCAGTTGCCATGCTGATCTATTCATTTGTAATGGTAAGAATTGCAATGGGATTAAAAGGTGCCGATTTTTGGCTTAGTTCGGGTAAGATACAAGGAATTCAAGACATGACATCAGCCTATAATTCTGTTTTTGGTGCCGGTTTAATGATCATCATCGGGTCTTTAGTTGCATTTTTGGTTGGACAGTTAATTGATGCCTTTATTTTCATCAAAATCAAAGAAAAAACCGAAGATAAAATGATTTGGCTTCGCGCAACTGGAAGTACCGCAGTGAGTCAATTTATAGATAGCTTTGTAGTCCTATTTATTGCGTTTTATATTGGAGGGACATTTACTTTTGGACAAGTAATGGCCATAGGATTGATCAACTATTGTT
This sequence comes from uncultured Rhizobium sp., assembly GCA_964492925.1. Lineage (GTDB taxonomy): Bacteria > Bacteroidota > Bacteroidia > NS11-12g > UBA955 > VMCP01. The sequence continues at coordinate 1,244 of CAZBMF010000152.1, read as the reverse complement.
ACAAATTGATTATGTCTATAGTTTTGTTGCCGCTATTATACTTCATTCACAATTTGATTGATAGATATTTGGGCATTGACGGTACGGTTAAGTAAACCAGATCAAT
>CAZBMF010000152.1:0-1128 GCA_964492925.1 uncultured Rhizobium sp. | reverse complement strand
GTGATGATACCAGAGTTATGTTCCCATTTGTGTGCATCTAACTTTTTCATTCCTTTATATCCCAAAAAAACGCCAAGCAAAATACTCAACCAAGTAGTAACAGAATACACCAAAATAAGCGATGAAATCATGGGAAATCCTTCAGGAGCCAACGTGAAAAAATATCCTATTATTTCCATGCAGGGTGATAAGAACATCGATAATAGAATAGCGCCAAATATCCATTTATTTCCGTTGTTTTTTGGTAAATCTAAATGAAAATGGTGGTGTTTGTAATGTCTGTACAAAAACCATAATCCTAAAATAATGAGAATAATTCCACTGATGTGTTCGAAAGGGGTATTTTCGAGAGGATTTAGATTGTGCGTTTCTTCGTGAGATAAATATTTAAGGGCGCCAGAAGTAGAAAAATAAACAATCAATCCAATGATGATTGTTCCAATTGAATGCGCCCAAGCGGCCATTGTGGCATACCTAAAAGTGGTTAAGTGATTCCACTTTTGTTTGTGTGAAATTGCCACTATTGGTAACCAATGATTTGGAATAAAACCATGCAGCAAACTGATCACGAAAGCCATTACGAGCGTTGAATTCATTATTTACAAAGTTAGGTATAAAAATAAAAGCACCACAGGGTGGTGCTTTTATTTTTGATATTAAAATTTAATGAATCTTAACCTTTAGCTTCTGAAATCCATTTGTTCCATTGGTCAGCAGAAATTTTGCTATCAGTTTCAACCATAGTAGCGATTTTCTCTTCAGTTAATGAAGTCAATTCTTCTACAGAGTTTACACCAAGTGCATTCATTCTTTTCACCATAGCAGGACCAACACCAGCTAAATCTTTCAATTCAGAAATAGAACCATTAGCTGCAGGAGCAACAGGTGCAGTTTCTTCAGTCTTAGCGGCTGCTTTTTTAGGACCTTTTTCAGCTTCAGCAAATTGAGCTCTCAATTCAGTCAAGGCATCCAATTCACCCAAAGTTGTTTTTTCAGATGAGTTGTTGATTTTCTTCACTGTTTTAGAAGCATTCTTGCGTGACTTGTCTTTTGATTTGTCATCAGCATCATTCTTCGCTCTTTCAGCACCTTTCCAGATGTTTGTATGAGAAACGATGATACGTTTAG
>CAZBMF010000151.1:0-4262 GCA_964492925.1 uncultured Rhizobium sp. | reverse complement strand
CTGGACGCGTTGATTATTTATGCAATGATTTATACCTCATTAAATCATTTTACCAAATCAACACCTCCATGTTCAATCAATTCAACAATAAAATATCTGATTTGGCAAAAAAACACCATGTCATTGTATTTTTATCTCCCTTTCATCCCAAATTGTTTGAGGTAAAAAAAGACGATATTCGGGTGCGAAATTTGCAAAAACTTGAAGCATTATTATTTGCAAAAAAAGCAAAAAACATTGAAGTTGTAGCCAGTTTCAATCCAAATCAATTGCAGTTAACCGATGATAATTTCATTGACGGTATTCACATCAATGAAAAAACGGCCACGCAATTATTTAGAAATAAAATTTACCATCATTTTTGATACTACATTGGCTATTACCCGATTGATATGATTTTTTCCTATACAATTTCATCTAGTTTCAACGAAACTTTCTTTTTTCAAACTCTGATTTAACGTTTTATTTATCTTTGCCCTGTGCTATTCAATTCATTTGAGTTTCTTGTTTTTCTGCCAATTGTTTTCATCCTCTATTGGTTTGTCTGTGAAAAGTCCCTCAAGGTTCAAAATTTCTTGATTCTTGTTGCCAGCTATTTTTTTTATGGATGGTGGAGTTTGTCCTTTTTAGGACTCCTTGTCGGAAGCACACTGATGGATTATTATTTGGCGTTTGCCATTGACAATTCCAACCCCAAATCTTCTAAAAAATGGCTCATAGTTAGCGTAGTGCTGAATTTAGGCATCTTGGGATTATTCAAATATTGCGATTTTTTCATCCTTCAATTTCAAGAAGCCTTGAATCAATTGGGGGTTAAAGCCAATTTACCGCTCTTAAAGTTGGCACTGCCAATTGGAATTTCTTTTTATACGTTCCATGGACTCTCCTATTTATTCGACGTTTATCGAAAAGTACAACAACCGGTAAAAGATGTTGTGGAATACGGAGTTTTTGTGAGTTTTTTCCCTTTATTGGTTGCTGGACCAATTGAACGTGCGGGGCATTTACTTCCACAAATTCAAAAAAACAGAACCTTTCAATATAGACAGGCCGTTGAAGGCGCGAGGTTGATTTTATGGGGATTTTTCAAAAAAGTAGTGGTTGCAGATACCTTGTCGAAGGTGGTTGACCAAGTTTACAGCAACTATCAAACCCAAGACGCCTACACCCTCATTTTATGTGCCATTTTGTTTAGTTTCCAGATTTATGGGGACTTTAGTGGATATTCCGATATTGCACTAGGAACCGCAAAATTGTTCGGATTTGAATTATTAAGCAATTTTAAATTCCCCTATTTTTCAAGAAACATTGCTGAATTCTGGCGTCGTTGGCATATTTCCCTATCGTCTTGGTTCAGAGATTACTTGTATATTCCTTTAGGGGGATCAAAACTTGGCAAAGTATTATCTGTAAGAAATACCTTTATTATTTTCATCGTTAGTGGATTTTGGCACGGAGCAAGCTGGAATTTTATTGTGTGGGGATTTTTACACGCAATTGCATTTCTACCCCTGCTGCTTACCAACAGAAACCGAAAATTTGCAGGCGATGTTGTGGCACAGGATACCATTTTACCAACCTTGAAAGAGTTTTTTCAAATGCTGGGAACATTCCTATTTGTTACACTGGCTTGGATTTATTTTAGGGCAAAAGACATTTCAACTGCCAATGAATTTATTGTAAGAATTGTGAAAAATACCGTTGAAAATCCATTTCAATTTACCTCAAAGCCAGGGTTAACAGATCCTTACGGCGTATGGCCGGCATTTTGGTATGTTTTGCCATTGATTTTCATGGATTGGATTTTCAGAAAAAATGACAGGGATTTATTCTCAAATATTCCAAATAAAATTGCGCGATGGATACTGTATGTCATTATTGGTCTGTTTATTGCCTTTTATTTCGGAACCAAATCTAGTTTCATTTATTTCCAGTTTTAAGAATGAAACCATTCTTTAAAGGAGTATTTTTATTCGTTTTTATTCTTCTGGGCTTAATAGCCGGTAGTTTTTATCTAGTTGTCATTCATTTCAGTAAAAATCCCTTTTCAAAACCATATAAGACAATCTTCTTGGGGGATTCTAGAATACAATATTTGTATTACAATAAACAAAATCTTGCGTACAACAGTGAAACTTTTCAATTCAGTTTTTACAAACTCAAAGCCCTAAATCAAGATAACCATGTTGACACCCTATATTTGGGATGTTCACATCATTCTTTCAGCAATTATTTTGATGGTTACACCCAAAATGAAGAAGAAATATTGCCAAGATATTTTGTGGTTTCACCCCATAAATTGCAAATATTAAGAGAGTATCACTTTCTGAATTTGCATTTCCTCATCAAAAAGCAATTTGAAATGGCTTTTAATGCGATTTCTGTTAACAAGAATTTCATACCTGGTGGATTTGAATCTCCATACAACCGGGTGGTAGATTTTAAAAAACTTGAAAAACGCATCAAACAGCAGTTTTTTGAGGGGAAAAAAGTAAGAGGATTTAGCCGCATGCAGGATCAATATTTTGACTCCATCACGGGCTATTGTAAACAGAATAAAATTGCCTTGATTTTAATCAATTCGCCGGTACATCCGTTCTACAAAAAAAATATCCCCCAAAAATACTTGGATTATTATTTGCAGAAAATGCAACAATTTACAGTGCTTGATTTATCGGATTTATTCACTAAAAATGATGAATTTATGCCCGATGGCGACCATATTTCCTGGAAAGCACACCCCAAATCCACGCATTATATCAACGTTAAAAGACATGAATTTTCGAAATCATCACAATGATGCTGAAAACTAACTGAAAGTAATCACGTAAAAATTGAATAAATTTGTAACAACATGCAAAAATTCCCATCATTAACGAGTTATGGCGCAGCAGGAAGGGTAACTGGCTCCAAACATTTGATCACCACAGTTTCAGGCGAAAAAATCTTATTAGATTGTGGTTTGTTTCAAGGTGAAGGAAAAGAAGGTAACGAGTTGAACAGAAACTGGGGATTTGTTCCATCGGAAATTGACTATGTAATTTTGTCGCACGCCCACATTGACCATACAGGCTTATTGCCCAAATTGGTGAAAGATGGATTTTCGGGCACTATTTTCAGCAACTCTGCTACAAGAGATCTTTGCGAAATCATGCTCGCCGACAGTGCACATATTCAAGAATCTGATTTAAAACGTGTCAACCGTAGAAGACTTGAAAAAGGACAAGAACCCTTAGAGGCACTTTATGATTTAGACGATGCGGAAAGAGCCCTCGAAATGTTTGAAGTTGTTCGTGACAATCATCCATTTGCGGTAGGACAAAGCACCACGGCAACCTATATTCCCAATGCGCATATTATTGGAAGTTCTGCTGTATTTCTTGAATTAAAAAACATTGAGGGACATTCGGTTACAATTACATACACCGGAGATATTGGACGACCAAACGATCAAATTTTAGCTGGTCCATTTCCATTCCCACAATCGGATTATATCATTTCTGAAAGCACCTATGGCGACCGTGTGCATGAAGAGATGGCGGATGCAAAAGAAGCTTTTTACAAACTCATTCACAGGATTTGTGTCGAAAAACACGGAAAAATCATCATTCCTGCTTTCTCAATTGATAGAACCCAAGAAATCATTTATATCTTGGATCAATTGGCCTTTGAGAAAAGACTTCCGCATATTCCTGTATATGTAGACAGCCCTTTGAGCATCAAAGCAACACAAATTATGTCGTTGCACAGGGAAGAATTTAATCCTGATATATTAGAGTATATTACCAAAGATGGCGATCCATTCTCCTTCCCTAACTTGCATTACATCAGCAAAGTGGAGGAATCAAAAGAAATCAATGAATCTAAGTCTTCTGCCATCATTATTTCAGCCAGTGGAATGGCAGAAGCTGGTAGAATCAAACATCACATTGCCAACAACATAGAAGATCCACGAAATGCCATTTTAATTGTGGGATATGCAACACCATTTAGTTTGGCGGGTCAACTTACTGCGGGTAATCAAGAAGTGAAGATTTTTGGTGAAAAATACCAAGTTTTTGCTGAAGTACATCGCATGAACAATTTTAGCGCTCATGCAGATTGGAAAGAAATGGTAGAATATTTATCTTGCCAAGATACAAGTAAGGTAAAAATGGTCTTTTTGGTTCATGGCGAAGAGGATACATTGGGTGCATTTAAATCGCACGTAATCAATGCTGGATTTAAAAATGTACAGATTGTAGAACCAGGAATTTCATACA
>CAZBMF010000150.1:0-4314 GCA_964492925.1 uncultured Rhizobium sp. | reverse complement strand
GTTCGATTCCTGTAGGGATCACAAATTTAGAATTCTAATTCTTCTATATCATCAGATCCAGGCAACTCTAAAGCCGAAACTGATTGAACTGCATTGCCTGCAATTCCTTTAATAGAACCATACATATCAATTGTATTAGAAACAACCTTTTCTATTTGCTTTTCACGCTCTTTCCAAATTTTTTGCATGGCCCTTTTTTCTGAATCTAGTGCTATTTTCATTGAGGAAAATCCTTCAACTATAGCCTCTATTCTCATTCTAAACTCGCTACTTGTAAGAAAATCATAAAGCAGATTCATTTTATCACCTTTGTTTTCTTGAGAAACTAAAGCCATACTTACCCTTATTAAAGATTCTCTCAAAACACCAGACAACATTTTAAAATCCTCAAAAGTGCATATCCAAACGCCTTTAACTTGGCCCATTCTCTCCATATCACTAGGTAGCGCTTCAGTAACTATTACTCCTAAATCAACTCCCTTTTCCCTCATGTCATTTTTGAATTTTTCGATCCAATTAGATTGAAACTCTTTGGTTCTTTTACTTTCGTAATAAATTCGTCCACAATTGGCAGTTTCTCTAGTGTTTACAGTTTGTATACAATCTCCACCGCGAGCACCCTTTTTAATTTCTTCAATTGAATCAAGTGGAAACGAACTCGTTAACCATTCTTCAATGGCCAACTCTTGTACTTCACCCTGCATTTGCATTGAACCTTGATCTTGCTTTCTTTTCATTTCCTCCGTTAACTTTTTTTGATCTTCCAATTGCTTTTGCAATTCACGCAATTTCAACTCATTTTTATCTTCTTCTGCCTTTCGTATCTTCTCTTTCTCTAACGCCAACTGTTCATTTAATTTTAGTTGAGATTCGGCTTCAACTGTTTCCTTAAGTTCGTCTTTTTCTCTTTTCAAACGCTCAATTTCAGCCTTCGCTTTATTGAATTCTTTGATTTGTTGGGACTTTTCGTTTAATTCATCATGAAGTGTTTTAATTTGTTCAGATTTCTCTTCTTCAATCTTAGATTTGATACTTAATTCAAGCTGCTTCCGCTCCTCAGCCATTTTCTTATCTAATCGCTCGCGAAACAATTCATTTTCACGACGTTTATTTTCTTCAAAATCTTGACGCTCTTTTTCCAGTTGAGACTTCAACTGATCAACTTTTTGCTTTTCTAATCGTTCCTTTTCTTCAAACTCCTTCCTAATTTGATCTTCAAGTTTGTGAGCCAATATACTCTGAACATCAATTAATTCGCCACATTTTGGACAAGCAATTTTATTTTGATTCGTCATTACAATAGAATTTATTTCAAACAAATTTAACCAAAGGTTTCATTCAATTTTGAAAATATTTATAAGCACCAACATTAATTTGGTTATTAAAACACAGCAAAAAAGGGCCAACCGCAATGGTTGGCCCCTGTTATTTGAAAATTACAATTACTTGTGCTTATTCAACCACCAATTTCTGTGTGAATACATTGTTTCCGCTTGATACGGTAATCATGTAAACTCCTGAAGTGATGTCGGCAGTGTTGATGCTCAACAATCCATTGTTCGATGCTTTGATTGTTCTTACCATTGCGCCAGATACATTGGTGATATTTACTTTCACCTCTGATCCAAATGATTCTTTCATTGCAATGTTTACAACATCGGTTGCTGGGTTTGGATAAACCATCACTCCAACTGACTCAAAACTCTTCACTGCTGCTCTATTCATTACAACTGTTTTGGTTTTGCTACACTCACATGTTGAGTTGTTGATCAATGCATACATCGTTACATTATAAGTGCCATCTTTGATGAAATTGTGCTGAATGGTATTGCCATTTTTTGATCCACCATTTTCAATCACCCATGTATATTTCACACCAGTTTGTGCTCCTACTTTACCCGATCCATCCATTGGCTCTAACTTCATTCCATAGTATCCAAATGCATAATCTGGGGCGTATGTGAAGTCACATGTTTTTGGTCCTTCATTTACTGTTACTTCATCAATAAATGTGTCTGTACATCCACCTTCAATTTTTGCAATCAACGTCACTTTGTATGACAATGTGATTGTATTTCCATACATATGAACTGGCGCTGTTTCTGTTGATGAGGTATTGTCTGAGAAGTTCCAATCGTAACTGATTTCTCCTTGTGCCCAAGTGGTTTTGTTGTTGAACGCTACTGGACTACCTGCACACACATCTTGAGCTGTGTAACTTGCTTTTGGTTGTACCAATACATCCAATTTCTTGGTTGCGCTTGATGAACATCCATTGTCTAATGCTATTTGAAGCGTTACTGTTTTGCTTCCTAAGCTTGTCCATGAATGGATTGGTGACTCATCAGTTGATGTTGTGCCGTCTGAGAATGACCAATTATAGTTTGCATAAGTACTTGGTACTGCTTTTGTTGTATTGGTGAACTGCGTTGGTTTCAATGAACATGCTGGACCATTTACAAACTGTACTTTTGGACTTTCTTTTACTGAAATTACTCTTACTACTGAATCTTGACATCCAAATTCTGTGGTTACGATTAACTTCACATTTTTCGTTCCAAAGCCATCAAATATATGCTTTGGTGCTTGAGCTGTGCTGAAGCTTCCATCATCAAAGTTCCAGAAGTATCCCAATGACGCGGTTGCTACTGAACTGGTATTTGAGAATACAAATTCCTTGTTATCGCAATCACCACTCAATTTGCTAAATGCTGCTTTTGGCTTCTCAAATTGGTATGCACGTTGTTCCATTTTGGCTACACAGCCATTCAATGTTGCTGTTAATTTCACCAAATACGTTCCTTGTTTGCTGTATTTGTGTGTTGGATTTGCTAATGTTGATGTGCTATTGTCTCCAAAATCCCATGCATATGTAGTTCCTGTTGATGGTGTTGTCATATTGTTGAACACCAAATCGTAACCTTCACATGCATTCAACTTTGTAAATTTAATTGATGGGATTGGATTCACCGTAAAGATGGTACTATCCTCACTCACAAAACCATAAGGCAAGGTTTTTGCAATCATTTTTACTTTGTATGTTCCTTCTTTGGTAAACACAAATACTGGATCTGGTGCATCCGTTTTATCTGATGCATTGCCCGTTCCAAAATCCCATGAATACTCCATATTACCTGATGCTACTGTTGATTTGTTCTCAAACAACACTGGCTCACCCAAACATGCTTGGGTTGGTTTTGTGAAATTTGGTACAATCGTTGGGTAAATCAACAACGGACGTTTGATCACTGTATCACAACCATTGCCTTCATCATGAACAATCACATACAAATTCAACATTGAATCTTCCAATGTTTTATCTGTTGTTTTGAACGTTACAACCATATCACTGCTCGACGTTGGTGCCGTCAATGTAAATGTAGTTGTTCCACCTAAGGTTACATTCTTGCCTGACGGTGTAGTTACCGCAACACTTGCTGACCATTTATCGCCATTACCTAAACCTTTATACTCAGCATTGGTATAAATTCTTGGTTGGTTGATTATATACGAAACTGGTGCATTTAACACGGTGATATCATTTGATTTTGATGGTTGGTATAACGCTCTTGTTGCTACACCACTATTCACTGTGTAATATCCTCCTCCGGGAGCTGGGGTTACATACGTATTAAAGATAAATGAGTCATTGCTCGTTTTATCATCTGGCATATCAATAAAAATTGCCAATCTGGTTTGACCCGCTACACTCAAAAAGATTTCTTGTGGGAAGAATACTTTTACTGTATCCCCTAACGACAATGGCTTTGTTACATTCACTGATGTCTTTGGTCCACCATTGATTGCATAGGATACTTTAAACCCTTGAACCTTATCGTATTGATAGTTGCTCTTGATTATCATGTATGTTTTCACACCAGTGGTATATCCTGCACATACATTTGATCCCACAGTATAGTTCGTAGAAATAGCTTGCAAATCTGTGTTTGTTTCCAAACCTCCACGATCATGCTTCACTTTGTTTCTTAATGTATCATTTACATCCCATATATTGATTGTTTTATAAGGCACATTATTCTGTGTACCCCAAGCACCCGGTCTCCAATCATTTGCCGCTATATCTACAAACAATGGATTAATTCCATTATCATTTGGACCATTCATACCAGCACCAGAAAATCCAGCCCAATCTGTATAGTTGGTTCCATTGAAGTACCAATATGGATATGTAAATAAGTTATTCAATGAATATGTATTGTAATCAAACTCCTTCAAGTTGGCAATGTTTGAGTATGACAAATACATATACAAGTATCTGTAATACTGTGATCCACTTCCTTTTAAGTCAATGAT
>CAZBMF010000149.1:0-4357 GCA_964492925.1 uncultured Rhizobium sp. | reverse complement strand
ATCAATATAACACCCAATTTAAATAATTTCTTCATGATAATTTTTTTTAGAATGTAATTTTAATGTTAGCAGTGATTTGACGCAATGTTGGCAATGAACCAAATTCAAAACCTTGCACGTTACCTGTTCCAAATGAGTTGGTTTCAGGATCTACGAATTTGTTAGATGCTGGTGTCCATAACAACAAGTTACGACCCGCTACACCCATTGAAATTCTACCAAATGGAGTTTTTGACAACCATTGTTTAGGGAATTCATAGGTTAAACTAACTTCTCTCAATTTTGTGTAAGAAGCATCTAAAATGTTTGCAATGCTGTTCTTTTGATCGGTGTAGTAATCTTGAACATTTACAGGGGTGTTATTTTCTCTGTAAGTATTATCACCAGTTTGTACCACTGAATTAGGGAGAATACCATCAATACGCTCAAATGTTTTTCCATCAACCGACAAAGTGTTTTCACTTGTTCCGCAGAACTCCATGATATCTTTTGTTCTTGAGTACATGATACCACCCTCTTTTCTATCAAATTGAATGTACAAAGACCAGTTTTTGTATTTGAAAGTGTTAGAAATTGAGAAAGTGTATTTAGGGTTATATGTACCCAAATATTGCGGATTAGGATCAATTACAGGCATACCTGTAGTTGAATCTACAATTAATTGACCACTTGCTGTTCTCTTTTCACCAATTACATAGAATTGACCGAATGGTCTGTTAACCGCAGCAACTACTGATGCAGAACCCAAACCACCTAATGCAACTTGGTCAATACCATTGTAAATAGATGTTACCATGTTTTCGTTCTTCGCAAACACAAAGTTTAAGTTCCAACGGAAATTCTTTGTGTAAACTGGCATTGTTTTAACCAAAATCTCAATACCCTTATTTGTGAATGAAGCAGCATTAATTGTTTGAGACGTGAATCCAGTTGATGGCGCAATTGGAACGTTCAAAATAATGTCTTTGGTTTCATTGCTGTAATAAGTTACATCCAATCCCAAACGATCATTTTTCAAGAAAGCCATTTCTATACCAATTTCATTTGAAGTAGTAAACTCAGGTTTCAAATTTGCGTTCGCAATTCTATTACCTCTTTCATATCCAACCACTGTTCCATAAGGTGATTTCAACAATGAGTTGTTATAACCATCACCAATTGATCCTGTGAAGAATACGCTGGTTAATTGGTAAGGATCTGCATCTTTACCCACTTGAGCACTCGCCAATCTCAACTTACCATAAGTTAGTACGCTGTTTTTAGGCAATAGTTTTGAGAAAATTAAAGCTGCACTTGCTCCATAGTAATCATAGCTATTTGCATTCTGCGGCAACGTAGAAGAATAATCTCTACGTGCTGTCAAGTTTACAAACACATAATCTTGGTAGTTTACACCTAAATCGGTGTAGAAACCTTCAATTCTGCGCTGTGAATACGAATTAGACACAGTAGGACGTCCGTCTGAATTATCCAAGTTGTAATAACCAGGAATTACCAATCCTGCTGTTGAAGCAGACAAAGTAGTTACAGTTCTTTGACGATAGTTGTGTCCAAACAATGCAGTTAACTTAATATCTTTGTTGATATTACGCTTAATTGTAGCCATCAAATCTGATGTCAACTCATTTACTTTGAAATCGTTTTCATCGTACAAACCAATTTTACTTGCTTGAGAAGCATTTTGACCAGTAATACCAGTGATTTTTGGTTCGTATGCTCTTCTAGCATCTGTGTAGAAGTTTGTTCCAACACGATATGTAATGTTAATCCAGTTTGTTGGGTCATAAGACAATGTAGAAACACCCAAAACGTTATCTACAGTATTTTTATTTGCCGAAGTAGCCAAAATATAATAAGGATTCAAAGTGTAAGCACCATAGTAACCACTTACAGTATTGAATTTGTTGTTCAAATCTTTCAACTCGTGCAACGGAATGTCACGTGGAGTTTGTAAAATTTGATCATAAAACGAATAATCTTGACCCTGAGTAGAAATCAAAGAATTGGTTCTAGTGTAAGTAACACTGAAGTTCGCTGTAAAGTTATTTGCCAATTGAGCAAAGCTATTTCCTTTGAATGAAGTACGGTTATATTCAGTACCAGGAATGATAGATGTATTGCTCAAATTGTTCACTGAGAAGAAATAACCAACCTTCTCTCCGCCGCCATTGATGGTTAAAGAATTTTGATTGGTATGACCAGTGTTAAAGAAATCTTGTACATTGGTTGGCATCGCAGAATATTTCTTTACACGTTGCTCACCATCAATCATTTGACCCCAAGGTTGCAATTGGTCGGTGAATTTTGGTCCCCAACTCCAGTTTTCACGTGAATCAGAATATCCTCCACCACCTTGTCCAAATTTATTTTGGAACTCAGGGAAACGCAATGGATTTTCCCAAGAATAGCTACTGCTATAGGTCATGCTCATTTTCTTGTTCTGACCAATGTTTCCTTTTCCACTTTTGGTGGTAATGATAATAGCACCATTTGAAGCACGTGAACCATACAACACTGCAGCAGCAGGTCCTTTCAATACATCAATAGTCTCAATATCATCAGGGTTAATGTCGTTTGCACGGTTACCAGCATCCACCTGACGGTTTAGGTTATCGCTGTTCTGAATGCTAGAGTTATCAATTGGAATACCATCTACCACAATCAAAGGCTGGTTATCGCCATTCAAAGTAGTTGCACCACGCAATTGAATGCGGGTAGAAGAACCTGGAGTACCACCACCTGAAGAAATAGACAAACCAGCAACCTTACCTTGTAAACCATTGAATACAGAACGATCTCTTCCTTGAGATGCATCGTCTCCTTTTACTTGAGTGGTTGCATAACCCAAACTTGCTTTTTCCTTTTTAATACCAACAGCGGTAATTGAAACAGCATCGATTCCCAATAAATCTTCCTCGAGTGAAAAATTTACCTCTTCGCCATTCACAGTAGCTTTAGCATTTTTAAAACCAGAGGCTTGACAAGTAAGTTCACCGCTTACAGCGGCAACTGCAAGTGCATAACTACCATCATCTTGCGATGTGGTCGTTTTGTTTTCTCCAGATAACTTTAACAAAGCACCTGAAATCGGCTCCCCATCAGAAGAAGTTACCTTCCCCCTGATTACTCGGGTTTGTGCCGATGCCATTGAAATCAATGCCGTAAACAGCAAGATCGCAACGAACGACTTTTGTAATTTAAATTTCATAAGTTATTAATTTTGGTTTAGTTTACAATCGTATAACATTTTTTTTATATTTCAAAGATTTCTGTTTCAATTACCCCTCTTTTATTTCCACAAAAAAATTATTATCGCTTTTGTATGATAAATTTTACTCATAGATTTTTTTCCTATTAACCTCGGAAAACATATTATAATTCAATTACATATAAGAATTATTCAAAATTATTGAACTTAATTTTTTTTTAGTTTTTAATTGAAAAACTATCGTTTACAAATTTGTTTAGCCATTTACCAAATTTTTGGTACATGAAGCATATTGTCAATATGCAATGCCTATTTTTGCCTAAACATAGTATTTCCATTAAACTTTTAAAATTTCTTTAAGTGATAGATTTTCATAACCATATAATCCCTGGAATCGATGATGGTTCACCCGATTCAGAAACTTCTTTAGGTTTAATTAAAGGACTTCAAGAGCTTGGTTTTACCGAATTTATCTTTACGCCACACATTATTGCCGATACCCATCCCAATAATCCTGATACCATTCAAAAAGGTTTTGATGTGCTTACATCCGCTTTAGAACAAAACAACCTCAATCTAAATCGCTCATTTGCAGCCGAATACATGCTCGATGATATCTTTGGCCAAAAATTGAAGAACAAAGAACCTTTTCTTAAATTAATTAACGATAAAATTTTAGTTGAATTCTCCTATATCCAACGTCCAGATCACGTAGAAAAAATTAGCTTCGACCTGCAAATTCAAGGCTATGAACCCATCTTGGCTCATCCTGAACGTTATATCTATTTTCACAATAATTGGGAGTATAACTACTCTCACTTGAAAGACCTTGGATTCGAACTTCAATTGAACCTGTTGTCTTTAACACCATATTACGGTAAAGAAGTTCAAAAAATAGCCCTAAAAATGCTAAAAGCTGAAATGTTTGACTTCGCTTGCACCGATATCCACCATTTCCGTCACCTTCAAGCACTTCAAGATGCCTTCACAAAAGATTCTCTTGCAGAATTATTTGATAAATACGAACTGAGAAATCACGAATTATCTTTTTAAGATTAAGAGGGTTAAACGGATTAGGAAGGTTAAAAGAAGGGTTTATAAACGTTTATGAGAGTTTATACACGTTTATGATAAAAATCTGTTACTTTT
>CAZBMF010000148.1:3827-4417 GCA_964492925.1 uncultured Rhizobium sp. | reverse complement strand
TTTTTCATAGAATTATTTTAAACAGCGAGGTTAAATACCCATTGCAAAGAAGTTTATGCCATGGATTGTCACGGTTTTTGAAGTTCCTGCAGCTGAACCAGAGCCTCCTGTTCCCAATATACCTGTACCAGCATTAAAGGCAACTCCAATTACTCTAAAATCCAAATAATCACCAGTGGACAAGGTTGTCATTACATGTATTGCAGTACTTTGCATAGAATTATAACCATTGGAACCGTTAGATATAGTAGTGTTCATTAATACAGAAACCACAGATTCTGGTAAAAGTTGTCCATTTTTAAATACCCCAAATAAAACAGGATAATTGGCAGCTGCGGCTTCAGTAGGTCTGTAACTAAATGTCAAAGCTACGTGTGCGTGTTTTGTCACTGTGCCCGTATATTTAATTATTCCAGTTCCACCTGTGTTTACAACACGCCCAGCCATTGATGCCATTGAGTCAACTGCCGAAGTATTGCTTAAACCTGTACCGGCTGTTATACTGGTTAATGTTCCAAGGGCAATGGTACTCCATGTAGGAGTAGTTCCTACCGTTGTTAGAATTTGACCTGTGGTTCCTCCTGCAAGTT
>CAZBMF010000148.1:0-3817 GCA_964492925.1 uncultured Rhizobium sp. | reverse complement strand
GGTCCAATTAAGACTTGAATTAGCTGCAGCAAAAGCAGTTGCAGAAGTGGTTGTTGTTACACCCGTTTCATTAAAAAAACCAATCTCCGCCATTGGCAACATCATGTGTGGAGTCATATTAATCATTGAGCCGTTAAAATTCACCATTCCATTGAAATTGGTGGTTGCAGAAAATGTTTTGACACCCGTAAAGGTATCATTTGTGTTTTTCGTAGACATTTCTACCCATTTACCACTTTCACGAACATTATATTTATTTGTGTTTGTGTTATAAATTACCAAACCGTTAGCCGGTGTTGAAATTGCATCTCTTTGAGATGTAGTCATTCTTGGAGGTAAAAACCCTTTATTTGTTGCGGCAACTTCTAAAGCAGCAGAGCCATTCACTTGTGAAGAACCTACACCAATACCAACTTGTGCGGATACGTTTTGAGATAAAAAAGCCATGAATACAACTACTGTAGCTTTTGTCAATTTTAGAATCGTTTTCATATATTTTTTTTGTATTTTTTTCCTATTTCATGCAATTGGTCGAAATTGAGGCAGTTTATATTTAGAAATCCCTGCACAATTACCGAACTATCACACTCAAAACTAATCACTTACAATAAAATTCTTTCGCTACGAAAAGTTGTATTTTGTCCTTTTTTGGGATATTTTTCTTTGTAAAAACGGAATTTTGTTTGTGAACTGAAAAACGACATTTTTAGAGGGTCCGAAATTTCTAAATTCCATATAAAAGTTAAAAAAAAATGCCCCATTTCTGGGGCATTTTTTCACACATTTTTGAAATTTCTTACAAAACTACCATTGATTTGGTGATTCCTGAATCTCCCTTTAAAACTACAAAATAAGGAATTCCAGAAACTGGCTTTTGCAATTTTGCAACATAGTGCACATTCGCATCAATGTTTTCTTTAAAAATTGTTTGAACCAATTTACCATCTAAATTGTACAACTCTATGGTTACATTCTGACCATCAACCAATTGAAAATGAATATTCTCATTTTGATTGTCAACATAAATCTTAGAAACTGCATCCAATGAGCCCACTTCTTCAGCTTGTTCAATGCTTCTTGGCGCATTGCTACAGCTATATGTCTTACCTACAATTCCAAATTTTGTTCCACTTGATAATTGACTCACAACTGCACTTGTTGCAACACACATTTGATTGTTATTCTTGTACATAGAAACTTTAGTATTTCCGGTACCACATCGAATATCAAATACACAAACGTTGTAATCATCTGTTACAGAACAACCTTGAGCATCAGTAGCAGTTACTGAAATTAACTTAGAGCTCACGCCAGCTCCTGATACATAAGTTGAAGTTTGGGCAGTAGATCCACCCGTCCAAGAGAAAGTACAATTTGATACATCAGCAGTTGCAGTTAATACGGCTCTATCGTATGGACTAGGTGCACCATAAAACACAAAAGATGAAGGCGATGTAATTGCAACACTTGAAACCACATTCACTGTAACTTCAAAAGTGGTTGAAGCGGTTAATCCGGCTTTGTCGGTTACGGTTAATGTAACTTGATTTGTACCATTGTCGGAACAAGTAAAGTTAGATTTTGACAATTCGTATTTCACAATTTCACAATTGTCATAACTTCCGTTATTGACATCAGCAATAGAAATTGAACCAGATCCATTAACTAAATTCAAGGAAACATTTTTAGCAATAGCCACCGGTGAAATTTCATCTACTACACTTACTAGAGTTGTGGAAGATGCGGTAAAACCATAATCTGTGGTTGCAGTTAAAACAACAGACACCGTTTTGCCAGCATCCGCGCAAGAAAATGAACTTTTATCAATGGTTAAAGAAGAAATAGTGCCACAAGTAGTGTAACATCCATCGTCTAAGCTAGAAGCCAACAAAGTTGCTTCTCCATTCTTATCCAATTTAACCACAATTCCAGATTTTGTTTTAGCATAAACCTTGCTCACAACTATAACCTCAAAAGTGGTAGACGCAGTTAATCCAGATTTATCTGTAACTGTCAATGTAACTTGATTTATACCGTTATCAGCGCACGAAAATTCTGTTTTAGACAATTCATACTTTACAATTTCACAATTATCGTAACTGCCGTTATTGATGTCTGATACAGAAATAGTTGCAACTCCATTAACCATTTTTAAAGTAATATTTTTGGCCAATGCAACTGGAGCTATTTCATCAACTACGCTAACAGCCGTAACTGTAGAGCCTGTAACACCTAATTCTGATGTAGCAGTTAATTTAACATTCACTGAACTGCCTAAATCTGAACAAGAGAAGGTAGACTTATCAAGGGCTAAAGAAGTGATACTTCCACAACCTGAATAGCTTCCATCATCAACTGAAGAAGCTGTCAATGTTCCAACACCATTTTGATCCAATTTCACCACCAAACCTGATTTTGCTTTAGCATAAACCGTACTTGAACCTGTAACATTTATAGTAACAGTTGTGGTTTCAGAATGGGTAAATGTATTGGTACCTTGAGTGGCTGTTCCAACTACAGTTACTGAAACACTAAACGATTTACCCAAATCATAGCAACTAAAACTAGATTTAGATTTCGTGTAAGTGTAAGAAATACTGCTTGATGTTTTAAAAGCTCCTTGTGTATTGGAAATTAAAGATGCTAAGTGTGAATCTTCTAATAATCCAACTCCAGTTGTTCCATCAACGGTAATTGAGTAAGACTGTGAAGATAGTAAAGCAAAATCATTCTGGCCTTGCGTAGTACTTCCACCACCATTGCCATTAGAATTTGCTGAATTACCTCCAGCATTTGAATTGCCACCACCGGCACCGTCCGATTTACCTTGTGCAAACGCAGATGAAACTGCTAAGCACATCCCAATGAACATGAACGATCTAACTGTCGTTCGAAATGTTCTCAAATTAAAAAATAATTTCATTTTTGATTTTTAATATTATACAATAATCAAAGAACAAAATAATTATTAAAACCTGTAGTAATGTATCCTTAATAGTAGTATTTGGTCCAAATTTGAAGCAACAAAATCATACTATCGTTTTATATACCAAATATTTGAACAAAAACATAAAATCATATTTTTAAAACTACCACCCCAAAACTAAAAAATTATATAATTACAATAATTAATAAAATTATTTAAATCAAAAACAAAAAAGTGAACAAAAATGACTATAAATCATTCATTATTATAAAATTCAATAATAGAAACTAAAAATTACTTTAGCAAATTATCGATTAAAGACTGAACATCTTTATTCACATATTGAAATAAATCCACACCCAAAACTTCAGACAATTCAATCAACCGATTCACTGTAATTTCAGTTTCTCCACGTTCTAACTTAGAATAACCAGAAACACTCATATTTATCTCAGAGGCAACTTGTTCCCTCGACATCATCTTCAACTCTCTTATCATCTTTATGATTAAATGAAGTTTATTGTTACCCCTATTCATAGCCTTAAACACCAGTAAATTAAATGAATTATTTACTTTGGTTCATTCAATATTAAAATGAACAATTATAAGGTACTTTTAATAGTTTGTAAATTGCATTTTTTTTTGTGAATTGTTTCAAATAAAAATCAACAAACATGAGAAAATTTAAAAATTTCTCAAGATAACAACTTCAAAATCAATGCTACAGCCCCCAACAAAATAGATGTCCAAAACAAGAAAGCACCAAGTTTAAGAAGCCAAATAGCAAAAAACAAGGATGCAAGCCCACCGCCGCTGAAAGCAGCAATGATAAAAATATCAGCCAACAAAACAGCTTCAATTGCAAAAATGATAGAATGTAACATGTTTTTT
>CAZBMF010000147.1:0-4472 GCA_964492925.1 uncultured Rhizobium sp. | reverse complement strand
TTTCCTATTTTTGAATAACCATCCATGAACCGACTCAAAGAATATCAAATAAATGCACTCAAACAGATATTTAAAGATATCGATGGTGAGTTATATTTATTTGGATCTAAAGTTGATCTCAATAGGAAAGGTGGGGATGTAGATATTCTCTTGATTTGTCCTAACAATGAAAATGCAAATCTAAAAACCCAACTCAAATTAACCCGTTCGTACCAACAAATTGTTGATGAAAGAATCGACATACAAATACTTCCAACAGAAGATAAAATGTCGAAGGAGCAAAAAATATTCTTTAACTTTATCGAAAAACAAAGACTGTTTTTATGAAACAAGAATTACTCGAAATCAACAAAGAAAAATTATTTAAAACCTTTGAACTTTTTGAAAATATCGTAACCAAATGTCCTGTTTACGATGCTTCTAAAACATATTCACCCATTGAAATTGAAATTTTTGATGCACTAACCAGCAGATTTGTTAGAGTATATGAAACGGCAATTCAATTATTTAAAACCATCGACAATCTTCAAAGTTTACATATAGCCGAATCGTTTGGAGATCTAATGTCAAATTGTGAAAAACTTCAAATCATCACAAATCAAGACATCTGGTTCGATATGAGGCTCATCAGAAACAAAATTTCACACGATTATCTTCCCAATCAACTTCAAGAAATGCTTCAATTTATTACCAACGAATTCTATTCAGAACTCAAAAACATATCTCAGCGAATTTCATAGCTTATAGGATTAATGGATTATAGGTTTATAGGTTTATAGGTTTATGTCCCGATAGCTATCGGGATTATAGGATACAAAGTATAAAGTTTAAATTCCCCATCAGAATTATTATTCAACAGCCGCAGGCGTCAACAGCGCAGCGTCAACTTGCGAAGCAATAAACCGCGCAGCGTAAACCACCGAAGGCGCAGTAAACCCTCAAGAATCTAATTGCTGATATACCGAATTCTGACTCTTATACTCCGGAATCAACCCCTTTAACAATACCACCAAATCGCGGTCTGTGGCGCCATTCAAGGCAGCATACCCCAACTTGCCGAATACAGGCAAAATCTCAGCATCCTCATATTGCCTCACTTTCGCAATTAATATCTTCGGGTGATGCGTTGGCAACGTGTTCTCCGCATTGCTCAACAATTCTTCATATAACTTCTCGCCAGGACGTAATCCCGTCTCTACAATCTTAATGTCACGGTCCAACATCAACCCACTCAGCTTGATCATCTTCACAGCCAAATCGTAAATCTTCACCGGCTCTCCCATGTCGAACACGAAAATCTCACCACCATGACCCATCGTTGCCGCCTGAAATACAAGCTGACAAGCCTCCGGAATGGTCATGAAATACCTCATGATGTCTTTGTGCGTTACCGTTACATTCTCACGGTTCTCAATCTGCTTCCTGAACAATGGAATCACACTACCGTTCGACCCCAATACATTGCCAAACCTCGTGGTGATAAACTCCGTTTTCGATTTCCCCGACATGTTCTGCACCAAAATCTCAGCAGCTCGCTTCGTTGCCCCCATAACATTTGTCGGATTTACCGCCTTGTCCGTCGAGATCATTACAAACTTGGAAACCCCAGTTTTTACAGACATTTCAGCAACCAGCCTAGTTCCCTCAACATTCACCCTCACCGCCTCTTTGGCATTGATTTCCATCATCGGCACATGCTTGTATGCAGCAGCGTGGAACACCAACTCCGGTTGGTACATGCTAAACACTTCCTCCACTCGGTTTTCCCTCGTTACATCTCCAATGGCACCAATAACATTATCCCTAAATTGGGCATGCTTCTGCAATTCCAACAATAAATCGTTCATCGGCGTTTCTGCATTGTCGAACACGATTAATTTTGAGGGACAATAGTACAGTATCTGCCTGCAAAGCTCGCTACCAATGCTACCGGCCGCTCCAGTGACCAACACCCGACGTCCCTCAATAAAATCACGCAATTGTGGATTCTCAAGGTTGATCGCTGTACGGTTCAACAAATCTTCAATTTTTACACGCTTCAACTGGTTGCGACTCAATGAACCACCTATCCAATCTTTCACATTCGGCACCTTGTGGAACGTTAAATTGTAACCCAAACAAGCATCTCCCACCCTGTGGAACGACGTTCCCGCCTCGGTTTGAACCGACCAAATTACCTCATGCACCTTATTCTTCCTCAAGAAATTCATTGAGAAAGCCTCTTCAAAAGAGTAAATTTTTATACCGTCGATGCGTTTACCCACCAACTTCGGATTATCGTCGATGAAACCCACCACTTCCAATCCAGAATTTCTGTCTTGCTTCACCGCATTGCGCACAGTAACCCCCGTAGTGCCCGCACCATAAATCAATAAACCAACGAGTTTCTTAGAAGTAGAATGCAACACATATTTGCTGTACATCAACTTCACAAACAAACGCAAACCAAGGACGCCCATGATGAACGAAAATCCTTGCAAAATCAGGAAGGCAACGTTCAAATTGTTGATGTCGAAAACACCGTAAAAACCAGCCACCCTCGTAATAGAAAATGCTAGCGCTTGCGCCATAATAGAAGCCAAAATCAAACGCGTTAAATCTCTTACACCCGTATGTCGGAAAGCACTCTGATAGCTACTAAAAAGGATAAAAGAAAATCCATAACACAATTCTAACAACAACCAAGCCTGTAACCGCTGCGGCGAATAAATTTTGTAAAATGAAAAATTCGTAAGCAATAAAAGGGCAAAAAGATAAGAAGCTGCTACAATTGCCAAATCCAAAATGAGAATCAACCAAACCGGCAAATAACGTTTGCCAAGCAGTTTCATCACCCATGTTTCCAACAAAGTATTCATTCTAATTAGAATTGCTCACAAATTTCGTTCCAAAACTTCAACAAAGCACAAAAACCCACAAAAAAAACACGCCGTTTACTAAAATAGGGTTAAACAGGTTAGAATGATTAGAGTGATTAGAGGAAATTTAGAGTTTAAAGTTTAGCGTTTAGGGTTGCGGAAACTTTAAACATTAAACCCTCAACTTTAAACCTCCTCTAATCTGTCTAACCATCTAATCGTTTAATCGTTTATAATCTCCCCATTCCACAATTTGCTCAAAAAGATCTCTACAGGCATAATGGTGATACCACCGACGCGACGCTCGAATGGTTCATTCGAAATCACAATTCCTTGGCAATCAGAAAATTCACTTTGAAAAAGCTTCAATGATTGAAGATGCTTCGATTGAACTTGGGTGGTTGATTTTACCTCTATCGCAACTTTTCCATCCCCCAAAACAAAATCTATTTCATTTTGACTCGTTGTTCGCCAATAACTTATAGGAAAATCAAGTTCTGAATATTTGCTGTAGGCATACAACTCCATATAAATCAAATGCTCTAAGGCATTTCCGTAATTTGGAGTTCCTGCCTCAATTTTCCCACGCTTAAGCAAATGATTCACAATTCCTATGTCGAAAAAATAAAACTTCGGCGCAGCCACAACTCTGCGCTTTTGTTTCTTTTGGAAGGACGGTAAAAACCGACCAATAAGCGTGTCGTCCAAAATTTGGAAATACTCCTTCGCCGTCACTGAACTCACCCCACAATCTGTGGCAATATTGGTGAAGTTGACAATCTCTCCATTGGTGAACGCGGCAGCCTCCAAAAACCGATAAAAGGCACCAGAATTTCTAATTTTTGCCTCCATCACAATTTCATCGCGCAAATAATTTACAACATAGGCCTCCAATAATTTCTTGGGATTCTCACTGATATAATGTCGTGGCAACAATCCATGATTCAACGCACGAAGCAAATTAAAATCTGGAATTTCAGCCGATACCAAAGGATACAATTCATATCGCAACGCCCGACCCCCCAATAGATTCACGCCAGATCGCAAAATTTTCCTGGAACTTGAACCACTCAATATGAACCTTACTCCCTCCTGCTCAATTAACCAATGCACCTCATCCAACAACAAAGGCACTTTTTGGATCTCATCTATGATGACCAATTTTCCCAAATTCGCCAACACAATCTCCCGCAACAAACTCGGCGTTTTCTCGAACCGAAACGACAAATCCGTTTTCAATAAGTCTATGTACAACACATCCTGAAACACCGATTTCAACAAAGTGCTCTTGCCCGTTTGTCGCGCTCCCCAAAAAAACAAACTCTCACCTTCACTACCAGAAAATATTTGCTTCCTTTTATACATAATAAATACAAATATAATGATTTAACCTTGTAAAATCTAAAGTACTACTTTAAATTTTACCGTATTATTTAAAGTACTACTTTAAATTTAGAGTTTAAAGTTTAACGTTTAGGGTTCCAAAAACTTTAAACATTAAACCCTCAACTTTAAATCTCCTCTAATCTGTCTAACCCTCTAATCGTTTAATCGTTTAAAATCTCCCCATTCCACAATTTGCTCAAAAAGATCTCTACAGGCATAATGGTGATA
>CAZBMF010000146.1:0-4527 GCA_964492925.1 uncultured Rhizobium sp. | reverse complement strand
TGTAACCAATCCGAAAAGGATTTACGTTATTTGCAGTGAAAGTGAAAAAATCAGAGATCATAAAAGAAATTTTTCAGAAGCGAAGCTATTTGTGTACTGGCTTGGATACTGAAATTGGAAAACTTCCAAAGCACCTCGAAAAATCAGGCAAGGGATTGTTAGAATTTAACAAAAACATTGTAAATGCCACGAAAGATCACAGCGTTGCTTATAAAATCAACACTGCCTTTTACGAACAATATGGCAGCAAAGGATGGGAATGGATGGAAGAAACCTTGAGTTATTTACCTGAGAACACATTCAATATTGCAGATGCAAAAAGAGGCGATATTGGCAATACAAGTTCAATGTATGCCAAAGCTTTCTTTGAAAATATGAACTTCGACGCCATCACGGTAGCTCCTTATATGGGAGAAGATAGTTTAAGACCTTTTTTAGAGTTTAAAGATAAAACAGTGATTTGCTTGGCGCTTACGAGCAACCAAGGACATCAAGATTTTCAATTGCAGTCAACCGGCGAAATGAAACTCTACGAAAGGGTAATCAATACCGTTTGCAAATGGGGAAATCCCGACAATTTGATGTTTGTGGTGGGGGCAACCCGTGCAAACTTGGTTGCAGAAATCAGAAATATCATTCCTGAACATTTTCTATTGGTTCCAGGTGTTGGTGCGCAAGGTGGCAGCCTGAAAGACATCACCGAGGCAGCTGCCAATGAAGAAATTGGTTTGTTAATCAATAGTTCACGTGGAATTATCTATGCTAGCTCGGAAGAAGATTACGCCGAAAAAGCCGGACAAGAGGCAGCTAAATTAGCCGCCGAAATGAGTGCGTTTATCCAATAATTTTTGATGAACTTCCTTCACTTGAAGAATTAGTGAATGTTGTTCATCATTATTGATAATAAAATCACATTTTTCTTGTAGTTCATTGTTCGATAATTGAATTGACAAGATTTGCTTTACTTGATTTTCATGCAAATTATCGCGTTTCATCACTCGCTTAATACGAAGTGAATCAGGGGCAATAACCCCTATTACAAGGTCAACGGTTTTATTTGCTCCACTTTCAAAGAGGATGGCAGCTTCTTTGATCACGTAAGGCGCATTTTGTGCCAATACCCAATTTTCAAAATGTTGAAACACTTTTGGGTGAACAATTCCATTAAACAAAGCTCTTGTATGATTGTCCTGCAATAAATTACGCGCAAACGATTTATTGATTTCCGTATCGGAAATATAGAACTCTTGACCAAAATTTTGGATGAGTTCTTGTTTCAACTGTGGGTGATTATAATACAGTTGTTTGGCCTCAAAATCTGCATGATAAATGGGTATTCCAAGAGTTTTAAATATTTGACAGACCAGGGTTTTCCCACTGCCAATTCCTCCAGTAATACCCACTTTCAGCATTTTTCAAAGTATTACTCTTTTGGAGCAGGGTATGCAGCTTGTGTCATTTCCATGCTGATACCTGATTTTTCTACTTTCATTTTACCTTCTTCAATATCAAGAACATATTGAGTATCGGTAACTGTAGAGATTTTACCATGAACGCCACCAGTAGTTACTACTTTATCTCCTTTTTGAAGAGACTCGGTGAACGCTTTTGCCTTTTTTTGACGGCGCATTTGAGGCCATACCATAAAAAAGAACATCACAGCCATGATGAGCATCAAAACCATTGGGTTCATGCCACCTGCACCCGCTGCTGGTGCTTGCAATAAACTATATAATTGTACCATTTGTTAATTAATGACCGTGACCAGCAGATTCTGTATTCACACCTTCTTTTGCAGGAGCATAGATGTTGGCGGTAAATTTCAAAACAACGAGGTCCGTTTTACAATCGTCGAAATACACAGAAACACTTTTTTCCACTTTTGGAGCTTCAGGATACCCATATCCAGAGCTATTGAAGGTTGCTTTTACTTTACCTTCTCCTCCCGGAGGGATGATGTCTTTCGTATAATCTGGTGTTGTACATCCACAAGATGCTTCAACTTTTGAAATTGCTACAGGTACCTTTCCAACATTTCGAAATCTGTATGTATGTTCAACAATTTCACCATCCGTAATTTTGCCAAAATCCATCACCGTATCAAGAAATTTAATCTCGCCAGCACCCACTTTTTTAGGCGCATTCTCAGGATTGCTATTCTCAATATCTGTTACATCCATTTCTTTGTTTCCTTGAGAGCATGATAAAATCATGGTGCCCAACGCAATTGCCAAATAGAATTTATTGAATTTCATATCTTACAAATATAACAAATTTAGCTTTCCCTCAACCCTCTTCCGGTTTTTTGAATTTGTCCGGTTTTTTCCAATTTTATTCTCAATTTATCCAAAATACCATTCACAAACTTGGAACTATTTGGAGTGCTGTAATTTTTGGTTATCTCTAAGTATTCGTTGATGGTTACTTTTACCGGAATCTCTGGGAAATATAAAAACTCAGTTAGGGTTTGTTTGATAATCAACAAATCTATGATAGCGATTCTCGCCGGATCCCAATTTTCGGTTACATCACTCACCATTTCGTCATATTTTTCAGACTGTCTAATGGTGTATTTCAACAAGTTTAAGCCAAAAATCAAATCCTCATCATTCAATGGAATATTTTTTGACAAAGTAACTTCGTTTGTTTTCTTGAAGGACTGAAGCGTTTTTGTGATTTCGCGGTAGGTAATAGAAGAATCATCGGGCCAAGATGGATTGATGTCTTCTAAAAGCTCATTGAATTGTTCATGTGAATCTACAAAAGCAAAAAACAAATTCTCAACAAATTCCTTTTGTTGTATAAATTCTGGCTCCTCAAAAAATGCATAATCTTGAACAAAATCCCAAGTTAACATCGTTTGAAACCATGTTTCGAAATTTGATTGCAAATCTGTCCAACTGTACTCCAATTTCACATCTGAAAGTAGTACTTCTTGGTGTAATTTTTGAATAATTGGGGTGTTATTGAGGATGCTATATTGACGAATTTTAGTAGCATCTGGATAGAATTTTGAACGTTCTAGGTTCACTTCATCTTGCAAGTATTGTTGAAGTTGATACGGAAAATCTAAGAGAAACAAATAAAATGCATGACTGTGATAAATGCTGTTTTTCAGATTGTCGACAAACATAAACTCATTGTCGATGCCACTTTGTTTCCAAGAATACAACGTTTGTAACGTTTTTATTCTCACTAATCTTCTTGATATCATTTAGAACGTAAAATTTCAGCAAAGATAAGGAAAAAAGACGGAAAGACGAAGCAAAACGTATATAAACGGATATATTCATTTAATGCACGAATCTTTAATAACAGTCGATTTATTCTTGCAACCATGAATACAAATCAATTTACAGAATTAAATCTATTGACCTTCAATGTAGGAAAAATAGCATTCAAACCAGAAAAGAAAATCACTCTAAATGCTGAAGTTTATTCTTTGAATGAAAACATTTTAGACACCATTTTGCAGGTCAACAAACATTTATCTGTGGCCGAAATTTCAAGCAAAAATGATTTGCCAAAAGAAATTTTATACGCCTACGTAAAATGCAACAGACTTATGGCTTTCATTATCAAGGCTTACCAAAAATCAGAAATTAGCCGAGATGAATTTTTACACTATGAAATTGAACTAAAAATGCTGATGAACCGACTTGAATTTGCGTGTGAAAACGCGAATGTTAGTCAATAATAACCTTCTGATTCTTGATTACCCTGCCGCCTAACGTCCTTAATATCACAATATAAGTGGCTTTAGCATAACGAGATGTGGAGATTTCAGTCATGTTGGAATTGATGATTTTGTTGTCTTCGATTTTTTGACCCACCATGTTGTAAACTTCGTAAGAAATGTTGTTCACAATATCATCATTTCTTACTTCTATTTTCAAGCGATTGTCTTTGGCAACAGGGTAAATCAACACTTGATCATAAACAACGGTATCAATTATGCGGTATTTTTTTATAATTTCAACCTGAATTGGCAAATCGTACCTGAATTGAGTAATGGCATTTCTCATGGTAATAGCCTGTCTTTTAGTAAACATGTTTTGACATTGGTGGGTGCTGTAATCCATGTAATTCTCAACCATATCCGGTAAATCATTTTTGGGTTCAATGCAAGAATTCAAATTAAAATTACAATTGAAATTTGAACCTATTCCTTGAAGTGGAGTATCATCAATATAGTCATCAACCAAGCAACGGTTTGGTGAAAATTGATCATCTGCCCAAATATGCCTAAGTCCAAAATAATGTCCAAACTCATGAACCGCAACTCGTCCCATTCTCGAAGTGTTCAAAGTTGCTGTATTAGATAACGGATTATTTCTTCCCACAATTTTATAATGCAACACCACACCCTGGTTTGAATCTTCCATAGTGGCGGTTGTACCAGTCCAGCTTGGATGTTGAAATGGAGGGTAAGCAAAACCTAATAAAGCATCGGCACCTGAACTATTGGTAAGATCGCAAACCCAAACATTGACATATTTCTTTGGATTCCAAGGAGAAGATCCTTTG
>CAZBMF010000145.1:0-4546 GCA_964492925.1 uncultured Rhizobium sp. | reverse complement strand
TACCTAAAGAAATCAAAAACAACGAAAATCGCGTTGCTTTAACCCCTGCTGGGGCGAGTGAATTGGTGAAAAACGGACATACTTTGTATGTTCAAGCAACTGCAGGAAATGGCAGTGGTTTTTCAGACGAAGAATATGTGAATGCTGGTGCAAAAATCCTCCCTACAATTGAGGAAGTTTATGGCATCGCTGAAATGATTATCAAAGTAAAAGAACCAATTGAATCTGAATATCCGTTGATAAAAGAAAATCAATTGTTGTTCACTTACTTCCACTTTGCTTCATACGAACCATTAACTCACGCAATGATTAAGAGCAATTCTGTTTGTTTGGCCTATGAAACTGTAGAACGTCCTGACAGAAGCTTGCCTTTATTGGTACCAATGAGTGAAGTTGCAGGTAGAATGAGTATCCAAGAAGGTGCAAAATACCTTGAAAAACCTATGGGTGGTCGTGGTATTCTTTTGGGTGGCGTACCAGGTGTAAAACCTGCTAACGTAATCGTTTTAGGCGGTGGTATCGTTGGTACTCAAGCAGCTAAAATGGCCGCTGGTTTAGGTGCAAATGTTACATTGATGGATATTAGCTTGCCACGTTTGCGTCAATTAGACGACACAATGCCTGCAAACGTAAACACTCAATACAGCAACGAATACAACATCAGAGAAGCTATTAAAACAGCTGATTTGGTAATTGGTGGTGTGTTAATACCTGGTGCTAAAGCTCCTAAATTGATCACCCGCGACATGCTTCCAACCATGCGTAAAGGTTCTGTAATTGTTGACGTTGCAATTGACCAAGGTGGTTGCTTTGAAACTTCTAAACCTACAACTCACGCTGAACCTTGCTACGAAGTAGATGGCGTTGTTCACTACTGTGTTGCAAACATGCCTGGTGCTGTTCCTTATACTTCTACCCTTGCATTAACCAATGCTACATTGCCTTACGCAATTCAATTGGCTAACAAAGGTTGGAAAAAAGCTTGTGCAGATAACAACGACCTAAAATTAGGCTTGAACGTTGTGAATGGCAAAGTGGTTTACAAAGGTGTATCTGAAGCGTTTAACCTTCCTTACACTCCTGTTGAAACTATTTTAAACTAAGAGATTTAATTATATCATTTATGGGGAAAGGAGCCTGCTCTTTTCCCCTTTTTTATACCCTACAGTTATGCTTGTTAACTATAAAATTTACGGTTCCGAACACCAAAAATCTATCTTTATTCTGCATGGAATATTTGGCATGCTCGACAATTGGCACAACATTGCCAATCACTTGTCTAACAATTATAAAGTAATCACTTACGACGCTAGAAACCATGGAAAATCATTTCACCATCACGATGCTTCGTACCAAGCAATGGCCCTTGATTTGAAATCACTGATGGAAAATTTGAATATTCAAAGTTCGATTGTTGTAGGGCATTCTATGGGTGGTAAAACCGCTTTATTGTTTGCAGATTTATTCCCAGAAATGGTTGACAACCTTATTTTGGTTGATATTGCCCCGAAAAAATACCATCCTGGGCATCTTGAATATTTCAGAGCTTTCAAAGAATTAGATTTTTCAACCATTCATTCCAGAAGAGAAGCCGAAGAAGCCTTCATGCCTTTCGCCCCTGAAATGGGTGTCAGACAGTTTTTGCTCAAAAACTTAGAAGCAAATCCAAATGGTGGTTACAAATTAAAAATCAACCTTGAAGCCATTGAAAATCACTATTTGGAAATCATTGATGCACTGGAATTTAACAATGCTTTCCTAAAACCAACGCATTTTATCTTGGGAGAAAAAAGTGGTTACCTCAAAGAAACAGACAAACCTTATATTGAACAACATTTCCCAACATCATGCTACCACACTGTTCCAAACGCTGGGCACTGGGTACACGCAGATAACCCAGCAGTATTTTTGTCAATTTTGAATCAGATTATTTAATCAACAAAGTATTTTAACTATTTTCGAACCAATTCCATACCATGTTTAAAACATTGAAAAAATTGGGCGTGATGGTTTGTTTGCTTCTTATAACCAGTATTACTAAGTCGCAAACTCCTTCTACCACACCAGATAAAACCAAAAATCCAGACAAACCTTCTTGGGTTGTTTTAAGCCTTAATGCTGGTTATTTTCTCAATTTTTCAGACATGGGAAATCGTTATCCAGCTTACACTTGCTTTCCTTTGGGGGTTGAATATCAACACAAAAACAAGTGGGTTGCAAGCTTAGATTACAACCTCATTTTCGGAACCAGTGTGGATGTTGCCGGATATTTTGACCATATTTCTAACGACAATGGATACATGATTGATGCAAAAGGCCAACAAGCCGTAATCAATACCTACATGAGAGGTTTTTCTGCAAGGGCCCATTTTGGCAAAATTATCCCTCTATCTAAAAAACCTTACCGAAAAGACTGGTCTATTTTAGCAAGTGGTGGACTTGGATATACACAAACATACATTCAATACCAAATTGACGAAGGGGAATTGCCACAACTTGAAGGAACATATACCGGTGGTTACGACAGACTTGCTGGTGGATTTCAAATTGCCGAAAGAATTAAAATTCAATACCTTAATTCGAATGCTTTAAGTTTTGTTTTGGGGTTTGATTTCATTCAAGGGGTTTCTAAAAGTTTGAGACCTTGGAACTTTTCTACCAACAGTGCCGATGATCAACCCATGACTGAATTGGCAACAGGCATCAGTGCAGGCATCATTATTCCTATCAAAACCAGATCAAAAGACGCCGTTCCTGATTATTTTCTCGACTAAATTTTGAAATATATCTATTCATTTGTTGTTTTCTGGATTGCAATCATCGTCAGATTAATTGCCCCTCTTCACAAAAAAGTGAATGAAATTGTGATTGGTCAAAAATTACAAAAAGACACTCTCAAAGCGCTTCAAAACAAACAAAAAAGAAGGATTTGGATCCATGCTGCCAGCCTAGGAGAATACGAAATGGCTCTTCCTTTGATTCAATCTGTCAATCAACTAGGAGATAACCATGAATTTATCATCAGTTTCTTCTCTCCTTCAGGATATAAAAATGCCAAATTAGAAACAAATTGTCTGAAATTCTATTTGCCTTTTGACACTCAAAACAATTCAAATTATTGGTTGAATTGTATCCAACCCGATACCATTATTTTTATAAAATACGAGATCTGGCCTAACTTTCTAAATGCAGCTCATAACAGGAAAATCCCTGTATGGTATTGGAATTTCGCTTTGAGAGAAAACCATTTTATTTTTCAATCTTGGGCCATATATTGGTTGTTGGCATTAAAAAATTGTAGTGGATATTATTGCTCAAATGAAACCACGGTACAACTATCTAATCGTTTAAATTTTAAAAACGTAGAATTATTGGGGGACGTACGTTACCTAAGAACTAAGATGATTCAAGAAAAACTGTCAGATGTCCCTCAAAAAATCAAAGATTTCTGTCAAAATCATTCAATTTTAATTTTAGGCAGTAGCTGGGAAAAAGAGGAATCTGCCCTAGCTCAATTGCTCAACAAGACTTCGCTCAAACCAAATCAAAAGGTGATCATTGCTCCTCACAATATTGGCAAAGAGCACATTGATTCCATTGAATGTCAATTCAATACAGTAAAAATTTCGCGATTTTCAGATTTTGAGGGACAAAAAGACACAGACATATTGATAATAGACAACATTGGTTTATTATCGAAGTTGTATGCATTGGCTGATGTTGCGGTTATTGGTGGTGCCTTTGGAAAAGGACTACATAACATCATTGAGTCGGCTGCCGCCGCCGTGCCTGTAATCTTTGGTCCAAACACTGAAAAGTTCCCTGAGGCAAAAGCATTTTTAGATGCGGGAATTGGATTTCAGGCCAACACTGAAGAGCAAATGAGTGAACTCATTAACGAAAAATGGTTGGACAATAATTTGCAAAATTTGCAAAAAATAAAGGAACAAACTTCTGCATTTTT
The DNA here is from genome assembly GCA_964492925.1 of uncultured Rhizobium sp. Lineage (GTDB taxonomy): Bacteria > Bacteroidota > Bacteroidia > NS11-12g > UBA955 > VMCP01. Next base: position 582 of record CAZBMF010000145.1, on the reverse strand, counting down.
CGCAAAACAAGTTCCTAACATAGAAAAGGCGATAGAAACGATATTCGTGACAAAATGACACGACCTGTTTAATTTGTCTTTATTTTTTCGAAAAATTGTCAGCATTTTTGTCCAAAATCTGAAAAAATTTCACAATGTTTTACTTGGCACGCAATTGGATAAGGTTGATGCGTAAAACTTAAATAAATTAAACAAAAAATATGTCAGTTAACATTAAACCTTTGGCCGACCGTGTTTTGGTAGAACCGGTTGCCGCAGAATTAAAAACCGCTTCAGGAATTATTATCCCTGACACAGCAAAAGAAAAACCTCAAAAAGGACAAGTGATTGCTGTTGGTACTGGTAAGGTTGACGAACCGATGACCGTAAAAATTGGCGACACTGTTTTGTATGGCAAGTATGCTGGTACTGAAATCAATGTTGAAGGAAAAGATTACCTCATCATGCGTGAAAGTGACATTTTAGCAATCATTTAATATTCAAAGAACATGGCAAAGAAAATAGATTTTAACGTAAGTGCTCGCGACGGTTTGAAGCGTGGTGTTGACGCTTTAGCGAATGCAGTAAAAGTAACTTTAGGCC
>CAZBMF010000144.1:0-4574 GCA_964492925.1 uncultured Rhizobium sp. | reverse complement strand
TCTTTATTTCTTTTTTTGTTTCCCTATTCTTCCTAAAGGGGCTGCAAAGATAATATTTTATTTTTACAAAACCAAACTTTATTTTGAATAATTTTTCGAAGTCTCTCTAGCTTCCGTCTACGCTTCCCAGCGGCTTCTCGCTACTTTTTATTCTTAACTTCTAAACTATCTTCCAGAACGGGGCTGCAAAGATAATGCTTTATTTTTAACAACCAAATATTCTCGAAGATTTTTTTGAAGTTTTTTTTTCGAAGCCTTCAGTGTTTTGCACCTATCTCTTCTTTACTTCTCTTCTACTCTCTTTCAGAACGGGAGTGCAAAGGTAACGCTATTTTTTTCTCTTTGTCAAGCATTATCGTAAAAAAAACTTAACACAAATTTGATATACATTCACCAACAATCACTTAAATGCAAATATTTTTTTCACCCGTAAGCAAACTACCGTCGCCATAGCTTAAAAAACGGTAATTATTTGCCAATGCATGCGCATATACTTTCTTCCATTCCTCTCCAATAAATGCGGAAATTAATAGCATTAACGTTGATTTTGGTTGATGAAAATTGGTAATCATCTGTTGCACAACTCTGAAATTAAACCCTGGAACTATGAAAATTTGAGTTTCACCCTGTATGGTTCCACCCATTTTTATTACATAATCTCTCAAATATCCCAAAGATTCACGGGTACTTAATTTACCCAACTTCTCAGAATAGGCATCTTGGGCCGATATAAAGCAACAGTCATTGTCCCCCAAAAATACCTTTTCTCCTACATAATATAGACTTTCGAGTACCCTAGTAGCGGTAGTACCCACTCCAAGTACCCCAGTTTTTAATTCTAACAAGTGATCAATTAAATCTAAAGTAACCTCAAAACGTTCAGCATGCATTTCATGTTCATCGGCAAAATCAGCCGTAACGGGCTTAAACGTTCCCGCACTTACATGCAATGTCACCTCCTTGAAAATACTCCCACCCCGCTCCAACGAAGATTTAACCTCATCAGTAAAATGCAACGACGCGGTTGGCGCAGCAACCGCTCCTTCTTTTTTAGCAAAAATGGCCTGATATGAATTTTTATCACTTTGTTCAACATCCCTTTCTATATAAGGTGGTAGTGGAACCTGTCCGAAAAGTTCAATGGCTTCTATTATAGAATCGGCGTTGGTATTGAATTTTATCCAATTTTCATCGCGGTTAACCCAACACACTTGCAAGAATACATTGCCTTGCATCAATTTCAATTCATCACCTTCTTTAAATTTTTTGCGATTTCCCACCATTACCTCACAAATACTCCAATCTATTTCAATGGGTTTGAGAATGAAAATCTGAATATTTTGTTTTTTTTCGTTTTGAAACCAAATTCTTGCAGGAATCACCTTAGTATTATTGGTAATAATGGTGGTTGGGTTTAAAACTTGATCCAACTCATAGAAATGTTTGTCGGAAATATGTCCCTCATGAAAAACCAACAATTTAGAATGGTCACGAGGATCAATGGGGAAATGCGCAATTTTTTCATTGGGCAAATCGTAGTTATACGTTTCCAGGGCAATTTTGGGAATACCAGCCATTTTATTTTGAAAAATGAGATTTCATTTTATTCAAAGCATTTGCACGGTGGCTCATCGTATTTTTAATTTCAGGCCCAAGTTGAGCAAATGTTTGTTGATGATTATGGGGGACAAAAAGCGGATCGTAACCAAATCCCTGAGTACCCATAGGTTCAAGGGCGATGCTGCCATTTACCTCACCTTTAAAATATACTGGATTGGGTTCAAAGCCAACGGCGCAAATCACAGTAACAAAGAAAGCATCTCTGTTTGAGACATTTTTCAATTCTGACAATAATTTTTGATTGTTCAAATCGTGATTTACGGGACCATTTTCAACTGCATATCGTGCGCTTTTCACGCCGGGCTGCAAATTGAGCGCTTTTACACAGAGTCCGGAGTCATCTGCAAAGCAAGGAAATCCGGTTTTATCAAATACTGTTTGAGCTTTTAAAAGGGCATTTCCTTCAAAAGTATCGGCAGTTTCAGGAATATCTTCTTGAAAACCGATATCATGGAGAGACACAATTTGAGCAAATTCACCAAGAATGGCTTGAGCTTCTTCTAATTTATGAAGGTTATTGGTAGCAAAGACCCACTTTTTCATGGGATATTAAGATTCGCGTTTACGAACGGTTCTTTGTTCAATACGTTTTTCATAGTTTTGGCCTTTGAAAATTCTATGAACAAAAATACCAGGTACATGAACATTATTGGGGTCTAATTCTCCGAGTTCCACAATTTCTTCAACTTCAGCAATGGTAATTTTACCGGCCATGGCCATCATGGTATTGAAATTGCGGGCGGTATCTTTAAATATAAGGTTACCATGGCGGTCACCTTTCCAAGCTTTGATAATTGCAAAATCTGCATCAAAGGCATATTCCATGAGGTAAGTTTTGCCATTAAAAATTCTGGTTTCTTTTCCTTCTGCTACTTCTGTACCAACACCAGCAGGTGTATAAAAAGCGGGGATGCCTGCACCGGCTGCTCTACAGCGTTCGGCTAATGTTCCTTGTGGAATCAGATCGACTTCTAATTCACCGGAGAGTAACTGACGTTCAAATTCAGCATTTTCACCCACATAGGAGCTAATCATTTTTTTTACTTGACGTTGTTGAAGCATCAACCCGATACCAAAATCATCGACACCGGCATTATTAGAAATGCAAGTTAGGTTTTTAACACCTTTTTTTACAAGTGCTGCAATGGAATTTTCTGGAATTCCGCACAAACCGAAGCCACCCAACATTAAAGTTTGACCATCATGAATATCTGCGATGGCACTTTCTGCATTTTGATAAATTTTATTCATTCCTCTTTAAACTCAAGCACGGCCGAAAGACCTTTTTCACATAAGGCTTCACAAATTGGAGCCATTTTATTTTTTGAACCGCTTTTAACGGCATATTTACCTTTTGTATGCACAAACCAAGCACATTGTTCTGCTTGAATAGCATCATGTCCACAATATTTCACCAAACAAGAAACTACCCAATCAAAGGTATTCACATCGTCGTTGTAGAGAACAATTGTCCAACTTCCAAGGGAAATATCATCCAACAACGATTCAATTTGTTCACTAATTTCTGTATTCATATTTGGTTAGACTGGTTACCCCGATAGTTATCGGGAAGATTAAACTGGTTAGACTGATTAAATTGTTTAGACTGGTTAGAATGATTAAAAGATTAATTGGTGCGACGATGTCTAGGAAACAATTTTGCTTTGTTTTCGTTTCCATGAATGAGGCGATTGATATTTTTTCTATGGGTGATTACCACCAAAACAGCAATGGCAATGGTAAATATAATCACAGAAGGTTGTCTGAATTCGGGCATTGATTTCCCAAAAACGGACACAAACAATACAGGAATTGAAACACCTCCAATCATTGAACCAACGCTTACAAATCTTGTGGTGAGTAAAACGATTAAAAAGATACCAATAGCACAAGCTGCAGCAAAAGGATTCAAGGCGATAATCATACCAGCAAGGGTTGCAATTCCTTTTCCACCTTTAAAACCAGCAAAAATTGGCAGTAAGTGTCCAATTACAGCGCTTGCACCCAACATCAATTGAATGTTCACAATACGATAAGCATTCCAATCAAAATCGGTATAAACATTGGCAAAAAGGTACACTAAGGTACAAGCCAAATATCCTTTTAAAATATCCATTAGAAGAACAATGGTACCTGGTTTTTTACCCAACACTCTGAAGGTGTTAGTAGCGCCCGCATTGCCACTTCCGTGTTCTCTAACATCGATGTTATAGAATGATTTTCCGATCCACACTGCACTTGGAATGGAACCTAATAAATAAGCCGCAAAACAGAACATTCCGTAATAGGCATAAAATTCAGAAGAATGGATTTCCATGTATAGTTTAAGTTTAGTTTAGGTAATCACAATGTTCCGAATCTTTGATTCTGCCCATTGTGATAAATACAAATTTCGTAAATTTCACGAATAAATACAAATAAAAAGCCTCAACAAAAAGCTAACTAATTGATTAACAAGTATTAAAATTAGAATCTGTATAAAACAAAATGCCAGCTGAGCAGCTGGCATTTTGTTTTTGATACTATTAAAAAATTGAGTTTGAGATACTTACTTCACAAAGCGGAACATTTCACCACCGTAAATTGCATTATCGCCCAATTCTTCTTCAATACGAAGCAATTGGTTGTATTTTGCCATACGGTCTGAACGCGAAGCGCTACCGGTTTTAATTTGTCCACTGTTCATCGCAACCGCCAAATCAGCAATTGTACTATCTTCAGTTTCACCACTTCTGTGACTCATTACATTGGTATATTGGTTTCTGGTAGCCAATTGAATAGCGTTTAAGGTTTCTGTTAAAGTACCAATTTGGTTTACTTTTATCAAGATAGAGTTTGCAATATCTTGATCTATACCTTGTTGGAGTCTGTTAACATTGGTTACAAACAAATCATCACCAACCAATTGTACTTTAGAACCAAGGGCCGTTGTTAATTTTTTCCAGCTGGTCCAA
>CAZBMF010000143.1:0-4583 GCA_964492925.1 uncultured Rhizobium sp. | reverse complement strand
GTGGAAGCAATCACTATCTATATTTGCGATGCGATAAAAGATTTCGTAAAAGACATGAGCATAAATCGATTCAAATTTTGGGCCTTGACAGCACTTTTAGCTGTATCCGCTCCAAGTTTTGCACAAGACAAGCCGAATGCCGAAGAAGGTAAAAAGCTTTATGAAGCGAACAATTGTGGCAGTTGTCATGCATTAGACAAGAAAGTAGTTGGACCTGCATTACGTGGCGTTCATTCTAGAAGATCAGAAGAATGGTTGATCCAATGGATTAGAAACAACAAGAAATTCAGAGAGAGTGGTGATGCGGATGCGAATGCATTGTATCAAGAGTACGGTGGGGCTCAAATGAATATTTTCGAAAACTTGACACCTGCTCAAGTGAAAGATATCGTTGAGTACATCAAAACAGCGCCAGAACCTAAAAAGCCAACTGCGGTTGTTGATCCAAATGCAGGAGGAGATAAAGAAGATCCATCAACAAAAATCATTTTATTGATTTTGGTTGCGGTTTTTGCAATTATCTTGGTGGTATTGGCTAAAGTGAAGAAGACCCTTAAAAAGGCAGCTCTTGAAAAAGATCCTTCATCTTCTGAAAATGCTCAAGATAACCGCAAATTGTATCAGAAATTGTTGCCAAACAAATTGGCGAACATGAACCCAACAGTATTAGCCATCTTCACTGTTTTGGCAGTAGGTGTTCCAGGTTCATATTACGGATATAAATTCAGCATTACAGAAGTGGGTGTTCAAAAAGGATACGCTCCAACTCAACCAATTGCATTTTCACATAAATTACACGCTGGTGATTTGAAATTGGATTGTAAATATTGTCACTCAACTGTTGAAGAAAGTAAAAGCGCAAGTATTCCAGCATTGAATACTTGTATGAATTGTCACAAAGGTGTACAGTTAACAGATAAGTACAATGGTGAAATTTCCCCAGAAATTAAGAAGATTTATAAAGCATTAGATTATAATCCTGAAGCTAAACCAGGTGAAGAATATGGGAAAAATCCTAATCCAGTACGTTGGGTTAGAATCCACAACTTGCCTGATCATGCATATTTCAATCACTCACAACACGTGAAAGTTGGTAAATTACAATGTCAAACTTGTCATGGTCCAATTGAAAAAATGGAAGTAGTACAACAATGGAACACTTTGCAAATGGGATGGTGTATTGATTGTCACAGAAATACTGGCATCGATGCAGCAAACAACAATTACTATTTGGCTTTACATAGCAAAGCTCAAAAGGATTTGAAAGCAAATCAAAACCACAGCCAATACTATGGCCCAGACGGAAAAGTAAAAATCACTCCAGCAATGAATGGTGGTTTAGAGTGTTCAAAATGTCATTATTAATTTAAAAAGAAAAAAACAAATCATGTCAAATAATATAAAATATTGGAAAGGCGAGGAAGAGTTAAACAGAGATGCGAAATTCATCTCGGCTCAAAAAAATGAGTTTAACGAAGCATTGCCTCTAGAAGAAGTATTATCAGAAGATGGTTTTGAATTAAATTCTAACCGTCGCGACTTCTTAAAGTATTTTGGATTTAGTGTAACAGCTGTAACATTAGCTGCATGTTATAAAACAAAAGTAAGACACGCAGTGCCTTATTTGGTAAAACCTGAAGATGTAACTCCTGGTGTAGCGAACTATTATCGTTCAACATGTGGTGGATGCTCTGTAGGTTGTGGTATCGAAGTAAAAGTTAGAGAAGGTCGTCCAATTAAAGTGGATGGTAGCCCTGAGTCAGTCATTTCAAACGGTGGTTTGTGTGCTTCAGGACAAGCTTCAATTCTTTCTTTGTATGATACTGAAAGATTGGCCAATCCATTGTCTAAAGGTAGTGAGGTTGCTGATTGGTCTAAACTTGATGGTGACATTACCAATGCATTGAAAACTATTCAAACTGCGGGTGGTAAAGTTGCTTTGGTAAGTACTTCAATCAACAGTCCTTCCACATTGAAATCTATCGAAGCTTTCAAAACAGCATTCCCTAATGTTGAACACGTAACGTATGATGCAGTTTCTTACAATGGAATGTTGAATGCAAATGCTGAAGATTTCGGAAAACGCGCATTACCGCGTTACAACTTTGCAAAAGCAAAAACCATCGTAAGCTTTGGAGCTGATTTCTTAGGAACTTGGTTGTCTCCAGTTGAGTTTACAAAAGGATATACAATCAATAGAATGCCACAAGTTGAAGGTGGTATGTCATTGCACATTCAATTTGAAAGTGCGTTGAGCATGACAGGTACAAACGCAGATTACCGTTTCCCAATGCAATCTTCTAAAGAATTGGCTTATGTAACCACTCTTTACAATGTAATTGCAAGAAATAGTGGTGCTAAAGAAGTACCTGTTGCCGCTAATTCTGAATTGGCAGGTAATTCTATTGATAAAGCTGCAAAAGCGTTGTTGGCTCAAAAAGGAGCTTCTATTGTAGTTTCTGCAAGCAATGATATAGCCGTTCAAAAAATGGTAAATGCAATCAACGTATTGTTGAACAACTATGGATCAACCATTGACATGGTGAATCATAGCAACCAATTTAAAGGAGATGATGCGGCCGTTGCAAACGTATTAACAGGATTGAATTCAGGTGCTATTGCAGGTGTGATTTTCTATGGGGTGAATCCAGTATTCAACCACAGCAAAGATTGGGCTACAGCAATTGCTAAAGCGAAATTGTCAGTTTCATTTGCCCAAAGCAAAGACGAAACAGCTGCAGTTTGTCAGTATGTATGTCCTGATAATCATTACTTAGAGAGTTGGAATGACAGTGAGCCAGTTGCTGGAACCTACCATTTCACTCAACCTACCATTTCTAATGTATTCAATACACGTCAAGCACAAGAGTCATTGTTGACTTGGGCAAATTCTTTGCCATCAGCTGAAATGGATACTTTGAAGTCTAAAGGTATACTTTCTCAAAAGCCTACTGCCGATGCTTTCTATTTGTTTATGAAAAACAATTGGATTGCAACTGTGGGTTCTGAAAGTGCATTCAACAAATGTTTGGAATTAGGATTCTATCAAGGTGCTGTTGCAACAGGGGTTCCTGCTTATGCTGGAAACGTAACTGTTTTGGCTGATGCTGTAACAAAATCTGGAAAATCTAATGGCATTGATTTGGTATTGTATCAATCAGTAGGTATGAGAGATGGCGCAAGTGGAAACAACCCTTGGTTATATGAATTGCCAGATCCAGTATCTAAAGTTTGTTGGGATAACTACGTTGCCATTCCAAAATCTTTGGCTGCAAAATTGGGTATCAACGAAGATGATACTGTAAACGTTGAATTCAACGGTGTTAAATTAAACAATGTACCTGCTTTGGTTCAACCTGGTCAAGCCAATAATACTGTTGCTTTGGCTGTTGGATTCGGAAGAACTCATGCTGGTAAAGTTGGTGGTTCAATTGAAAAAGGATTTAGCTCAGTAGGGGTAAATGCTTATGGATTCATGACCACTACCAACAGAAATATGGTGATTTCAGATGTTAAAATTACCAAAGGTGACGAAACCTATCATTTGGCTCAAACTCAAACACATCATAGTATTGAGGGACGTGATATCGTGCGTGAATCAACTTTCGCTGCTTGGAAGAAAAATCCAAAAGCTGGAAATGATAAAGCAAAAACTCATGTTTACACTATTTGGGAAAAACGCGATTACCGCAAAGATGGTTCTCCAAACCATTTGTGGGCAATGGCAATTGACCTTAATGCTTGTACTGGTTGTGGATCTTGTGTTGTAAGTTGTTCAATTGAAAACAACGTTCCTGTTGTAGGAAGAGATGAGATCAGATTGCGTCGTGAAATGCATTGGATTCGTATCGATCGTTACTATTCATTTGCAAACACACACAAAGACCAATTTGAAGGTGCCAGTTACATCACCCGTGAAAAACAAATCGCGGCTGTTGATAGCCAAGATAAAGGGGATTATGCTCATTGGGAAAATGTGAATGTAATTCACCAACCAATGATGTGTCAACATTGTGCTGCCGCACCTTGTGAAACCGTTTGTCCTGTATTGGCAACCACTCATAGTTCAGAAGGTTTGAACCAAATGACATACAACCGTTGTATCGGTACTAAATACTGTGGAAATAACTGTCCATACAAAGTACGTCGTTTCAACTGGTTTAGATACAACGACAATGATGCGTTTGATTTCCATTTCAACAACCCATTGGGTAAAATGGTTATTAACCCTGATGTTACTGTAAGAACTCGTGGTGTTATGGAAAAATGTTCTTTCTGTGTTCAAAGAATTCAAGAAGGTAAATTGAAAGCAAAACGCGAAGGCAAATCAATGCAAGATGTTGAAGTTAAAACTGCTTGTCAAAAAGCTTGTCCTTCAAATGCAATTGTTTTCGGTGATTTACACAATGAGAACAGTGAAGTGAGTAAATTATATAAAAACGAAAGAGGATTTGGTGTATTGGAAGAATTGAACGTTCAATCTTCAGTAATGTACATGACAAAGATTCGTAACACAGAAAACAATTAACCCCAAAAACAAAAGGAATGATACACGATTCAATCATAAGGGAAAGATTGGTAAC
>CAZBMF010000142.1:0-4643 GCA_964492925.1 uncultured Rhizobium sp. | reverse complement strand
TAAAATAGAGGAAATAAAAAAAGAGGTTGCTTGCAACCTCTTTTTTTATGATTTTCAAACATCGATCAGGATCAAATCTAATTCTTTGACTTTTAAAAATCCTCTGTCTGCAGTAATCAAAGGTTTTTATTGAAAATGCATGTAGCGGCAATAATAGAATCCGGTATTTTACATTCAAACCCCATTATTTCTTATTGTGTTTTGTTAAATTCCCATTCTTTTTCGATTTCCTAAATTTTTGACTTAGAATCTTTGAAGTTTCTGAATTATTGGCTGTTTGAATATTGATAGTCATAATGTTAGGTATTCAAAAGTAGTCTATTTGATGGGTAATATTTCAAAGAGATTGTTTTTCAATTATTATTTGCATTTTTCGCAACAGTTAGATATTATTTTTTTTAATAAAATAACCTCCATCAAGACGACTGCCTTTTCGTTCAATTATGTCTTTTTTTATTAGGGTTGAAATTTGTCGTTCAATTGTTTTAATAGGTCTATTTTCTAAATGTTGAGATAATTCCAAATGCTTTAATCCAGGATTGTTTGTTATTGTTTTTATTAAGGATTTTAATCCCTCATTTAATCCCTCATTTAATCCCTCATTAAACCCCTCATTTAATCCCTCGATATTGAGTGTAGGTATTGGTATTTCTGTGTAAAAGTTCGGGCCTTCCAAAAATAATGGATTGCCATTACGAACATAGTGCTTCAAATAACGGGTAATATTTAATAATCCCGACCCTAATTCATCGACCCTGCCTAATTGAATAAAGAACTTTGCAAGAATAGGGTTTTTAGGGAAAGGTGTGAAATTAGAAGTAATAATAGGACCTTGTCCTCGAGGATTATTTCCATTTTCTGTTATCACTTTGTTTTTTTCAATGATGAATGAGCAAGGAAATGCATTGGTATACTCTCTGTGAATTATAATATTAGATACAATTTCTCTAAAAATAATATTCCGAAGATTCAAACGTTGATTTCCTTCAATATAAAAAGTATCGGGCAGGTGTTTATTAACAAAATCAATAAGTAAATCATAGGTATCAATTAAATTTGTTTGAATGTAAAGTCTGTCATCGTAACGTTGAAGATTGTTAACCCTAACTAAAGCATCTATCTTATAATGGGGTAATATTGATTGAATTACATGATCTTTTCCAAATAGCAAAACGGATGCCAATGTATATCCTTGTTCATTTAAATAGTAATCCTTACGCCATAGTCCTGCTATTTCTAGTAATTTTTTATTATCTAGTTTTAGCCATGGATGGTTAGGATTATGACTGTGTATTAATCTTTTAACTTTAGGAAATAAATTGACGTTAAAATCTTTTAATCCTAATTTAGGATAAATAGTATTTTCAGTATAAAAATTGCGTTTACCATTATACAATTCTGCAATTTGTTGTGGTGAAGTAACTTTAAAATCACCATCATTGCTCCGATCATATACAAATCCTGCTGTTTTGTGAATTTGTGAACTTGATGGAACTTTAATATGGATTATATTTTTTTTATTTATTACATAATTTTGTGGAAATAAAATAAAAGGAGGGTCAAGTTTTTGTGAATTATTGGAAAGATTTGCAATGTTTGAAAGTAATGTGTTAATACAATCTTTTGAAATCCCGCAAATTTCCCCATTATTTTTAACGCCCAATAATATATCTCCTCCATTTCTATTGAGCATTGAACAAATGGTTTCAAATAAATTGGATGGTAAAGTTGATTTGGATTCTTTAAATTCTATTTTAATTCCTTCACCTTGCTGAATTATTTTCTTTAATCTTATAATGCTCATATTATTCACTATTTCATTTGAAATGACCAGTATTATTCGCGATTATTTGGTCGAATATCAAAAATACCATTGAATGAATTTCAAGCATATTTTAGATGAAAATTAGATGAAATATTATTTGCATTTTTCGCAAATAAAAAAAGAGGTTGCTTGCAACCTCTTTTTTTGTGCCCAGTACTGGATTCGAACCAGCACGTCCTTGCGAACACCACCCCCTCAAGATGGCGTGTCTACCAATTTCACCAACTGGGCAATTTTGCTGCAAATATAAGGAAAAGATTGGTGTGATTACAATATGGTTTATGGAGTTTATGAAAGTTTATAAATGTTTATGGCATTTGCCTGACCCCATAGCAACCCTAAACTCTAAACTTTCAACTTTAAACTAACTCTTTCGGTAAAACCACCCTGGGAAAACCCATTGAAGCACAGTAAACACTGCTATTGGTACTACGCCGGCGTAAAACAATATCTGTTGAGTTCCCTGCAAAATTTCAAGTGGAATGGTGGCATATGCCAGCAGCCCACCAAATAGCATTCCGCCCAAATGTCCCTCATGAGAAATGCGATTTCTATCTGGTGTTTGCGTCAAAACAATAGAGCCCAAACTGAAAATAATGCCAAAAATCCAAGCCGGTATCATCACAGGAAACAGCATCAAGCCAATGCGCATGTCGGGATACCAAAGCATCGCCGCCATCAAAATGCCACTCACGCCGCCAGAAGATCCAATAGATTGATAATCAACTTCATTTCTTCTTAAAATGAGGGATAAAATTGAGCCGCCCATCACCGAAACAATGAAAATTAACAAGGTCAACACAGGTCCAAGTACATCTTCTATCACCGGACCGAAGAAGTACAATCCCAATAAATTCATTGCTAAATGTAAAAATCCAGCATGCACCAAAGCCACCGAAAAGATTCTATAATATTGCTTCTTTTTTAAAATTTGATAACTGCTAAATACCAATTTTTCGGTGATGTTTTGATTTCCCATATTTCCAAAAAATACGAGAATAATAAGTCCCATGATGCCATAAGTAACGGGATATGTAAGTTGAATTTGATTCATTTAATAGGTATAAACTTTTCCAGATCCATATTGAAAAACATTGAATTTGTTAAAAGTTTTATTCTTAATTAACAAATTTCCAGAGTTGTATAAATGTGCCTCGAGTACTTTGTCGGGAGAAACATAAATATCTTGTTTGGTATAGTGGCGGATGTAGGCGTCGTCGCAGCTTAAATTGGTTGCATTCACCGATGAACCCATTTCGCAACCCCAAGAAAAGATAGTCCCTCGTCCCTCAAAATCAATAGAACCAATGTTGTTGGAACCACCGTAAAGATTGCCACAATCTACCTTAATTTTGGCGGGCAAAGATGATTCCATATTGAGTGTGAGTATATCTGTTTTAAGTGTATCAATGCACAACAATTCGCAAGAACCTACAATATTTAATGTATTTATTTTATGTAAATTTATGGTTAATTTAGGACGAATATTTAGGTCTCTCATCCAATTATATCCATTTAAATCTTTTACGGTAAGTACTCCATTTTCTGTAGAAACCGAAATTTTAGGATTTAGATTTTCGAAGTAATCTATTTGGATGGATTCAGGTAAATTGGTGTCGTTTTTCAATTCAACATAAAATTTTTCACCAATATTTATGGCATTAAAATGCGACAATAATTTCTCTGTTTTTTGGGGATTCCCTGGTTCTTTATAAAAATCGGAATCGGGGGAGCATGCCGCGAAAACTGCAAAAGAAAATGCGAAAATGATTTGAAATTGGCGCAACATGGTATTACAAAGTTGGTAAAAGTAATTTACATTTGTTGTATTCGCATGAAAAAGTTAGCCTTGATTTTGGGATTTTGGTCGGTAACAACCTTTGCACAAGTGCATTACAACGGTCAAACTGGAATGGATGATGAGTTGCCACCAATGGCTTTGGCCAACCGTTATATGGCTCAAGGCCAGTATAAATTGGCGGAGGGGATATTTAGAAGTGAATTGGAGCAAAATGATGTGCCCGCTGTGAAACAGCAGCTTTGCAATGCCTTGATTATGCAAAAGAAATACCATGAGGCCGATACGATGTTGCGAAATTTGGTCATGTTGGACTCTAATGCTGAGGGTAATTATTGGTTTTTGGCCATCAGTGCCGACCGACAAGAGAAAGATGATTTGGCCATCTTTTTATACAAAAAGTACATTCGCAAAGCCCAGGAGAGAATTGTTAATACACATTCTGTAGAAACTGAAAATGCAAAGGCCTGGTTGAAAATGGGATCAATTTTTAGGCGTAGAATGCATACCAAAGGAATCAATGATCAGGAGTGGATTGAAATGGTGTACGATTATGAAGTATACTTAAAAATGAATCCTACCGATACTTTTGCTACCAATCTTCAAGATTTTTTGGATCAAGTGAGGTTGAAAAGACCTGATCCAATGGGGGGTGTCTTGGTTTGGGACGAGAAGTAGTAACTTTGCAAACTAGAAATGACTGGCAACAAGAGTAAAATTATCAACGATCCTTTACATGGGTTTTTGGCTATTCCAAGTTCGTTGATTTATGATGTGATTCAACATCCATATTTTCAACGTTTGAGAAGGGTAAGGCAATTGGGAATGAGCGAGTGGGTATATCCCGGGGCAACGCATACCCGCTTCCATCATGCGTTGGGCGCTTTAAATTTGACCATTCAGGCGGTGGAAACCTTGCAGCGCAAGGGTGTAGATATTAGTGAGGAAGAAAAAGAAGGTGTGTCATTGGCCATTTTGTTGCATGATATTGGGCATGGACCTTACAGCCACACTTTGGAG
>CAZBMF010000141.1:0-4647 GCA_964492925.1 uncultured Rhizobium sp. | reverse complement strand
AAAAAGTATTGCAATTAGAGTTATCACAAACGGATAAAATGCATTACTCCCTTTTAGTTTTTGTTCTTTAAACAAACTTGGTTTTGCGAGTTTATATCCCACAAAAATCAACACAGCAGCCAAAGCAGAAAGAGGAATTCTATTGATTAATTTGGGGGCTAACAATACAAATGCTAACAACCAAACTCCGTGGAAAATAGCGCTAAATTTGGTTTTAGAACCCGCATTTACATTCGCTGAAGTTCTCACAATCACCGCCGTTATTGGCAAACCACCAACAAAACCAGATACAATGTTACCAATACCCTGAGCAAACAATTCTCTGTTGGTTGGGGAAGTGCGCTTTTCAGGATCAATTTTGTCACCAGCTTCTAAACTTAACAGTGATTCAATACTCGCAACAACCGCTATAACAATGGCAGTTTTCCATACTATTGGAGAGCCTATAAATGAAAAATCAGGAAAATAAAAAGAACCGAACAATCCAGAAAACGACTCTGATAAATTTCCAGTTTCTGAAAAAACAGGAACAGAAACCATGTGTTCTGGTTTAATCGCCATTGCTGGAAAATAGGCTAATGCGAATGTATTAATTGACACACCAAACAATACCGTAATCAGTGAAGCGGGTATCAAATTCAAAACTTTGTTTTGTTTGATCCATTTCATTTCCCAAATAAAATGAATAAACAACCCTGTAACTCCAATAATTACAGCAAGTAGACTCAATTGTTCAAATGAGAAAAAGATTTCTGAGAAAGTATTGTGACCATCGTTTTGAATGAATGACTCCTCACCCATGGCATCTTTATCATATCCAACCAAATGGGGTATTTGCTTCAATATCATGATGATACCAATTGCAGCTAACATTCCCTTGATTACTGAAACCGGAATAAAATCTGCAATCACCCCCAATTTTAATACCCCCATCAACAATTGAATTACTCCAGATAGCAATACTACCAATGCAAATGCCTCCAAATAATGTTGTGGCGATAGTTCTTTCAAATCTGAAAATGCCGCGATAACAATTGTAATCAATCCAGCAGCAGGTCCAGATACACTTACATGAGATCCACTAATTAACCCAACTACAATCCCTCCAATCACTCCAGCCATAATACCTTGTATTACATTTCCTCCGGATGCCATTGCCACGCCCATACACAACGGCAATGCAACTAAGAATACAACTAAAGAAGCAGGCAAATCTTTCAATAGGTTATTTTTCATCATTAAAGGCAAATATAGACAACAAGGGCTGAACGATCTTTTTTTTTTCGACTAAAGGCGATTTTGGCAACCTAATATCACCCTTAGGCTGTAAATTCTATAAATTGAATTGGTAAATCGGTCTCAAGAATAGGCAATGGCTCATTCTGATTTACATACCATTCTATCCAATGCATCAATCTTTCCTGTGGTTTTTGAGTATCGAAATACTGCGTCTTCAGTTGCTTTGCGGTGTTCAAATCTTTCGACAATTTAGATGAAGCATCAGGATGATTTTTGTGATCTTGTGAAATTCTACGGAGTTCTTTTATGGATTCAGTATGGTTCTTCTTTAAAGCTTTTAATCCTTCGAAATTCATGTTAAATAACGACTTCCATATTCCCTCATAGGTTTTAGCTAACTGTTCAATTTCATTATCCAAGGTGTATTTTTCATCTTGAATATCAATGATTTTACCTTCAATTTCACTAAATGGCTTCCAGAAGTCTGTTTTCAATAATCCAAGTTTCTCAATTTTCTTTTTACCCCCTTGATTCAATATTAAGCTACTCAAACGAAGCTGTAACCTAGGCATCACCACACCATGATGTTCAAACAAAGGCGCTATTTGAATCCAATATTTAATTTCCGCAGGACCTCCAATATAAACCACATTAGGCAATATATTCTGCTGATAGATTGGACGTAAAAGCACATTGGGACTGATTTTATCCGATTGATTTTCAATCAAATAATCCATTTCTTCTTGTGAATATCGGATTTTAGATTGAATTCTCACATATTTCCCGCTTTGGTATTCAATTCGTTCACGAATACCCTCTTCAATGTAAAAGCAATTGATTTCTCGCGGAAAAGCTTGTGGTTCAACACCTTGACTCAACATTAATTCATGTTGTTTTTTCAGTAATTCAATCGATTTTATTCCTGATTGATTTTCTGGATTCCCATCAATTAATAGATCTTTTTTCCAAATATGTACAGATTCTTTTTTGAGGGATGTATCATTGGGGTCAAAAACCAATAGTCCCTTATCACTAAAAATGATTTGTATCAATTTCCGAGTAGCCTCCGATAAATTCTGAGATCCTCGGTATAAAGATTCTATTGTTTGCAGGCGCAACAAAGCCTCCTCATTCAAATTTAAAGTCTTGCGAATCTGCTCAAACAATGAAGTGAGTTCTTGGGTATGAAACATCCCTACAGGACCCTGTTGATCCGTTTCCCAACGAAATGATTGTCCGAAAATCTTAACATCTCGAATTTCTTCAAAATCATGATCCTCCGTGGCCATCCAAAATACCGGAATGTAATGATTGCTTGGATTTTGCATCGACAATACATCTATAGTATTTAGAACCGACATAATTTTGTTCCAAACATACATCGGGCCCAAACCAACATGAATTTGTTGACCTGTGGTTACAGTAAAGGCATTCTCTAACTTTAATTGCTCAATGTTGAAAATCTGTTTTTCTGATAAGTCTATCCCTTGATACTGAGCCAAAAAAGACTCAGACAACCGAATTCTCTTTGAAATATCAAAAGAATTTCGTATATTATGTTCAATCGGTTTTGTAGAAACCGTTGGACCTAAATAAGTGTATAAATCTGGATTTCCAGCACCCCAAGTTAACTCCAAGAATGATTCTCCGTAAAAACCTTCTGGGTAATTTGAGACAATTGCTTCCATGTTAAACCAATTTACCGGTCAAATCGTAATGAGAAGCTTCGGTAATTTCAACAGTTGCAAAATCACCCATTCTCACGTAATTTCCATCTACAGGTACCCAAACTTCATTATCGACCTCAGGACT
The DNA here is from genome assembly GCA_964492925.1 of uncultured Rhizobium sp. GTDB lineage: Bacteria > Bacteroidota > Bacteroidia > NS11-12g > UBA955 > VMCP01. Next base: position 1,596 of record CAZBMF010000141.1, on the reverse strand, counting down.
ATCAAACTGTGTTCGACCCACAAAATGATCATTTTCTAAGCGGTCGAATAATACTTTTTGCTTGGTACCAACCAACGACAAATTATAAGCCCAACTGATGTCCATTTGCTTTTCCATCACTCTGTTAGCACGTTCTTGTTTTTCTTCTTGAGGGATATTGTCTTCGAGGGTATAAGCATGGGTATTGTCCTCATGCGAATAGGTAAATACACCCAACCGTTGAAATTTTATTTCGTCAAGGGCTTTAAGAAGGTCAACAATATCGTCTTCGGTTTCACCAGGGTGACCCACCAACATGGTGGTTCTTAGTGCAATATCAGGAACAGTTTGACGGATAGTATCAATCAATTCAATGGTTCTACGGCGGGTAATTCCACGGCGCATGGTTTTAAGCATATTATCTGAAATATGTTGAATAGGCATATCCAAATACTTGCAGATATTGTCTCTTTCAGCCATTACTTTTAATGCATCCATCGGAAACTGAGAAGGGTAAGCATAATGCAACCTCAACCATTCAAGTCCTTCAATATCACTCAAATGTTTCATCAAATCTCCCAATTTACGTTCCCCGTATAAATCTAATCCATAATACGTTGAATCTTGGGCAATCAACATGATTTCTTTGGTTCCATTTTTCACCAAATTTTTAGCTTCTTGCACCAAAAACTCGATTGATTTACTCACATGGTCACCTCGCATTAAGGGAATTGCACAAAATGAGCAGGGACGGTTACATCCCTCAGAAATTTTCAAATATGCGTAGTGTTTAGGGGTAGTTTGCAATCGCTCACCCAACAAATGTTGCTTGTAATCAGCGCCAACCGATTTTAACAAGTTTGGCAATTCTAACGTACCGAACCAAGCATCTACTTCAGGGATTTCAGCTTGCAAATCGTCTTTATAACGATGAGACAAACAGCCTGTTACATACAACTTTTCAATCTGACCAGACGCTTTTGCATCGGCAAAACGCAAAATGGTATCGATACTTTCTTGCTTCGCATTTTCTATAAATCCACAAGTATTGATAATCACAATATCAGAATCATCTGATCCACTCTCATGGGCAACATCAAATTTGTTGGCTTGTAATTGCGCCATTAACACTTCTGAATCAACTGTATTTTTTGAACAACCCAATGTAATTACATTGACTTTAGGTTGATTCACCGATTTAGTTCTCATGATTGAATATTGAGGAAATAAATGAATATTTATCGAATAATTTTAAATCTGTGGCCTTTTCACCGAGACCAATATATTTCACTGGAATTTTATGGGCATGACTCACACCAATCACAACCCCACCCTTTGCAGTTCCGTCTAGTTTGGTAACAGCAAGCGCATTTACTTTGGTAGCAAACGTAAATTCTTTTGCTTGCTCAAAGGCATTTTGACCCGTTGTGGCATCAATCACCAAAATGATCTCAGTAGGTGCATCTTCCTTGAATTTTTGAATTACGCGCTTAATTTTAGCCAATTCGTTCATCAATCCTACTTTGTTGTGCAACCTTCCGGCGGTATCGATAATAATGACATCGGCGTTTTGTTCCACACCTTTTTTCACAGCATCGAAAGCCACTGAGGCAGGAT
>CAZBMF010000140.1:0-4702 GCA_964492925.1 uncultured Rhizobium sp. | reverse complement strand
GGCCTTGCAACGTTTGAAAGAAGCGGCTGAGAAAGCAAAAATTGAATTGTCGAGCAGTTCAGAAACCGATATTAACTTACCTTATGTAACTGCCATCGATGGTGTGCCTAAACATTTGGTTCGTAAAATGACCAGAAGCAAGTTTGAGCAATTGGCGGAATCTTTGATTCAAAGAACCCTTGAGCCTTGTAAAAAAGCACTTAAAGATGCTGGACTTTCTGCAAGTCAAATTGATGAAGTGATTTTAGTGGGTGGTTCTACTCGTATCCCTTCAATTCAAAAATTGGTTGAAGATTTCTTCGGAAAAGCACCAAGCAAAGGAGTTAATCCTGATGAAGTTGTGGCAATTGGTGCTTCAATTCAAGGTGGTGTTTTAACCGGTGAAGTTAAAGACATTCTTTTGTTAGATGTTACTCCATTGAGTTTGGGTATTGAAACTATGGGTGGTGTTATGACAAAAATGATTGACGCAAACACAACAATCCCTTCTAAGAAAACTGAAACTTTTTCTACCGCTGCCGACAATCAGCCTTCTGTAGAAATCCATATCCTTCAAGGTGAAAGATCTATGGCTTCCGATAACAAAACCATTGGTAGATTTATCCTTGATAGCATTCCTCCAGCTCCTAGAGGTGTTCCTCAGATTGAGGTAACCTTCGACATTGATGCCAACGGTATTTTGAATGTTAGTGCAAAAGATAAAGCTACTGGCAAAGAACAAAAAATCCGAATTGAAGCAAGTAGTGGTTTGAGCAAGGAAGATATCGAAAAGATGAAGAAAGAAGCGGAAATGAACGCTGAAGCTGATCTTAAACGTAAAGAAGAAGCTGACAAAATCAATGCCGCTGACTCTTTGGTGTTCAACACCGAAAAACAATTGAAAGAGTATGGCGACAAATTGCCAGCCGATAAAAAATCAACCATTGAAGAAGCTGCTGCTAAATTGAAAGAAGCAGTTGCTGCCAAAAATTATGAAGAAATGGAAGTCCATTCTAAATCTTTAAATGATGCTTGGCAAGCCGCAAGTCAGGATATGTACAATGCAACTGGTGGTCAACCAGGTGCTGAAGGACAAGAAAATCCTGGTGCTGGAAACCCAAATGCTGGTAAAGCTGATGAGGTTCAGGATGTTGATTTTGAAGAAGTTAAATAAAAATATAAAACTTGATAAAAAAGAGCCACTTTATGTGGCTCTTTTTGTTTGTTAGAAATGACCATATCTTTGTAAAAATGAAAGCGAAATATTCAATCGGTTTATCTTTTGTGTTGTTGGTATTTTTTTCCTGTCAAAACAATACGAAACAACCTGAAACTGCTGAAATAAAAAGAGATAACGATACTGTTGCAGTGGTTGATATTCAGAAAATTGATACTTCTGAGATGGAGTCCTTTTCGGTTGATAGCCTCAAGATGTGTGCAGCTTTTCAAACAGCGGCAAATGAATTCACTACAGGGTATAAATTGAAAAATGTTGCGATTTATGCAAAATATTTACACCCTTCAATAGTGAGCATGAACGGTGGAATTGAAAAATTCAAGCAAAAATTGGTGAGTTACGTAAAACAAGATACCGCTCAATACAGGAAAATGGTTACAGGTCCTGTAAAAAGGGTAGAGGCTGCAATAGATCCCAAAGGAAATGTTACAGGTTGGTATTGCTTGATGCCCGTTCAAAGATGGCCATTGTACGGAAATAAAAAAGAAATCAAAGTTCAATGGTTGGCAGGTCAATCTTTAGATCATGGTCAACATATTTATTTCATCGACATCACGGGAATTCCCAAAGAGAAAATTTATCAAATTATGCCCGATTTTCATTTTTTGCTAGACAAAGAATTGAATCGTTAACATCTTTCAAAAATGATTAATAACAAAAAAGGGCTGTGTTACAGCCCTTTTTTGTTAATGTATTGATTTATTGAAAATTAACCTTTGTTCGCTTTAGCGTGATCTGCTAGGAATTGTGCCAATCCAATGTCGGTTAATGGGTGTTTTAACAGACCTAAAATAGCACTAAGCGGACAAGTTACCACATCGGCACCATTTGTTGCAGATTGAACAATGTGCAATGGGTTACGCACACTTGCAGCCAAAATTTGGGTTTCATACCCTTGTACTGCATAAATTTCAGCAATGCTTTTGATTAAATCCATGCCATCCCAAGAAATGTCATCGATACGACCAATGAATGGAGAAAGGTAGGTTGCACCTGCTTTTGCTGCCAATATTGCTTGTCCTGGGCTGAATACCAATGTGCAATTGGTACGGATTCCTTTTCTGGTGAAATATGAAATCGCTTTGATACCGTCTTTGATCATTGGAACTTTCACCACGATATTTTCGTGTAATGCGGCCAATTTTTCTCCTTCGGCAATCATTCCCTCGTAATCAGTGGAAATAACTTCAGCTGAAACATCTCCATCAACAATTGCGCAGATGTCTTTGTAGTGCTGCATTACTGCTGCTTCGCCTACAATTCCTTCTTTCGCCATCAATGAAGGGTTGGTTGTTACGCCATCTAAAATGCCCAAATCATTCGCTTCTCTGATTTGATCTAGGTTTGCGGTATCTATAAAGAATTTCATATTGCTACAAATTTACAACCTTCACTTCCTAAGTGATAGAAAGTCATGCACAATTTTTCAATATTCCACGTTTTTTAACGTTAGTCTGTCGTTTATTTCCTTTTTTTTGAGGGACATTTGTTTATTTTTGTATATTCATTGAACGAAGAAAATTCAACAAAAAGTCACATTTCTCAAAACTATTTGAACCAAATATTGGTTACTATTACAACATGAGCCGAAAAATTGCCGTATATAGAACTGCCCATTTTAATGCCGCACACCGTTTGCATGTGCCTGAATGGACAACTGAACAGAACAAAGCATTTTTTGGCTTGTGCAACAACGAACACTACCATGGTCACAACTATGATGTGCAGGTGTGTGTGTCAGGAGAAGTTGATGAAGTGTCGGGTTATTTGATCGACATGAAAGTGTTAAAAAAATACATCGAAGAAGAAGTGACAGAAGCTTTTGATCACAAAAATTTAAACCTCGATGTGCCTGAATTTGAAAAATTAAATCCAACCGCCGAAAATATTGTTTGGGTGATTTGGAAAAAACTTAGAAACCGCTTGGAAGATCGATATGAGTTGAGTGTTCGACTCTATGAAACTCCACGCAATTTTGTAGAATTTAATGGAAAATAAATTAAATAAAATGGTCTCTCAATGGGATGAAATGGGTGATTCGCATGTGGGTAGCTCCAAAGAGACACCACTGAGAGAAGATGCTTTTGCAATGGATGATCAATTGAAAATTGAATTGATTGCGAAGCATTTTAAAGAAATAATGCATGTTATGGGTCTTGACTTGACTGACGAAAGTCTAAAAGGAACTCCATTAAGAGTGGCTAAAATGTTTGTTAATGAACATTTTAAGGGTTTAGATCCTAAAAATAAACCACATCCAACTTTGTTTGATAACAATTTTGGTTACCAAGAAATGTTGGTTGAAAAAGACATATCCTTCCACTCAACCTGTGAGCATCATTTTGTGCCCATTTATGGTAAAGCGCATGTGGCCTATATTAGCAGCGGTAAGGTAATTGGGTTGTCTAAATTAAACCGTATTGTCGATTACTATTCAAAGCGTCCACAAGTTCAAGAGCGACTTACCATCCAAGTGGCTGAAGAGTTGAAAGAAGTGCTACAAACTGAAGATGTTGCGGTGGTGATGGATGCCAGACATTTGTGTGTGGCCAGCAGAGGTATCAAAGACATTACCAGTTCAACGGTTACTGCCAGTTATCATGGTAAATTCAATGAACCAGAAACCCGCGCTGAATTTCTAAAATATATTGGTTTTTCTGAAGGATAATTTCGCCGAAATTCCTGCCTGAAATTATTGACTTTTATTGATTTTATAAATAATTATTCCCGCGAAGGCGTTTATGACTGTGCCATAAAGCCAACTTAGGGCAATGTTTGTTTTTTTAACTTCCGACGCAGCTGCCTTATATCCTGCCTGAAATGATTTGTTCTTTTTAACAATTTCGTTAGGTCCATGATAGTAGGTGGGATTAGGCTTAACAAAGTAGGCAATCAAACATGGGGTAAATGTAGCTGCACCTGAAAATAAAACGGTAGAATAAAAGATTAAATTAGTGGAATATTGGTTGGAATTGTATTCGTTGTTGTATCTCTCTCCGGTTTTGTAAAAAACACTGTCTAAATGAGATAATTGTTTTGATAGATTGTTGGATATATTTCCTTCAGTTGAATTGATAAAAGTTATTTTGCCATCCGACCATTTGATTGACTCTACTTGTTCAATGGGTAGTGTAATGTTCACTTTATTCTCGGATTGAATCACTTCGTAAGTAATCATTTCAGGTTCAATTTTTTTAATCGTACAAGCAATATTCTGCTTATTAATGTGCTTGATAGTGTCTTTCTGATTTTCAATTACAGAAGAATCTGCACCAACATTGCTCTGAGATTTACAATTGATAATGACAGCGAAAAATAACAATATCAGTGTTAAGTGTTTTAAATTCAACATGCACGCAAGTTACAGATATTATTGAGGAATGACAAAAAATAAAAAAACCCAGAATAAATCTGGGTTTTTACTTTAAGTGGGGCGACCGACCGGTCTCGAACCGGCGACCTCCAGTGCCACAAACTAGCGCTCTA
>CAZBMF010000139.1:0-4729 GCA_964492925.1 uncultured Rhizobium sp. | reverse complement strand
GCTGTAATGCACTAAACGTCTATGACTGGTTTAAAGACATGGACCTTCCAGATGGCTACAAACCATTTGATATAGTAGAAGTTAGATTCAAAGGCAGTCGCAAAGAGTTCTTCAGAAATTCCCATAATCTAGATTTATTCACCGGCGATTACGTTGTGTGTGAAAGTAGTCTTGGGTACGATATTGGCACAGTTTCAGCAACGGGAGAGATTGTGCGTTTGCAACTTAAAAAATACCGTGTAAGAGAAGATTCAGAAGATCTATTGCCAATTTTAAGGGTGGCCAATGAAAAGGATATGGAAAAATATGAACTTGCTAAAGCTAAGGAAAATGCTACCTTAGAAAAGGCAAGAACCATTTCTTTTGAATTGAATTTGGCTATGAAAATTTCTGATATCGAATTTCAAGGCGATGGTAGAAAGGTTATTTTCTTTTATACTGCTGAAGCTAGAGTAGATTTTCGCGAACTTATTAAACGTTATGCTGAAGAGTTTAAAGTGAAAATTGAAATGCGACACATTAGTTATCGTGAAGAGGCCTCTCGATTGGGTGGTATCGGTGTTTGCGGTAGAGAATTGTGTTGTTCTACTTGGCTCACCGACTATAAGCAAGTGAATACGGGTGCTGCACGCTCTCAAAATTTGAGTATCAACATGGAAAAATTGGCTGGTCAGTGTGGTCGTTTAAAATGTTGCTTGAATTATGAGCTTGATATGTATCTTGAAGCTACTGAAGCATTTCCAAAAGCTAAAATTGTTAAAATTGATACCGTTACAGGTACAGCTTATGCCAGGAAAACCGATATCTTAAAGCAATTGATGTGGTTCTCTTACGACGATAGTCAAACCTGGGTTCCTTTGCCAGTTGAAAAGGTGAATGAATGCATGGAAAGCAATAAAAATGGCGTTCAAGTAGCTACTTTAACAGACCTTGCTCCTGCAAATGAAATTCTTGCGAAAGTAATTGCCGACGAAAAGGCCAATGATTTTATTGACAACGCTGAATTGCTCAAAGACAATGAATTTGAGGGATTAAAGAAGCTCGACAATAATAGAGGGTCAAGAGATCGCAACAACCGCAACAAGAATCATCAAAATCGCAGAGAAGGTGGTCAGAATAACAATCAGAATAGGAATCATAAACCTGGCACTGATAGAAATAGGCCAAATAATGGTCCGAATTCAAACAGACCTAACCCCAATCAACAAAATAGAACGGAAGGTGCGCCAAAGCCGCAAAGTGAAAATACTGGTCCAAAACCAAACAATCCAAATTCTCAAAATCGAAACCCTAATCCTAATAAACATCGAAAACCTTACAACAAAAACAAAGGTCCAAGAAACAATGAGGGAGGAGCAAATAATTCAGGTGGTGCTCCACCAACTCCACCACAATCTTAAAAAAAAGGCCGCTGATGCGGCCTTTTTTTATTCTCTTTTGTGCTTGCGTTTCATCTTTTTCTCTCTTTTCTTCATCTTTTCATCGGCTTTCTTTAATTGTTCTGGTGTTAAAATACCGGCCAACTGATTGCGATGATTGTCGTGGATTTCTTTCTTTCTTCTTTGGGTTTCCAATTTGAGATTTTCCCTCTCTTGAATCATTTTAACATTAGCTTCTTTTATCTTAGGAATTTGAGCTTCCGTAAGGTTCAAAGACTTTTTCATCTTCTCTGTTAGCTTATCGGCTTTTTGCTCAACCGTGAGGTTGTTGTTTTTCTCTGTTTGCGCGTTAACCATTCCAGTTAAACTGATCGCCAAGATGTAGATGAGCTTTTTCATTTTTGTGTTGTTTAAATGTGTTTATACTTATAAAACGAATATTCTATATGTTTCGTTACATCAAATGATGTAATAACATAAAAAAAGCCCCGTGAGGGGCTTTTTTTAATATGATAAATACATGCTTTTCTGTTTGTAAAGTTCCCTAAACAGTGGATCTTTTAAATCTTTGATGAACAAAATTGCCTCGCCAGTACTCTTCATTTCTGGACCCAATTCTCTGTTTACATTCGGGAATTTGTCGAAACTAAATACTGGTTGTTTAATAGCCCAACCGGATGGTCTGTTTGGAATTTGGAAATCAGTGATTTTGTTAACTCCTAACATGACTTTCATGGCCATATTTACGTATGGCACATCGTAGGCTTTGCAAATAAAAGGAACCGTTCTAGATGCCCTTGGATTTGCTTCAATTACGTATACATCTTCACCCTTAATTGCAAACTGTATGTTTAATAATCCTTTTACATTCAATGCTTTTGCAATTTTTGTGGTGTATTCTTCCATTTGCGATAATACATTCTCACTCAAGTTGAAAGGAGGTAAAACGGCACTGCTGTCTCCACTGTGAATTCCTGCAGGCTCAATGTGTTCCATCATACCAATGATATGAACATTCTCGCCGTCACAAATACAGTCTGATTCTGCTTCTTCAGCCCTATCTAAAAAGTGGTCGATCAATACCCTATTGCCAGGTAAATCACCCAATAATTTTACTACGGCTTTTTCTAAATCTTCATCGTTGATTACAATCACCATCCCTTGTCCCCCAAGAACATAACTCGGTCTAACAAGCACAGGGTAACCTACTTCGTTTGCAATTTTAATAGCTTCCTCAGCGTCTAAGGCTACGCCATATTTAGGATAAGGAATTTTTAATTCAGCAAGAAGATCACTAAAACGACCCCTGTCTTCAGCAATGTCCATATTGTCAAACGACGTACCAATGATTTTTACACCTTTTTCATGTAGTTTTTCAGCCAATTTCAAAGCTGTTTGACCACCCAACTGCACCACAACGCCTTCAGGTTTTTCATTTTCAATGAGTTCCCATAAGTGTTCCCAATAAATTGGTTCAAAGTACAATTTGTCGGCCATGTCAAAATCCGTACTCACCGTTTCAGGATTGCAGTTGATCATAATAGCCTCATAGCCAGCTTCCCTAGCAGCCAAAATTCCATGAACACAAGAATAATCAAATTCTATGCCTTGTCCAATTCTGTTTGGTCCACTTCCTAGAACGAAAACTTTCTTTTTGTCGCTGAAAACACTTTCATTTTCTTTTTCAAAAGTAGAATAGAAATAGTTTGTAGGACTCGGGAATTCAGCACTACAAGTGTCAACCATTTTGTAAACACGGGTAATGCCTAAAGATTTGCGTTTTTCGTATATGTCTTCGGCTGAAGTGTTTCCACCCATAAGCCAAGCAATTTGCTCGTCTGAGAAACCTTTTTCTTTCGATGTTCTCAAAAGAGATTGAGGGATATTTTCTACGTTATAGCGTCTGATTTCTGTTTCAGTTTTCACCAAGTCGGCAATCTGCTCTAAAAACCAACGGTCAATTTTTGTTATTTTTTGTACAGATGAAATAGGTACACCAAGAGACAGGGCGTCTTTTACTTGAAACACACGATTCCAACTTGCGTGCTCTAGACCATATACCAATTCTTCAAGATTTCTGCTACTTTTTCCATCAGCACCCAATCCATGTCGTCCAATTTCAAGACTTTGACAAGCTTTTTGAAGTGCTTCTTGGAAGCTTCGGCCTATGGCCATTACCTCTCCAACACTCTTCATTTGCAATCCCAATGTTTTGTCTGAACCATGGAATTTGTCGAAATTCCAACGTGGTATTTTAACAATTACATAGTCAATTGCCGGTTCAAAAAACGCACTTGTGGTTTTGGTAACTGGGTTTTTTAATTCATCTAAATAGTAACCGATGGCCAATTTAGCGGCAATTTTAGCAATTGGATAACCAGTAGCTTTTGATGCTAAGGCCGAACTTCTACTCACTCGAGGGTTGATTTCAATGGCAATGATGTCCTCATTTTCTGGATTCACTGAAAACTGAACATTACATCCCCCCGCAAAAACACCCATAGAGCGCATCATTTTGAACGACATATCTCTCATTCTTTGGAAGGTAGTGTCGCTCAATGTCATTGCCGGAGCTACCGTAATGCTATCTCCAGTATGAATTCCCATTGGGTCGAAGTTTTCAATGGTACAAATAATGGCAATGTCGTCTTTAGAGTCGCGAAGCAATTCTAATTCATATTCTTTCCAGCCCAATACAGCTTTTTCTACCAAAACTTCATGAACTGGGCTTGCTTCTAGTCCGCGTTGCAACGCGCGATCAAAGTCTTCTTTCTTGTGTACAAAGCTTCCACCAGTTCCACCAAGGGTATAACTAGGTCTAATTACCAAAGGGAAGCCAATACGTTGCGCAATTTCTTTTCCTTCCAAGAAGCTATTTGCAACTTGGCTTGGTGCCACTCCAACCCCCAAGTCAACCATAAGTTGACGGAATTTTTCGCGGTCTTCCATGTTGTCAATGGCTGCAATGTTAACCCCTATGATTCTGCAATTGTACTTCTCCCAAAGTCCTAATTCTTCTGCTTCTTTAGCCAAATTTAACGCTGTTTGTCCTCCCATAGTTGGAAGAACTGCATCGATATTTTGTTCTTGAAGAATTTGTTCGAGACTTTGAACGGTTAAAGGCAACAAATAAACGTGATCAGCGTTTATTTTGTCGGTCATAATTGTAGCTGGATTGCTGTTAATGAGCGATACAGTGATACCTTCTTCTCTTAAGCTTCGTGCGGCTTGTGAGCCAGCATAATCGAATTCACAGGCTTGACCTATCACAATAGGACCACTGCCAATAATGAGAACGTGTTTGATTGAGTTGTCTTTTGGCATGTTTGCAAAAATTATGCAAAGTTAGA
>CAZBMF010000138.1:0-4783 GCA_964492925.1 uncultured Rhizobium sp. | reverse complement strand
CAAACCCTCATAAACTTTCATAAACGTTTTTCCCTTCTACTCTCCTTTTTTTGTGAAGCAAAAAAAAGGCCACCTTTCGGTGGCCTTAACTATGAAAAACAAATTGCTTTTATTGCAATACAATTTTCTTGGTTGCTGTGCGACCAATGTTATCGGTGATGGTAACCAAGTAGATACCATTTAAGCCATTAACATTTACATTCATAGTAGCATCGTTCGCGCTCAAGCTACGAACAGTTCTACCATCTAATGTAGTCACAACAATTTTGTTAATTTTGCTACCTGCCAAAGAAACATTGAATGAACCAACTGCTGGGTTAGGAGCAATTGATACTTCGTTTGTTAATTCTACAGTGTTAGCAGTACCACCCAATTTACAAGTGTTATAAACGAAGAACAATTCAACTGGAGAAGCAGAAGTTCTAGTGTAAGTTCTGTTGAATCCACCCAAACCATTTGGTTGGTTACAAGAACGTTGAGTTGTATCAGGGAAATCTTCACCTACTTTGTTAGGATCACCATTACAGAATTTGTAGAAGAAGCTACCAGGACACAATTTTGTTACTGTAGCAGCATAGTAGTTTGAGTTTCCAGCATCAGGTAACAATTTGATTTTACCAGCTTGCCATTGTGGTGAAGTGAAAGATCCAATTACAAATACTGAATCAGCAATGATTTCATTTGTCAAATCAACTTTGAAAGTGATATCTGCTGGAGCAGGTACTGGTGAACATGGACCGTTTTTATCGAAGCAATGTAAAGCCAATGTAGTGTCTTTGTAAGGAGTAACTACACGGTTGTCAACACCTTCCCAAGAAACGTTACCGTTCTTGATTTTTCTGAATTTGTATTGAATCTCAGCAGAATCCAATGACAAAGTTACAGACCAAACACCGTTTGAGCCTTTTGTCAAGAATGTTCCACCACCCCATCCGTTGATTTTACCACCTGCAATGTCAACAGTGTCGTAATCGCAAGAAGTTGACATGTCAACTTGGAATGTGATGTTGTATTTTGGAATTGGAGCTGAAGGACAAGCACTGCAAGAACCGTAGCAAACTTTACCTACAGTTTCATCAGCAGAACCAACAGTTAATGTACGGTTTCCACCAGATGCACAACCTGTAGGCACAGATTCATCAGAACCCCAAGCGTTACCATTGATAAATTTGTAACCATAAGATCCAGTACTAACAAATACAATAACTTCATATATTTTGTTATCAGAAGAGAACAAATTAACCATACGAGTTTTTCCAGGAGACCATCCTTGGAAATCACCAGCAACACTTACTCCGTTAGAACTTACTGAAGTTTCTTTCGCCATATCTACCGCCAATCTCGCTGCATATTTACCAGATGGAGCAGTACCACCAAATAAAATTGCATCCATTACCAAGGTATCTGTACCAGCTGGAACAAATGCCCAACGATTGCTGTTGCTACCACCATTTACTGAATTACCAACTTGAGAAAATGCAGGAACACCTTCAGCATCTGGCCAATCATTACCGTTGATCATTTTGTACTCAACTACTGAATTTTCAGTAACATCAGCAACCACTGAATAAATATCAGTAGATCCTTCTTGAGTTAATGCAGTTGCACTTGGGCTCCATCCTTGGAAACCACCGGCTACGTGAACACCGTTTGAACTTACTGTTTTTCCAGTCATGTCAACACGGAACTTCACCTTTCTTGTTTGTGCGAAGGCTCCGGTAATTCCAGTTGCCATTAACGCGATAAGTAATAGTTTTTTCATGTTTTAGTGTCTTTTATTTAATTTTTACAAATATATACAATAAAGTGTCAACATGACAATAACTATTTCAAAAAAATTAAGTTTCTTTGTATAGTGAAACGTTTGTCTATCATTTTTCTCGGGATTATAGCTTATTTATTGCCTGTCAACACCCTACATGCGCAATCTACCAACCCAACCCTGCCCCTAAATCCCTCGGCGGAGCCAAGAAAAGACATTTATCAGATCGTTCCCCCCAGTTGGTTCATCGGATTTAAAGACACTTCCCTCGAAATTATTCTGCATGCAGAAAGCATCGACCTCTTCAATATCACTCTCACGCCCTATGAAGGCGTTTCTCTGATTGAAAAGAAAGCTTCGGCCAACCGACATATTTGCTACCTCACGCTGCATATATCCCCCAATACAAAACCGGGATTTTTAATCTTCAATGCCTCTGTAATTGAAAAACAGAATCGCTATGTGAAAGATTTCATTTTCTCATATGAATTGAAACAAAAGTCGCAAAACACCTTCTCTCCCATCACTCCAGCCGATGTAACCTATCTCATTTTCCCTGATCGATTTTGCAATGGTGACAAAACCAACGACAATGCCCCATTACAATACAACGAACCCGTTGATAGAAAAGCACTTAAAAAGCGACATGGTGGCGATATTGCCGGAATAAAATCGAAATTAAATTACTTAAAAGACCTCGGTATTTCTACCCTTTGGCTCAATCCTGTGCAAGAAAATGACCAACCCGAAGAAAGCTTCCATGGTTATGCAATCACCGACCATTATAAAATTGATCCGCGCTTCGGAAGCAACCAAGAGTATGCGTCCCTTAATCAAGAAATGAAAAAAATGAACATGAAAATGATCATGGACATCATTCCAAACCACGTAGGACACAACCATTGGATGTATCAAAATTTTGATACAGGTTGGTTTAACATGAGGGACAGTTTCGTGCAAACCAATTTCAGGGCGTCTACAATTATGGATCCGTATGCATCTCAACATGAAAAATCTTTGAATGTGAATGGCGCATTCGTTAAAACAATGCCCGATTACAACCAAAACAATCCTCATATTGTTAAGTATTTGAATCAATTGTATTTGTGGTGGATTGAATATGTGGGACTTTCAGGATATCGAATCGACACCTACCCATATCCTGATCAAAATTACATGAACAATTTGTGCCAATTGATATTGTCGGAATATCCAAAATTTACCATTTACGGAGAAACTTGGGTACAAACATCTGCTGTTCAAGCAGCCTTTACGAAAAACAATATTAAGGGATTTGAGAAAAATCAACTTCCTGGAGTAACCGACTTCGTGCTTAGCTGGGCGATGCAAGAGGCTGGTAACAAACCATTTGGATGGACAGAAGGACTGAACAAGGTGTACCTAACTTTGATTGACGATTATTTGTACCAAGACCCAAATAAAAACTGCACATTCCTCGACAACCACGATCTATCTAGGATTTATTCTGTGGTAAACGAAGATTTCAATGCCTGGAAACGTTGCCAATTGATGTTGCTCACATTGAGGGGAATGCCTTGCATTTACTATGGAACCGAGATTTTAATGACGGGCACAACCAAAGAAAGCGATGCCTATGTGAGATTCGATTTTCCTGGTGGCTGGCCTGGTGATGAAAAGAACAAATTCAAAACTGAAGGTAGAAACGCCAAAGAAAACGAAGCGTTTAACTTCATCAAAACGCTTTCCAAGTACCGCCAAACTCAAAAAGCCATTTCCGAAGGCAAAATGACACAATTCACAGGAATTAATGGCGTATACACCTATTTCCGACACAAAGACGGCAATGTGGTGATGTGTATGTATAGTCAGAATAATGAAAAAACCACGGTGGATATGTCGCGCTTCGCTGAAATGACAAATGGTTTCACCAAACTCAAGAATGTGCTTACTGGAGAAGTAATCAATTTAGATAAAACCATAAATATAGAAGCTCAAGGTTCCATGATTTTTGAACTTGCAAAATAATTTTGAAAAAAGATTTGCATTTATAGCAAGAAAAAAGGTGGCCATGGCCACCTTTTTTCTTGCTATAGCTATACTATTAAAGGGTTAATTCATAACCCATCATGTCTTTGAATTGTTCAAGTCGTACCGACAAATCTTCTTTTGTCATAGCGGCAATTTTGGTGGTACCAAATTGTTCTACGCAGCAACTTGCCAATGCACTTCCGTAAATCACGGCTGTTTTCATGGCTTCGAAATCGGTTCTACCCACAGAGGCCAAATATCCGATAAATCCACCAGCAAAAGTATCGCCGGCACCAGTTGGATCAAACACTTCCTCCAATGGCAACGCTGGGCAGAAGAATACTTGTCCTTCATTACCAAACAACAAAGCACCATGTTCCCCTTTTTTAATGATCAAAGTTTGAGGTCCCATTTCACGAATTTTACGAGCAGCTTTCACGAGGCTATATTCACCGCTTAACTGGCGTGCTTCTTCATCGTTAATGGTTAGAACGTCAATTTTCTTAAGAACGGCTTTAAGGTCATCGAGGGCAATATCCATCCAGAAATTCATGGTATCCATCACCACCAATTTCGGTTTAGATTCCAAACGTTCTAGGGTAGTTAATTGCACTTGTGGCGACAAATTTCCAAGCATCACAAATTCAGGATTTTTCCAATTTTGAGGGACAATGGGGTCGAAATCGCCAAGAACGTTCAATTCTGTAACGAGGGTATCTCTAGAATTCATGTCCATGTGATATTTGCCATGCCAAAAGAAAGATTTTTCACCTTCTTTAATTTGCAAACCGGAGGTATCAACATTTCTATTTTTGAGGGATTGAATAAAGTCGAAATCAAAATCATCACCCACAACAGCAACCAAACCTACCTGATTATGGAGGAGCGAGGTAGCCAATGAGATAAAAGAGGCAGCACCTCCAACAATTTTTCCGGTAGACCCGAACGGGGTGTCAATTGCATCAAATGCCACAGAACCAATAACTAAGAGACTCATGAATATATATTTTT
>CAZBMF010000137.1:0-4797 GCA_964492925.1 uncultured Rhizobium sp. | reverse complement strand
GTTACAACTGAGATTGTTTTGGTAAAAAACAAGCCATATGTATTCAAGTTCAGAGCACGTGACGTAATTCACTCAGCTTACATGCCTGATTTCAGAGCTCAAATGAACTGTGTACCGGGTATGCCAACTAGTTTTGCTTTCACTCCAATCAGAACAACGGCTGAGGCGAGATCTGCGAAGAATGATCAAGAGTTTGATTACTATTTGTATTGCAACAAAATTTGTGGTGCAGCTCACTATAACATGAAAATTAAAGTGACTGTAGTTGGAAATGAAGATGAGTATAAAACTTGGTTGGCAACACAAACTCCATTTGTAGCGCCACCAGCACCAGCTGCTCCTACAGAGTCTCCAAAAGCAGATTCAACTTCAGTAGTTAAAACAGGATCAGTAGTTAAAAATTAAAAAAATCTATTTAGAAAAATATGAGCACAGCAGCTTTACACGCAGAGCACGATGCACATGGCCACCACAAGGAGAGCTTCATTAGTAAGTATGTCTTCTCGATGGACCACAAAATGATTTCCAAGCAATTCTTGATTACAGGAATTATCATGGGTATCATTGGTATGACTATGTCATTATTATTCCGTTTGCAATTGGCTTGGCCAGATGAGCAATTTGGAATTTTAGAAACTTTATTGGGAAAATGGGGTAAAGATGGTAAATTAGATCCTAACTTTTACATGGGTTTGGTTACCATTCACGGTACCATCATGGTATTCTATGTATTAACGGCTGGATTGAGTGGTACTTTTAGTAACTTATTAATTCCATTGCAGTTAGGTGCAAGAGATATGGCATCACCTTTCATGAATATGTTGAGCTATTGGTTCTTCTTCATGTCTTCTGTGGTGTTATTATGTTCAATTTTCATTGAAACAGGTCCAGCATCTGGGGGATGGACAGTTTATCCACCATTGTCGGCTTTAGATAAAGCAATGCCAGGTTCTGGTTTGGGTATGACATTGTGGTTAACTGCAATTGCGTTGTTCATTGTTTCTTCATTGTTGGGAGGTATTAATTACATTTCTACAGTGTTGAACATGAGAACAAAAGGAATGAGCATGAACCGTATGCCATTGACCATCTGGGCATTTTTCTTCACTGCGGTATTGGGTCTTTTGTCGTTCCCTGTATTGTTAGGAGCTGCATTGTTCTTGATTTTTGATAGAAGCTTTGGAACAAGTTTCTATTTGAGTGATATTTATTTAGAGGGAGTAGGAGCATTAGAAAATATTGGTGGTAGCCCAGTGTTATACCAACATTTATTTTGGTTCTTGGGTCACCCAGAGGTATACATCATTTTGATGCCTGCTTTGGGTATTACTTCTGAAGTTATTTCTACCAATGCACGTAAGCCAATCTTCGGTTACACAGCGATGATTATTTCATTGATGGGTATCTCTGTATTGTCTTTCATCGTATGGGGTCACCATATGTTTATCACAGGTATGAATCCTTTCTTAGGATCTGTATTCATGATATTAACCTTGATTATTGCGGTACCATCTGCGGTTCAAGCATTTAACTACTTAACCACTTTGTGGAAGGGAAACTTGCGTTTCACACCAGCAATGTTGTTTTCAATTGGTTTGGTATCTTTCTTCATCTCTGGAGGTTTAACAGGTATTTACTTGGGTAACGCTGCATTGGATATCCAATTGCATGATAGTTACTTCGTTGTAGCGCATTTCCATTTGGTAATGGGTTCTGCTGCTATCTTCGGTATGTTTGCAGGTATCTATCACTGGTTCCCTAAAATGTTCGGTAGAATGATGAACAATACTTTGGGTTATTTCCACTTCTGGTTTACATTCATCTCTGCTTATTTGGTATTCTTCCCAATGCATTTCATGGGATTGGCTGGCGTACCTCGTCGTTACTACCAATTCACTTTGGTGAAAGAATTTGGTGTTTGGGCAGACGTAAATATTTTGATCACTGTAGCTGCTATCATGGGTGGTGTTGCTCAGTTGTTCTTTATTTTCAACTTCTTCTATAGTATTTTCAAAGGTAAAAAGGCAGAACAAAATCCTTGGCAGTCGAATTCTTTGGAATGGAGTACTCCAGTTGAACACATTCATGGTAACTGGCCTGGTGAAATCCCAACTGTTTATCGTGGTCCTTATGAGTATTCTCGTCCTGACAGAGAAGAAGATTTCTTCCCTCAATACATTCAAGACGATAAAGCTCCAGAAATGGCTGCTCAAGAAGGTGTTACAGTTGAGAGCACTGAAACAAAATCTGAAGAAGCTGAAAGTTCAGTATTCTTTGCAGCAATCAAACGTGTGTTTGGATTGAGCTAATAATGAATTCATTAGATTCATCGAGAATCGTTAAAATATACAGACGAATAGGTTTAATTACCTGTTCGTCTGTTTTTTTATTGTTTCTTTTGGGGGGACTTGTTCGGGCAACCGGTTCAGGTATGGGATGTCCAGATTGGCCTAAGTGCTTTGGATTGATTGCGCCCCCAACTTGTGAATGCCAGTTGCCTAAAAATTATCAAGAAGTATTTCAAGCCAAAAGACACAAGAAGGTTGAGAAATTTCTCAAGACATTGCGTGCTTTTGGGTTTGAAAAAAAGGCAAATCAAATAGCTGCGGATAAAAATTTATATATTCAAGAGAAATTTGACCCGGTGAAAGCGTGGATTGAATATGTAAATCGCTTATTTGGTGTGTTGTCGGGATTATTGGCTGTTTTGTTTATGTTTTTGTCCCTACGATACAAAGCGCTAAAAGCAACCCGAATGTGGGCTTTTGTGGGTTTTGTTATGTTAATTTTGAATGCATGGCTGGGAAGTATTGTGGTAGCTACCAATTTGTTGCCTGGTATCGTTTCTTTGCATTTTTTATTGTCGTTCTTGTGTTTGTTTGCCTTTATTTTGTCAATAAACAAGGTAACTTCGATACTGAACAGGCATGACCAGGGAACAAGTAAACAGTGGTTGTACTTGTGGCTTGTAGTATTTGTTGTTGTTATTTTAGGCACTTGGTCGAGAGAACAAGTAGATGCATTAAAAGGAACCATGCAATTTTATTTAGATGGCAATCCTGATAACATTTTGAATTACAAAGGTATGGATTGGTTATTCATGGTACATCGTTTTGTGCCCGGATTGATTTTGGTCTTTAGTTTTATTGAATTTAGAAAGAGAATATCAATTGATGGATCGTTGATTTCTGGCTATTGGTTTCATGTTTTTATCATTTCATTTTTACAAATTTGTTTGGGTGCAGTTCACATAGTGTTTTTGGTACCAGCATGGACGCAAATAGCGCATGTGGTATTGGGAAGTGGTTTGTTAACCTATAGTTTTTTAATTTTACTATCATTTAAATCGAAACATTCATGAAGTCTGTATTGAAGAGTTATGCGCAACTGGTAAAATTTCGTTTATCGAGCACGGTAGTGGCAACTTCTGTGTTCGGATATATTTTGGCGCTAAAATATACTTATGGCGAATTGTGGACGGAGAATTTCAATTGGACCGTATTTTTAGGTGTTTTATTTGGAGGGATGTTGATTGTATTTGCTTCTAATGGTTTGAATCAAATCATTGAGAAGGATTACGATTCTAAGATGATTCGTACTTCAAATCGACCAATTGTTGAAGAAAGAATACCTGTTAAAGATGCCCGAATTTTTTGTTGGGTTACAGGCTTTTTAGGTTTGGCAATATTAGGATTTACGGGTGCCGGATTTTTGGCGATGTTGTTAGGCGCAATAAGTTTGGTTGTATATGTATTCATTTACACCCCAATGAAGCAAGTAAGTTCATTGGCAGTGATGGTAGGAGCTATTCCGGGAGCTTTGCCACCTTTAATTGGTTATTGTGCGGTAATTCCAAGGTTGGAAGAATTGGGTATTATTTTGTTTTTGATACAATTCTTCTGGCAATTTCCCCACTTTTGGGCAATTGCATGGTTGTTGCACGATGATTATCAGAAAGCTGGTTATTGGTTGTTACCATCTTCGGGTGGACGTGATAAAAAAAGCGCCATTCAAATACTCATTTATACCATTTTATTGAATATGGTGAGCATGATGCCCATGATTTATTCGTTGGCTTCCATCAAAGTAATGATAATAATATTGCCATTAAGTTTTTATTTTCTATATAAAGCAGTAGTTTTGTTTAGAACATTGGAAATAAAAGATGCAAGAAAATTACTTTATGCATCGTTTTTATATACTCCTGTTGTATTTTTGTCGTACATTTTGTTTTAATGAAAACTCAATTTCAAAAAGATCCAGCTCCGGCGGTGGCACCATCAAAATTTAATTTGTGGTTGTTTATGTTGGCTAGTTCAATGTTGTTTGCAGCGGTTGTAAGTGCATTCATTGTACATAGACCAGACGCTGAACAAAAAAATGCATGGACAGTTTTTGATTTGCCTGTGTATTTCTTGTATTCGTTGGTAATTGTTTTGTTGAGTTCAGTTACAATACAATATGCCTTCAATATGGCTAAAAAAGATGAAATTTCTTCCAATAGATGGTTTTTAGGAGCTACTTGGATCCTCGGAATTTTGTTTTGTGTGAGTCAATTTTATGGTTGGAAACAACTAGTTAGCCTTGATTTGACGTTTGTTAACTCAAGACCAGAAGATATTTCTGCATCTTATGTATATGTAATTACAGCCTTGCACGTTCTTCACGTTCTTGGTGGAATTGTTTTACTATCAATTAGTTGGGTGCAGTCAATTAAGTTAAATGTTCACAAAAAAAACCTCACATTAATGTCAATTACAAATACTTATTGGCATTTTGTAGGAATATTGTGGATTT
>CAZBMF010000136.1:0-4826 GCA_964492925.1 uncultured Rhizobium sp. | reverse complement strand
TCATAAAAATCGGAAATATATGGATTATCATCCATGTCTTCGAGTTGCATTTCCCAACCGTAATGTTTAGCCAACAAATGGGTTAAAGTAGTTTTACCTGCACCGATGTTACCAGCTATTGCAATGTGACGAGCCATACTGCAATATTAACCATAGGATTGATTTCAATGCAAATTGTTGCGGAACAAAAGTTTTACACAATTGAGGCTCAACACTAATAAAATTAGGGCATTTAGAATCTAGAAATTAGTTTTGTAAATCCAATGACAGAAAACAATAAAAAGTGGAACAATCAATCAAAATTGTTATTTAGATTGCTCGAATTGGCCCAATTTGAAAAGAAATGGATCATTTTTGCCGTTTTGTTGACCATTTTTCAAAGTTTATTGACCGCGACCCAACCCTATTTATACAAAGTAGTTATTGATCAAGTAATTCTTGTTGGAAAATTCAACCAATTGCTATTTTGGTGCAGTATATTGTTTACCTGGCTCATTGTTCAGGCTGGATTGGGATTTGTAAACGCATATTTATCTGAGAAAATAGCGCAAACCATTATTTTAAAGCTCCGACAATTTGTATACGATCACCTAATCCGGTTAAAGGTGAGTTTCTTCGACAAAACACCCGTGGGTACTGCAGTAACAAGAAGTATTTCCGATATTCAAACAATTACCGATTTGTTTTCTAGTGGAATCATTACCATTTTGGGGGACATGGTGCAAATTATCGCCATTCTGTGGTGTATGTTTTATATCAGTGTAAAACTAACATTGCTCACATTATTGGTAATTCCAATCCTGTTGTATAGTGCGAACAAATTCCGTAAAGGCATTAGGGATACATTTCAAGATGTAAGAAATCAAGTTGCCAATCTCAATGCGTTTTTGCAAGAACGTATCACTGGGATGCAAATTGTGCAACTTTTTAATCAAGAACAACGAGAATATGAAAAGTTCAAAGTGATCAACAAATCACATCAAGACGCCAATATAAAAAGTATTTTTTACTATTCTATTTTCTTTCCCATAGTTGAAGTGTTGGTGGCTTTGGCATTTGCAATTATTGTAACATACGGTGGATTGGCCATTTTCAATCAATCATTAAAATTAGGTGAATTAACCGCTTTCATTATGTTTATTAATTTGTTTTTCCGTCCTGTAAGAGCCATTGCAGATAGATTCAACAATATTCAAATGGGTATTGTAAGCGCTGAACGAATTTTTCAATTAATTGACTCAGAGGAAAATATCGAAAAAACAGGCTCCATCATCCCTCAAAAAATAGATGGTAAAATTGAATTTGAGCGTGTTTGGTTTGGCTATAACGATGACAATTGGATTTTGAGGGACATTTCATTCACCATATCCCCGGGTAAATCTTTGGCCATTGTGGGTGCTACTGGAAGCGGCAAAACCACCATTGCAAATTTGGTTACACAGATGTACCAACATCAAAAAGGAGAAATTAAAATCGACGACAATCTCATACAAGAATATAATTTACAATTACTTAGGGGCAGAATTGCTGTAGTGCTTCAAGATGTATTTTTATTTTCAGGAAGCATTAAAAGCAACCTCGTATTAAAAAATGAAGAAGTGTCTTCTTCCGACATTGAAAAAGTGGCAAAAGAAATTGGGGCGTATGATTTTATTGAGAAACTCCCTGGAGGTTTTGAATTCAATGTAATGGAAAGAGGATTGTCACTTTCACAAGGTCAACGACAACTAATTTCATTCATCCGGGCATTGGCAATGAAACCTGACATGATTGTTTTGGATGAGGCTACCAGTTCAATAGACTCTCAAACCGAAGAATTGATCCAAAATGCAATTGCAATGTTATTAAAGGATCGTTCAGCCATTGTAATTGCACACAGGTTAAGTACAATTCAAAAATGTGATGAAATTTTGGTGCTTGAAAAAGGAGAAATCAAAGAAAAGGGCAATCATGAATCACTAATTGCAAAAAAAGGGATGTATTGGAATTTATATCAAAAGCAGTTTGACGTTTAATTAAAAAGATTTGGTAACACCTATTCTAAAGCTGCCCAAAGTCGTTTTTTGGTTGCCTTGATTCCATTTTCCTTCAATATTTAAAAGGCCCAATCTGTAATCTGCAAAAAACCTAACATCTCATTGAATTGAAAAGTTGAATTTAGTATTAAATTGAGATTGGTTCTGCATAAACTTCGCCAAAACTCAGTGGTAAAATTTTCTTATTTCCTGAAATTGACAAACCAACTCTACTCACATTTTTAAAGAAGTTTTGAGATCCTTTGTCATCGGAAAATGTAACATTGGAAAACAACACTCCAGCGTTGCCATTAATCCCTAAATATGATTGTGCGTGGATGAAAATTGGAAATAAAGCAATAAAGCTTAATAGAATAACGAATTTTCCCATGATACAAATTTTAAAAAAAATGCAAAAAAACTGTACCTATAAATGGGTATGTTAAGGGATATAAAACAAAAAAGCCACCGAAAAGGTGGCTTTTTTGTTTATCTTAAAAGAGATCAAGCATTATGCTTCTTCTTCTTCGTATTTGGTAGCCATAAGGCGATCATACTCTTCACGTGAACCAGTGATTACGTTATCGAAACGACGCATACCAGTACCAGCAGGAATCAAATGACCCACAATTACGTTTTCTTTCAAACCTCTCAATTCATCTACTTTACCAGAAATTGCAGCTTCATTTAAAACTTTGGTAGTTTCCTGGAACGAAGCAGCACTCATAAAGCTTTGAGTACCCAAAGAAGCTTTGGTAATACCTTGAAGAATTGGAGTAGCAGTAGCTGGAACAGCATCTCTGTATTGAACCAACTTTTTATCTTGACGACGAAGTGCGCTATTTTCTTGACGTAGATCTTTAAGACTTACAATTTGTCCTGCGTGCATTTCGGTGCTTTCACCAGCATCAGTAACAAACTTCTTGTCGTAAATCCAGTCATTTTCTCTTTGCAAAGTCCATTTATCAACGGCTTCACTTTCTAGGAATCTTGTATCACCTGGATCAACAACTTCCATTTTCTGCATCATTTGACGCACGATAACTTCGATATGTTTATCATTGATTTTTACCCCTTGAAGGTTATAAACTTCTTGAATACCGTTCAATACATAGCGTTGTACAGAAGCTGGCCCTTCAATTCTCAAAATATCTTGAGGAGTGATAGCACCATCTGACAAAGGCTGACCTGCACGAACATAGTCACCATCGTGAACTAAGATGTGTTTAGAAAGCGCTACTTGGTAGTGTTTTTCTTCACCGTCTTTAGAGTTGATGATAATTTCTTGGTTACCACGTTTAGAAACACCGTAAGTTACAACACCATCAATCTCAGCCACAACAGCAGGATTAGAAGGGTTACGTGCTTCAAACAACTCAGTTACACGTGGAAGACCACCCGTGATATCTCTAGTTCTAGTTGCACTTCTAGGAATTTTAGCAAGAATATCACCTGCTTTAATTACCGCGTTTTTCT
This sequence comes from uncultured Rhizobium sp., assembly GCA_964492925.1. Lineage (GTDB taxonomy): Bacteria > Bacteroidota > Bacteroidia > NS11-12g > UBA955 > VMCP01. The sequence goes on along the minus strand of CAZBMF010000136.1, from coordinate 1,335 downwards.
TAGCAACAAGAATAGATTTAACCGGCATGTTGAAGGTTTTAACTGTTCCGTCTTCACCTTCTACACGGATAACTGGTACTTTGGTTTTGTCCTTGCTTTCAATGATCACCAATTCAGACAATCCTGTTTGCTCATCACCTTCTTCGCGCATGTTTGTGCCCTCGATGATTTGCTCGTAAGTAACAGTACCGTCGATATCAGAGATAATCAATGTATTAAATGGATCCCAAGTACACATTTTATCACCTTTTTTCACTTTTTGACCTTCTTTCACCAATAAGTGCGCACCATAAGGAACGTTGAAAGTAGTGATAATGGTTTTAGATTTAGGATCTAAGATTCTAATTTCACCTGAACGACCTAATACGATTTCAGTTTGTTTGATTTCGCCAGTAGTTTCATCTGTTACTTCTTTGATAACAGTTCTCATACTGTCGAGACTCACCATACCTTCATATTTGGTTTCCAAGGTATTTTCAGCAGCAATGTTCAACGCGGCACCCCCTGTATGGAAGGTACGAAGTGTTAACTGAGTACCAGGCTCACCGATAGACTGTGCAGCAATTACACCTACAGCCTCACCAGCTTGAACCATTCTACCAGTAGACAAGTTTCTACCGTAACAAGCAGCACACACACCATTCAATGTTTCACAAGTAAGCACTGAACGAATTTCTACTTCTTCGATTCCCGCGTCTTCAATATTTTTCGCTTTGATTTCATCGATTTCTTTACCAGCAGGGCAAATTAAAACACCTGTAGTTGGATGGTAAACATCATCAAGAGCAGTTCTACCAAGAATTCTATCGAACAATGATTCAGTAATTTCGTCATTGTTAATGATAGCACCCATATTGATACCACGCAATGTTCCACAATCAGTTTCAATGATTACAACATCTTGTGCAACGTCATGCAAACGACGGGTCAAGTAACCAGCATCCGCAGTTTTCAAAGCTGTATCCGCCAAACCTTTACGAGCACCGTGGGTAGATACGAAGTATTCCAATACGTTCAAACCTTCTTTAAAGTTTGAAATAATTGGATTCTCAATTGTATCTCCAGCACCACCAATGTTCTTTTGTGGTTTAGCCATCAAACCTCTCATACCACCAAGCTGACGAATTTGTTCTTTAGAACCCCTCGCCCCTGAATCCAACATCATATAAATTGGGTTGAATCCTTGATCGTCATTTTGAAGATCTGTAATTAACACTCTAGCCAATTGGTTGTTCACCCTTGTCCAAAGGTCAATCACTTGGTTGTAACGCTCGTTGTTGGTAATGAATCCCATATCAGCATTTGATTGGATTTCCATAACCTCTTCCATCGCTT
>CAZBMF010000135.1:0-4832 GCA_964492925.1 uncultured Rhizobium sp. | reverse complement strand
ATTACGTTGATTGACGGATTGGTTTTTACGGCATGTGGGGTTATTAACTGATAGGCATGAAGAGCAATACTTCTGTCTGGAAGTGGCTCTCTTGCTCCGTATTTGAGATCACCCATAATTGGTGAACCCATTTTTGCTAATTGTGCTCTTATTTGATGAAATCTGCCAGTTTCTAAGTGTATTTCATATAAAAATTTATCACCGCGATTGTTGAGTAATTTGTAGTGAAGTACCGCATGTTTGGTTCCAGGCCTTGGTGTATTGTAAGTTAAAGCGCGATGTGTATTTGAATCTTTTCCTAAATAGTGCTCAAGGGTTCCTTGGGTTTCAGGTAGTGAAAATTGTGTGATGCAATGGTAGATTTTTTTATTCTGTTTTAGTCTAAAAACTTCATTCATACGGGCGAGAGCCTTTGAAGTTTTGGCCAACATCATTGTGCCACTAACAGGTCTATCTATTCGGTGAATGAGTCCTACAAATGCAGCACCAGGTTTGTTGTATTTTTCACGAATGTACTTTTCAGCAATTTCCAAAAGATGTTCATCTCCAGTTTCATCGCCTTGAACTGGTAATCCAGCAGGTTTATTTACAATCAACAGGTGATTGTCTTCCCAAAGTACTTCTAACATGCTACAAATTTACCAAATAGTTTGTCTATATCTTAATATTAAGAGTACTTTTGCTTGTTCAATGCGTTTTTATTTATTTAAGGGATATAAATTTGAGATTAAAGAGATAGCTTTATTGGCTTATCCAATCATTTTGGGTCAATTGGGTGTAGTGCTTATGGGCGTTGCCGATACTATCATGGTTGGAAAGTTGGGTTCAGATGCTTTAGCAAGTGTGAATCAGGCAAATAACTTGTTTTTTATGCTCAGTGGCCTAACTTTTGGGGTCTTATTTGCTGTTAGTACGTTGGTGAGTATTAAGGTTGGTGAAAAGAAAACAGAACAAGGATTTGCAATTTACAGAGCCAGTTTAATGGTGAGTATTGTGCTCTTTGTGATTCAATTTATTGCTCTGCAAATATTAATCGCAAATTTTGACTGGTTGGGACAAAAGGGCGCCATTAATGAAATAGCCCCGCAGTTTCTAAATATCATAAGTTGGTCTATTTTACCTTTATTGATAAACATGAGTTCTAGGCAATATCTGGATGGTTTAGGACATACTAAAGTATTCATGATACTCACAATTTTAGGTTTGTTAATGAATATATTTCTGAATTGGGTGCTCATTTACGGCAATTTGGGTTTTCAACCTTGGGGTGTTAATGGAGCAGCTTATGCTACTTTAATTTCTAGAATATTGATGGCATTGGCGGGTTTGTGGTATGTGCGTTATTCAAGTTTAATGAAACGTTATCTTCCAGAAAAGTTGCCTTCGTGGAAATCAGTCATACCAGAAATGAAACCAATTTGGAAAATGGGAACTCCGTTGGCACTGCAAACATTTGCAGAGTGGGCTTGTTTTGCTCTTTCTGGTGTCATGGTTGGTTGGTATGGAGCCGTTCAATTATCGGCACATGCTGTTGCCTTGAATATTGCTTCAGTTACTTACATGGTTGCTAGTGGTATAGCAATGGCTGGTTCAATTTTAGCTGGAAATAGTTATGGAGAAAAGAATGTGCTTAAAATTAAAAAGATTGCGCATGCAACATTCTTCTTACTTGCAGTTTTTGAAATTTTTAATGCAATTTTATTCATGTTGTTCAATGAGCAGATTGCCGCTTTGTACAAAGTGGAAACTGCAGTTTTACCATTTATATTGCCGTTGTTATTCTTGGCAGCAGCTTTTCAACTTTCCGATGGTATCCAAGCCGGTGCAATGGGATTGCTTAGAGGTATAAAGGATGTTGTTTGGGCAAGTATTATATCTGTAGTTTCTTATTGGGTTATTTCATTGCCCTTGTCATATTATTTTGGTGATTATCGTTTTCAATGGATCAATGGTCAGTTTCAAAGGGTCTATATACCCAATTCAATTTGGGAAGGTGGTCAAGTTTATGGTGTTTGGATAGGATTTACGGTTGGCCTTTTTGCGGCCTCTATTTTTGGGGTATATCGTTTTTACAGTAGATTGAATAAACTTAAATTTTAAAATGAAGAATCTTTTCTTATATTTTGTTGTGATTTTTCCTGGGATGTTGCTCGGTCAGGATTTTAAATGGGATAGAACCATTGATTTTTTTGTTTCACCAGGTATTTCAACAAGTTTTTTAGGCAGTGTTTCACCTGATGAGAAAGCTGGTTACAATAATTCGCAATTGATGGATTCATTTTCAAAAAGTGATGTTTCCAATAATTTCATCAATTTTGGAATTGCCATTAATATTCGAAAAACAGATCGTAAGTTTTTTTCTGTGGGATTGACGTATCTAACTACCGGATTTACCCGTCAAAAAGAGGGAAATATGTTTGGATATCTTCCGCATCCAGATTTATCTGTATATGCTAATTTGTCGGAGGGCCCAACTCAAATTTTGAATTATGATTTTTCCTATTCTTACCTTGCTTTGAATTTGAATTATTTGGGTAGAATTGATGGTGCTGGTTTGATGTTGAAAAATACTAAATGGTGGTATTCCATTGGAATTGCTCCATCAATGTTGCTATCTCATAAAATGACCTTGCGCACACAAGGGTTCACTTTAATGGAAGGGAACAATATTGAGAAATACGATTATGTAGTAGATTATCAATCAAATGGTGAGTATTCAAATGCTGCTGGTAATTATAATGTTGTGAAAGTTACACCTCCTTCAGCGAATATTTTCGTGACATTAGGTTCAAGAATTGATTATACACTTTCAGAAACAATGCATTTGTTGGTTCAACCTAAGTTGAATATCCCATTGTTGCCATCTGCTTCTGGCGTTCAAACCTCATGGTGCCCACAAGCAGCAGTTGACCTGGGGATTATTTGGCCTCTGCACTAATAGGATGCGAAATTGCAAATTTTGATATCGCTGTTAATAAATGGCGCACTCCAACTGGATTTGCACGCGTGAAATTGGTAATGGATTCATTAAAGAGGTTCCAGATTTCTGAATCCGAATTTTCTTTAGGAATACAATAAAAAAGCCCTTGGTAACAAGGGCTTTTTTTATTAGTTTAGGAATGAATTATTTGCCGTTTAATTTGGCTTTTGTATATTCTCTGTTTAAGGTTGCGATTACTGACAATGGAATTCCTTTAGGACATTCAGCTGAACATGCGCCTGTGTTGGTACAAGCACCGAATCCCTCAGCATCCATTTGGTTCACCATAGCAACAACACGCTCTTGTCGTTCAGCTTGTCCTTGTGGCAACAAACTTAATTGAGTTACTTTAGCCCCAACGAAAAGCATTGCAGATGCATTTTTACATGCACTAACGCAAGCTCCACAGCCAATACAAGTTGCAGCTTCAAATGCTTCATCAGCAACATTTTTAGGAATAAGAATGCTGTTTGCATCAACTGCGTTACCAGTGTTTACAGATACAAATCCTCCGGCGGCAATGATTCTATCGAAAGAAGAACGATTCACGCTCAAATCTTTGATCACAGGGAATGCATTTGCTCTCCATGGTTCAACAACGATTGTATCACCGTCATTGAAACTTCTCATGTGTAACTGACAAGTGGTAATTTGTTGTTTAGGACCATGAGGACGGCCATTGATAACCATAGAACACATTCCGCAAATTCCTTCTCTACAATCGTGATCAAATGCAACAGGATCTTTTCCTTCTTGAATAAGTTGTTCGTTTAACACGTCGAACATTTCCAAGAAACTCATGTCAGGATTGGTTTCAACGCTATAAGTTTCAAAATTACCTTGAGCTTGCGTATTTTTTTGACGCCAAACTTGAAGGTTTACTTTCATCGAATGTTTCATGTTGTTAATTATTTATAGCTACGTTGTTGAATTTTAATATTTTCATAAACTAGTTCTTCTTTGTGAAGATCCCAATTGCAATTTTCTTTGTGTTCCCAAGCGAATACAGCTTTGAAGTTTTCATCATCACGCATTGCTTCACCTTCTTCGGTTTGGAATTCTTCACGGAAGTGACCCCCACAACTTTCGTTGCGAGTCAATGCATCGATACACATCAATTCACCCAATTCTAAGAAATCAGCAACACGACCTGCTTTGTCTAATTCAGGGTTGAATTCTTTATCTGTACCTGGAACACGAACATTTTTATAGAAATCTTCGCGCAAAGCTCTAATTTCTTCAATGGCTTCTTTTAATCCTTTTTCATTTCTCGCCATACCGCATTTGTTCCACATGATTAATCCAAGTTCTCTGTGATAACTTTCAACAGAACGGGTTCCATTGATGTTCAAGAAGTTTTGAATTCTTTCGTTTGCGCGTTTTTCAGCTGCTTCGAATGCTTCATGGGTTGTAGATATTGCTTTTGTGTGGATTTCGCCGCTCAAATAAGCACCAATTGTTAATGGAATAACAAAATAACCATCGGCAAGACCTTGCATCAAGGCAGAAGCTCCCAAACGGTTTGCACCGTGATCAGAGAAGTTCGCTTCACCTAATGCATATAATCCTGGTACAGTGGTCATCAAATTATAGTCAACCCAAAGTCCCCCCATAGTGTAATGAACAGCAGGGTAAATGCGCATTGGCACTTCGTATGGATCTTCATCGGTAATTTGTTTGTACATGTCAAACAAGTTGCCATACTTTTCTTTGATAACTTCTTTACCCAGACGCAACAAAGTTGCATCATCTGGATTTTCAATATTCAATTTGCTGGCTTCGGTGCGGCCATATTTTTGCATCATGTTGTATTTGAAATCCAAATACACAGCCATTTTGCTCTGGCCTACGC
>CAZBMF010000134.1:0-4984 GCA_964492925.1 uncultured Rhizobium sp. | reverse complement strand
CATCTCCGGACGGGGGTTCAATTCCCCCCAACTCCACAAACAAAAACCCTCGTGAAACGAGGGTTTTTTTATTTGAAAATAAATGAGCCAAATGCCTAAGCATTTGAGCGAATGCATTTTCAAATAAAAAGCAATTGCCGCGGTAGCGCAATTGTTTTTGTTTGTAGGAACCCCCACTAGGGAATCACCGACCGCAGGGAGGTAGTTCCCGAAAATAAATGAGCCAAATGCCACCCCAAAACACACCGACCGAAGGGAGGTAGTTCCCGAACAAATGAGCCAAATGCCTAAGCATTTGAGCGAATGCAACAGTGGTGCCCCCAATTCTTTTTGACGAATGAGAATTCTACGACAATATTATTGGAATTCTTTCTTTCACTAATTATAATTTTCCTAATTTTGTTGCATGCGCTTTTTGTTCCTCTTTTTGGTTCTTTTTGGTATTCTGAAAGATACAGAGGCGCAAATTGTGTTTAGGCCATTTAAGGTACAGGAATTTATTCAGTTAGATACCTCCAATCGGTCGTTGGTTCATGATTCTGTTGGTAATTACATTGATACCCTCAAACAGTTCGAAAATATAGATAGAACCAGGCCCTCGAATTTACTTGGTGGTGAAATTTTAAGGTCTTATTTTGAAACTATTCAAGGCGGGAATAACCTTGCACTGCAAGCCGTTTTGATTAATTTAGACAGCAGTAGAATTTTGAAGGATACCCTCATGGAAGTTATACCAGTTGGAATGACCTACAAAGGAATCTATTGGGGATTGGGGAAGCATAATTTTTATATGAAAGACATCAATGTCCCTTTTGTTGTGTGTATTTTGCCCCAAGATTCGGGTAAGTTTGAGACTTTCCGAAGTGAATATTCCGAATCTGCGGATTTGAAATGGGTTGATGTCCCTCAAAATAAAGATTCCAATCAATCAGTATTTAGGCCAATTTTAATTGAGGAGTATTTGTTGCCTTTATCCTGCACACATGACCCATTATTTATTGACTATATCAATGATTCAATGGTGAATATGACCATTGATTTTGACACTTACAATGAAATTTCTATGGCTCGTTGTTATGAGTTGCTAGATGCTCATGTGAAACATTTATTGGAAATTCATGCACCTTATTGTGAGCGACAAGCTAAAGTTTATTTTAACAATCGCAATGTAAACATGGAGTCTATTCGTGTGTTTTTTGAGAAATTTTCGGAATTAAATGTTCAACTTAGGCTAATTTTTTCTGAAACAGAGTAAAATGATTATGAAAATTGAATTTTTGGCACTTAATTTGTATTTACTATTTCAAAAATAGAAATCTTCAATTATGAACTTCAAAAAAATATCTATCCTTTTGGTTGTTGCTTTAAGCACAAAGTTGTTAATGGCTCAGGCTGGTTTTGACGATGACGTTACTGATTTTGCAGTACCTATCGACGGCGGAATTACAGCTGTAGTTGGATCAGCAATTGCTTACGGAGTATACAAATTTCGTGGTAGCAGATCAAAAGATTAATTGAGGTTTACATCCGTTGGCGCTTGAGCCAACCACACATATTCGCCACCTAAATCTGATAGGGCTTTCTTCCACACAAAGTTGGAGTTCATGAATATATATGAACTTTTGAAGTTGGATACTATCCAAGTCTTTTCTTTTAATTCCTTTTTCAACTGACCCGGTCCCCAACCGCAGTACCCTGCCAATGCAATTGCATTTTCTTGGTTGATTTGTCCTTTTTGGTGCATTTCAATAATATCGAAGGCGTTACCACCCCAGTAAATGCCATCGCCAACGCTCAGAGCATTGGGGATGTCACCACATTGGTGTAAGAAATTCATGGTCTGTTTGGCTTCCACAGGACCTCCGAAATAAAGTTTGAGGGTGATTTCAGCACCGTCTTCTTCGGAAGCTGCCTTCATCAATAAATTCGAAGCATCGTTGATGACAACACCCATACTCCCGAACTCATTGTCTTCAATGATGAGCACCACACACCTGAAAAAATTATCGTCGGTGATAAAAGGTTCTGCAATCAGAATTGAGCCCGGTTTTAAGTACGCTGCCATTTCCGTTGCAATATGTAAAAAATATGTCATACTCCAAAGAAAACAGGAAAAATTATCGTACTTTGCGTCATAATAACACTTATATATGTTCGTTCAAAAATTCAAAAATATTTTCATTGGTGTTGCAATGTTGCTTACATTTCAAAAGTTACAATCGCAAGTGCTTTCAGTAGAGCCTGTTTTTCCCAAGGAAACCGATACTGTGACCATTATTTATGATGCATCTTTGGGAAATGCTGCTTTAAAAGGGGTATCTCAGGTGTATGCTCATGCTGGTGTAATTACCAGTTTAAGCACTTCAGGGGCGGATTGGAAACATGTGGTGGGGACATGGGGCACGGCGGATGCAAAAGTGAAAATGACGGCACTTGGCAATAACCGTTGGAAAATGAGGTATCACATGAAGAATTTTTATGCTCAAGCTGGTGCTTTCCAATCTGGCGAGGTCATTTTGCAAATGGCCTTTGTTTTTAGAAACCAAGATGGTAGTTTGGTTGGCAGAACTTCTGCCGGTGGTGATATTTTCTCACCCGTTTATTCAGCCTCTTCGAGTTTGTTGCTCAAGATTACATTGCCCGAATCTAAAGTTACTTTAGGTAAAAGCACCGATTTGTTTAAGGTAGTGGCTTGGACAAGTAAAAATGCCAATATAGATTGTTATTTGGATGGTATTTTGGTGAGAAGTTTGTCTTCCAAAGACAGTATGCAACAGTTGTTTACCAATTTTGCGGTTGGTTCTCATACTATCAAAATGGTTGCTAACTCTGGTTCTGAATCGGCATCAGACAGTGTTATTTATGTGGTGAATCCATCGGTGGTTCAGCAAACAATGCCAACTGGATTGGAACAAGGAATCAATTATATAGGAGATACTGCGGCCTATTTGGTGCTTTATGCTCCATATAAAAATTACGTTTATGCCATTGGAGATTTTTCAAATTGGCAACCAGATTTAAAGTATTTCATGAATTACGATCCGTCGAAAGCTTGTTATTGGGTTAAAATTGAGGGACTTAAGCCGGGCGTAGAAGTGGGCTATCAATATTTGGTTGACGGGGTAAAACGAATAGCTGATCCCTTTAGTCCATTGATGCTCAATGAGTGGGACGATTCATATATTCCTTCAGCGGTGTATCCAAACTTAAAAGCCTATCCCAAAAACAAAACTTCGGGATGGGTAACGGTGATGCAACCTGGGGAAGCGACGTTTTCATGGAGCAAGGTGAACTTCCAACGTCCCTCAAAAGAAAAATTAGTGATTTATGAATGTTTGGTAAGGGATTTTACAAAAGCACAAAGTTTTAAGGCGATTCAAGATACCCTTCCATATTTGAAGCGATTGGGAATCACAGCCCTTCAATTGATGCCGGTAACGGAATTTGAAGGTAATTTAAGTTGGGGATATAATCCTGCTTCGCACATGGCACTTGATAAATATTATGGCAATCGAAATGCGTTCAAATCTTTGATCAACGCTTGTCACGAACAAGGCATTGCTGTAATTATGGATGTTGTTTTCAATCATGCGTTTAGCACTGCCCCCATTTGTCAATTATACTGGGATGATGCTGCTTCTGCACCTACATCAAATAGTCCTTATGCCAATATTGTTGCCAAGCATCCATTTAATGTAGGTTACGATTTGAACCATGAAAGTTCAGCCACCAAATATTATGTGAAGCGTATTTTAAAGTATTTGTTGGAAGAGTATAAAGTTGATGGGTTTAGATTTGATTTGAGCAAAGGATTTACCCAAAAGAATTCGGGAAATGATGCGGGAGCGATGGGCGCATATGATGCTTCTAGAATTGCAATTTGGACAGATTATTACAATGCTGTGCAATCTTATTCTCCTGGTGCTTACCATATTTTGGAGCACTTTGCCGATAACAGTGAAGAGGTGGAATTGTCGAAGAAAGGGATGATGTTATGGGGGAATGCGGTTTACAACATGACGGAAGCGGCTATGGGATATAGTGCCAATAGCGATTTTGGATGGGGCATTGACTATTCAAAAAGAGGATTTGACCCCAATAATTTGGTGGGATATGCGAGCAGCCATGATGAAGAGAGAATGGCATATCAACTCATTAATTTTGGGAACTCTGCTTCTGGATACAGTACACGCAGCAATCCAACATTCTTAGAGAGAATGGCCATGATGTATTCCTATTTATGGTTAACTCCTGGTCCTAAAATGATTTGGCAATTCGATGAATTGGGTTACGATTATTCAATCAATTATTGTGTGAATGGTACCATCAACAATGCATGTAGGTTGGATAACAAACCGGTTAGATGGGATTATTGGACGGGGAACGCCAACCGCAGGAAGTTGTATTTCAGCAATGCCATGATGTTGCATTTGAAAAATAAGTATGACGATGTGAGTAAGCCCAATTCTTATAATTTGAGTACTTCAAACAAATACAAGCGATTGCAATTAAATGGTGCTGGTTTTACTACTTTGGTATATGGGAGCACGGATGTTTCGGCACAAACGGTTTATCCAGGTTTTCCTTTTACGGGCACTTGGTATGATTATTTAAAGGGTGATAGTTTGGTTGTAAGTGACGTAAATATGTCGATGAGCTACAAAGCGGGTGAGTTTCATGTATGGACAAGCAAGCGGTTAGAGAATCCGTTTATAAATACTGCGATCAGTGGTATTGATAATTTGGCTGCTGCCAATATTTCGGTGTATCCGAATCCAACAGAGGGCAAGATACAGGTTAGTTGGGATATTGCTGTTACTGATGCCAAAGTAGAAATATATGATATCGCGGGAAAACAGATTCAGAAAGTTGGTATTTTGAATGGAGGTTTAATTGATTTTGAAGGACAAAAATCTGGGATGTACATATATAAGGTATGGCTTGGAGATAAAGTGGTAAGTGGTAAAGTGGTTTTGAGGTAGAA
>CAZBMF010000133.1:0-5069 GCA_964492925.1 uncultured Rhizobium sp. | reverse complement strand
CATTATTGTAACAACTGTAAAAACGCCTTCGAAGGTTTTAAACCCGTTGGATGAAGGTTATTTAAAGTTTAAGGTTTAAAGTTTAAGGTAATACTTTAAAGTTTTATCATACATTTACCTTTTTACTAATTTTCGTATTAAGGAATTTTAATGAAAACTATTTTAATCACAATTGTTTCCTTTTTTTTATGCAAACAGGGGTTTGCCCAACGCTGTGGTTATGATTACCTGCAAGCATTTGTTGTGAAAATTGTAGACATTCAACATCCGAACAATATTCCCAACTTAAAGTTGACTTTGGCAAATGAGTTTGGAGAAAAATTGCTATATCCGTCCACTTCCGTTTCCGACATTATCGAGGACAATAAAACTCCAGTTGATCAACGTTTGAAACTTCCATTTATGAAGAAAATAGCGACTTCAGAATTTATGGAATTTTGGGAAAATAAAAACGTTCATGGTTTAAGTTTTCCTGGATTGAATATACCGGCGCATTTAAATTTAGAGGATGATTTGTATGTGATTTTTGTCAATTTTCCATATTCTATAAATCAGCAAGTGGGTCTTCCAGTTTTTCAATTGATTGTTGAAGATCCTGACAGTATTCAACATTTCAAACAATTTCCTAAGCGCATCTATCGTTTAGATCCAGAAAAAGCCGTTTATTTATGTGCAAATCATTTGGTTGGAGAAGGTCTCATCAAAAACAAGGCTATTCATTGTGTTGATGGTTCTAATTTCGAACCTATTCAGTTTAATTTAACAACTCCTCAGGTTCCATTTACTGGAAAAGTACAGAAATCTCGGTATGTTAAAATGGGGTTAAAAGATGCTTATCCTAATACTTCACATTATCCAGATCGTTTGGTAACTATTGAAGACATCTCGATTTATGATGGGGCTAATTTGCAATTAATGCAAAAAATAAATTGTAATTCTTTTGCAAAATTCACCAAAAAAAGTAACCAGTTATCAGACTTTAAATGGTTTTATGAGAAACATTTTCCAGCAAACATGAAATCAGAATTTGTGAATGAATTCAAGTTAAATCAGGGCCTTCACAAAGTTGAAATGTTGTCGGTTTTGCTGCAAATAGGCAATTCATTTTCGGGGGTTCCTTTTCATCATAAACTTTATTTTTATTTTGATTCATTTGAAAATCAATACATCCTAGACACATTGTTAAGTAATTATCCCAATGTTCAAATTCAAAATGCCTATCACGAAAAATCAAGGTATGAAATCTTAGACAATGTAGACGAATGCAAATTGATTTATTATATTCTTGAGGGACATAAATGGGTGCTCCAAAAGGAGAGTGTCATTCGAACAAAAAAACAAACAAGTGTTAGTAAAAGAACAGTTTTGGATGATGTTGGACTGGTTGGATACAATTGGAATGGGATAAAACGGATTAATTTGAGGGGTGTTTTCACCCAATTTGATACCTTCTACTTGCAGAATAAAAGTAATAAGCAGATAGATTTATCATTGATAAAACTCATCCAAAATCAAAATCCGTACATGTGTAAAATAAATCTCTTAAATCTTCCTGCGGCTATTGGTCCACAAGCAATTATTCCAGTTGTGGTTGAATTAAGTGCAATCAAGAATTTGAAAATCAATGATGGTTCATTGCCATTTGAGCGAATTTATTCCCAGTTGGATTTAAAATTAAACAACGAGATGTTGTCCCTCAAAATCAATTATCTTGTCATAAATAGCCACAGAATATTGAATTCCACGCAATACAAGCTAGGTGAGGGTATGGCCGAGGAGATTTTGTTTGAGACTTTCATAGGTTCAGGATACCAATTGATGACTCAGAACAATGAAATAGAAGCCTATGGAAAGTGGATCAATGCGGGTGACACTGTTCAAAAGGTAGGTTATTGGAATTATTCAAATCCTAGAAAGATGATCGAATTCGACAGAGAATTTAACTTTATTCCGAAGTCTAGTAAAGGATTGGTAGATTCACAGCTGGTTATAAAGTATATTTTTCGAGGGAAATTGAAAAAATTGAACTATATCCAAACTGGTGAAAGCTTTCGGGTGTGGATTCCGAAGATGATTGACACAGTTGAATTTAATTGGAATGGTGAATGGAATCAGATTAGTCGTTTTAATCATGAAACTCATCAAAATTCATTTTGGGTGAACTTGTTAGACACATCCCATCAATTTTTATATCCTACAAAATACAATGAATTTGTAACCCAGCAAAGTATAGCGTTTGTCCCCAATACCTTTTTAATCAAATTAATATATGAGGATATCAAGAATGCCAATAAAGAGCGTGATGAGTTTATGAAAGCGCATATTGGCTTGGATTTTTCAATTTCTGACCGATATCCTGAAAATATTTTAATTGTTCATTTCGATGAATTGAATCCCAATGAAATGTTGAAATATTTAATACGTTGGGAACATTCAAATCAAGTAGTATCTGTTCATCAAAAGGTTTTAATCAATAAAACCACCGAAATATTTTTAGGTAAAAACATCACGGTTCGACCAAAGTTGAATTATTGGAGTAATGATTTAAATGAAGTGGTGAATAAATTGGGATTCACTATGTTGCAAAATTTCGGAAATTCAGATTTCTACTTGGGTTATTCAGGTAAGGTAGCAGACAAATCGTTGTTTTTTGAAATGATGAAACTTATACGAAATCCTAATTTCGTCACTGCCAATGTTGAATATCTTAATCCAATTAAACCTGTTTTAGACAGTCCTTCACTCAAAGATTAATTACATCGATAATTTTTCGAGATCTTCGGGCGTATCAATGGCAGGGCTTGCCCAATGCGTTTCAACAACATCAATTGCATATCCATTTTCAAGCCAACGCAATTGTTCAAGCATTTCGGACTGTTCTAATGGAGTAGGAGATAGTTTTGTGATTTCCAATAATGCACTGGGTCTAAAAGCATACATTCCAATGTGTTTGAAAGTTCTAACGTGCCCTTTATCCCTCAAAAAAGGAATGGGTGATCTGCTAAAATAGAGGGCTCTATTATTGACGCCTGAAACCACTTTTACGAAATTGGAATTGTGTATGTCCGAGGTATCGGTTAACTCCTTTTTTAAGGTAGCAATTTGGGTATTAGAATTGGTGAAACAAGATACAAGCGCATGAATTTGTTCAGCAATAATAAAGGGTTCATCGCCTTGTAAATTCACGATTACATCGCAATTCCAATTCAGTTGCGACAAAGCATCGGCGCATCTGTCAGTTCCGCTGATATGGTGAGAACCTGTCATAACAACAGTGGCAAAATCTTTTGCAATTTCCGCAATTCTTTCATCGTCGGTGGCTACGGCAACACCAAAATCTGGATTTGACGATAAAGCGGCTTCAATGGTGCGTTGAATCATGGTTTTTCCATCGATGATGGCCAGCGGTTTTCCTGGAAAACGGGTGCTTCCATATCTCGCTGGTATGATGATGCCAAATGTTGGTTTGTTCATTCTTCTTTGTTATTCATTTGCAATAATTGCAAAATTTTGTCGTGAATTTCGGTATTTTCATACACCCCTTTGAATAATTCTGCTCCAGGTCCAACGGCAAACACCGGAACAGGTATGCCAGTATGGTGGTGTGTAGAGAAGTGCATGGCCGGCTTTTTGTTGTTTTTGTCGTAACCAACAAGACTTAATCCACCAGTTTCATGATCTGCAGTTATGATCACCAAGGTTTCTCCGTCTTTTTTAGCCCATTCAACCACATCGGCAATGGTAGAGTCGAAATCAAGGGTTTCTGCTAGCACATAATTAGAGTCATTGTCGTGCCCGCCCCAATCAATCTGACTGCCTTCAATCATGAGGAAGAACCCATTTTTATTTTGGTTTAGGTTTCTAATGGCAGCAAGGCTTGCCTTTCTTTCAAAGTTTCCACGGCCATTAGAATATTTGGGTACATCCACTGCGGTGTCGTAGAACATCACAAATTGCTTGCAATTTAGACTATCGATGTTTTTTGTTCCAACGAAAACTTGATGTCCTGCTTCGGCCAATTTTGCGGTGTCAAAGAAAGGGTATCCTCCTCCAATGGCGATATCAATGAATCCACCGTAAAAATCCGATGCAATTTCTCTGTCCATTTTACGGCTTACTTGATGGGCATAAAACGAAGCTGGAGTTGCATGGGTAAGTCCGCAAGTTGCCACGAGTCCGGTAGCTTTTCCTTTTACATGAAGTTTTTCAGAGAGGGTAAATTCGGGATGACTATCTTTTGTAACACCAATGGCGCCGTTGTAGGTTTTTTGACCAATTGAAAAAGCGGTTGCACCAGCACCAGAATCGGTGATGTAGCTGCTAGAACTTGAAGTTAAACTAAGTCCAATATATTCAGCAAGAGAGAAAACTTTTAATTTTTGAGGGATACAGGCTTGTGCTGCAGACCACTGAGCCAATCCAGTTCCATCGCCAATCATCAATATAACATTTTTGACTTTTTTGGGGGACGATAGATTGTTTTTTACAGTGTCAATTGATTGAGCAGAACACAACGTAGTTACACCTGAAATGAACCCTAATAAAATCGTTTTTCTGAAAAAATACATTGCTGCAAAGTTAAATAAGTATGGTCACTAATTCATAACGAAATCGTTAAAACAATGTTGTTGTTTGTTTGATTGTTTTTTATGTACCCCCAAAAATAGCAGGTGTAATTTTTTGCATAAAACGCAAATATTTCACTTAAAAGCTAAGAACTTATTTCGTATTTTTGTGAATCTAAAAAAGTACAAAAAATGAACGGTTTTTTCCAAGTCCCTCAAGCCATCAATGAGCCAGTATATGAGTACGCTCCTGGCAGCATTGAACGTAAAAAATTAAAAGAAGCGTTGGCTGAAGCCAGAAATAAAGTGTTGAATATTCCAATGTTTATTGGGTCTGAAGAGGTGAGAACCGGCATTGTGCACGAAATTTTCCCGCCACATGATATCAAGCATAAAATTGGTGAATTTCACATGGGAAATGGCACACATGTTCAAAAAGCCATTGATGCAGCGTTGGCTGAAGCCAGAAATAAAGTGTTGAATATTCCAATGTTTATTGGGTCT
>CAZBMF010000132.1:0-5115 GCA_964492925.1 uncultured Rhizobium sp. | reverse complement strand
GGAATAAAACAAACTCCAGAATCTTCAAGGGCAACAGCAGAACCGTTGTATCTATCTTGACTTAACAATGAACGATAGCCCAATAAATCACCGGCTTTAACCAATCGTAAAATTTGTTCTTTCCCGTCATCGCCAAATTTGGACAATTTTATTTTGCCATAATTCACGCAGTAAATTCCGAAAGGACGGGCACCTTCATGAAAAATAGTTTGTCCCTTTTTGTATGGAGTGCAAATTTTTTCATCATTTATCTGTTCGATTGAATCATTTTCAACTTTACAAAACACAGATGTAAAACGTTTTGTACATGTTTTGCAGTCCATTTGTGAATGTTCGAAGCTCATAAATTTGAAAATTGTACCCAAATTTATAAGAATAATCGAGTTTTTTCTACTTTTAGGCAAAAAAAAATCAATTAATCCAACTTCATGGGTTTACAACATGAAGAAGGTTGACCAGAATGAGTGTGAATTTTAGGACTTACAAATGGGATACCCAAATTGGCACCTCTCAACAAAAACCACACCCCCAAAATCAACAACCACCATTGCAACAACTTGGCAAGATTCAATCTTAATTTATTACTTATGAGCGATTTAGCGAAATAAACCAAAAGCATTGCGGGAATAGTTGCCAACCCAAAACCAAGCATAAATTGAACGGCCCCAACAGTAGTTCCAGTTCCAAAGGCAGCCAAAAGGGCACCATAAACCAATCCACAGGGCAACATTCCATTAAACATACCAGCCAAAAACATTCCCATAACAGATTTCATTTTCATGGCTTTGCCAAACATATCCAACACGAACGTTTGCAATCCACCCACTTTGGCTTTCTGTTTGAAAAATTGCTCCTTGCTCCATAAAATTAAAAAAAGCACCCCAATTGCAAGGCTGAAATACTGTTCAAAATATTTTAAATCAACTATTTGAAACACAAGCCCAAATAGCAACCCCATCATTACGTAAACAAATACTCTGCCTACATGATACAATAGAGATTGAAAAAGCCCAGACAATTTAGATTCTGACTGAAAAGGCAAAATTAAAACCAATGGGCCACACATGCCAATGCAGTGTAAACTGCCTGCCAATCCCAAGAGAACTCCAGCCAGTAAATTGACAAACATTTATTTTGAATAATTGATCACAGATTGAAAAGTATCTTTACTTTCATTCACCCAATTCACCTTCACTTGATAGCTAGATGATTTTATTTGTGAAGAAGGTAATGTCCATTTTCCATTTGCCGACACAGGCAATTCCATCATCACATCATTTTTAGAATTTGATGGACAGTAAAAATGTGCCAATCCATGCAATTTGCTGTTTGAAGAATCTGGAATGATCAAATATTCAATATTGTCGATTTTTTTGATGCTAGGAATCAAACCACGCTTATTGGCGTTGTTGGTTGCATCAATTTCATTTTGAAATTGAATTTCTTTTTGATAGTAGTTTTTATCTACCAAATCAATGGTTTGTTGGCTAGATCGATATACCAAATAAACAATACCTACAACGAAAAATAAGTAAACTAAAACAATGGATTTTCCCCAATTCATATCTTTATTAATTAAATACTGGTCCTAAAAAATTTGTTTTTTCAACTTCTATCAAATGACCACGATGATACAAATTTACTTTGATTGTTTGTTTTCTTTTCGAAATTTTATTGGCAGGAATTTTAATAAACAGCGTACTTTTTATACTTCCTTCTTTTTTGAGGGATATATATTTGTGACCATTTACCAATTCCACAACACCATCGCCATCTAGTTTCAACTCTAAAGAATCGTAATTATTGTGGCTTTTATTGATTAACATGTAATTGTACATATTGGAAATTTGACCATCTGCAGTTTCAACATATAATTGTCCTGATGCTTTAATTACCTGCATTTCAACACTGGATCTAGTAGAAAGTATGGCCACAAAAGCAGTTAACAAAATCAATAGAACAACAATGTAGGCTTTCAACCTTGCAGTGATAATAAATGGTTTATTTTCAGCGATAGTGGCTTCTGAAGCATACTTAATTAAACCTGTAGGTTTATTAATTTTCTCCATGATTGAATCGCAAGCATCAATACAAGCAGTACAATGAGTACATTCCAATTGAGTACCATTTCGAATATCAATTCCAGTAGGACAAACGTGTACGCATTGCAAACAATCAATACAATCTCCGGCGGTTCTTTCCGTATTCTTTCTAAGTTTTTCACGCGGCTCGCCCCTCACATAATCGTAGGCTACTACCACTGAATGTTTGTCGAGTAAAACACCTTGTAATCGACCATAAGGACAAACAACAGTACAAACTTGTTCTCTCAAATAGATGTAAACAAAGAAAAATACCGACGAAAAAATCAACATAGAGGTAAAACCACCAACATGTTGGGAAAAAGGTTCTGTGATAATTTTCAACAAAGCATCTTTACCAATTACATACGCCAAAAAAGTATTGCCTATGAGAAAAGACACAAAGTAAAATACGGCATACTTAGCGGTTCTTTTCCATATTTTTTCTGCATTCCAAGGGGCCTTTTTAAGAGCCATTTGTTTTGGAGCATCCCCTTCAATGAAATATTCCAATTTCCTAAATACCATTTCCATAAAAATGGTTTGAGGACAAGCCCAACCACAAAAGAGTCTACCAAATGCAACAGAAAAGACAATAATAAATACTATGAATAAAATCATTGATATTCCGAAGAGGTAAAAGTCTTGCGACCAAAATACAAAGCCAAAGACTACGAATTTCCTCTCAAGAATATTCAACATTAAAAATGGTTCGCCCTTGTATTGAACGAAGGGCAAACCAAAAAACACGATCAAATAAAATATGGATAACCAGGTTCGGGCTTTATAAAATTTACCCGATGGTTTATATGCAAATACCCACTTTCGTTTCCCGGAATCATCAATGGTTGCTACCTTGTCGCGAAACGATTCACCTTCATCAATTTTCATATTTTATTCTTTTAATTTTATTTTATTTTATTTTACAACAGCAGCTGGAGTTGCAGCAGTAGGAGTTGCAGTAGAATCTGCGGCAACAGCACCTTCTTCTACATATAATTCACCGGCAGCAGGTAATCCACCTTTAGGATTTGTTCCCTTTATCGATTTGATATAGTTAGCAAGTCCTTCAATTTGTTTCGGAGTTAATTCACCACCCCAGGCAATCATACCTTTATTGGTTACACCATATTTAATGGTTTTAAAGATATTCTTTATTGAACCACCATGAATCCAATAATCATCGGTTAAGTTAGGTCCTTGACCACCACCAGCTTCAGCACCATGGCAAGCCACACATTTAGATGCAAACAATTCTTTACCAGCGGCAATTAAAGCAGCATCTGCCTTATATTCAACCGTATTTTCATCTACTTTATTTGCATTCATTTTAGCATAAGCTTCCTCAGCAATTTTAGCAGCCGCAATTTCATTTTTCAATTCTTGTACTTGCAATGGAGCATCTGAAAAATGGAATCTCCAAATGTAAATGAAAGAGAAGATAATGGTTAGGTAAAAACCATACAACCACCATGGGGGCAAAGCATTGTCAAGTTCCTTAATTCCATCATAATCGTGATCCAATTGAACATCTTTTTCATCTTCAATTTTCACAGATTTGTTGAAATTATCCCACCAAGCATTTGTTGCAGTTGCCTTTTGAGAAACTTTCTCTGATTTTGGAATCAAAACTACTTTCAACCAATAAGCGAAATAAAGAATGATTAAAACCTCGAAGAAAATCACTCCCAAAAGCATGTAATTTAATTGACCAGAAGACACCATCCAGCCCGAAGTTTTCTCGGTTGCCGCATTTAATGAAATTGCAGCAGTAGAAACCAGAAACAAGGCAATAGATTTGGCATTGCTTTTCATCTTCATGATGGCCACTTTACTCAACAATGAACCCATAAAAAGAATCACAATACCCAAGGCCAAGGCAGTGGTTACTAAAATCCAAGGGATATAACTATCTATGCTTGAAGTTTTCACAGCGGCAGTAGTTGCAGCAGTGGCGGCTCCAGCAGCAGCAGCCACATCAGTGGTAGCTGCTGCATCTTGACTTTGTGCATACAGGGGTAGAAATAAGCACACAACAAACAAAGCCAATGTTTTCAAAATATTTTTTTTCATTTTTTTAATCATTTAAAGGGATGTTTTTTGCATTGTCAATGTATTTTTTATTGGCCTTAAATACCCAATATAAAACCACACCGAAAAATGCTGTGAAGAGAAACAAAGAGGCCATTGGATAAAATGACACACCGTCTATCGTTTTTAAATAATTGATGAACTTCATAAATCTTATTCTTATTAATGTTCAGGTAAAGTTTCAACTGGAACAGATTTGATGTCGGTTCCAACTCTTTGCAAATAAGCAATCAATGCTACAATTTGTGTATGTGTCAAATCTTTGATACCTTCAAGTTTCATAATTTGCACAACGTCTTTGTTTTGCATCAAATCATCGGTGATTACTTTTGCTTGCGCTTCTAAATCAGAATTAGCTTTGTTCGCATAATCCACTTCATAAGGAACGCCCAAAGTTTGCATTGCACGGATCATTTTTGGAGTTCTGCGAATATCAATTCCTTTGGTAAACAACCATGGGTATCTTGGCATGATACTGGTGCGGTTAATAGCACTTGGATCATACATGTGAGAGAAATGCCACAAGTTGTTATATTTACCACCTACCCTAGCCAAATCTGGACCAGTACGTTTACTTCCCCATTGGAATGGATGGTCATACACAAATTCTCCCGCTTTAGAATATTCACCGTAACGTTTTACCTCATCTCTAAATGGACGAACCATTTGAGAGTGACAAGTATAACATCCCTCAGTAATATAAATATCTCTACCGTGCAATTCCAACGGAGTATATGGTTTCACCGCAGAAATAGAAGGAATATTTGTTTTCACCAAGAATGTTGGAATCAATTCAAAAACACCACCAATTGCTACCACCAATAAACTCAACACCAACATTTGAATTGGACGTCTTTCAATAACACGGTGCCAACCTTCCGAACCATGCGCAACATGCTTTTGCAATGCTGGAGCTTCTGCTTCTTCTTCCGCTTGGAAATTA
>CAZBMF010000131.1:0-5151 GCA_964492925.1 uncultured Rhizobium sp. | reverse complement strand
TAATATTGATAAGTACACGACATATCAACCCGACCCATTATTGAGTTTGGTTGAAGAACCGATTGGCCCAGAAGGAATGCGGATTGACAGAGAACTTTTCAGAAAGTTTGAAGACCGCATCATTATGGACGACATCATTAAAAAGAATGTGGAACTCGGTAACTGGGAACAAGTGGCAAGCCACATCCAGCAGGAAATTTTCGACAAACCGCATGAGTATTTCAATCTTGAAAAAATTAGAAAAGCTGCCAAAATTGACAGAAAGGTTTCCATCCGTGAAGTGGTAGAAAAAATCTTTGGTATTATCCCCAAATTCAAGTCCAAAGACGAACTGCTAGAGGAAGAGTTCGACAAGTTTATTTCTATTTACCCACCTGAGGAAGATGTTAACTTGAGAGCCTTGAAATATTTTTTTAAAGCCTATATCGTTGACCAAGACATCCGGAAAATCATTGAAACCAAAGATTTCCATGCCTTGCAAACACATCCTACGCTTACCATTTCACAATTCAAGGCAGTTGCCAATAAGTACAGGGAAGTGATACCTGTTTACATTAAAGATTACATCAATTTAGAGCGGTTCGCTGCTTAACAAAAGGAGTATATGTTAGATACACAAACTAAAAGACGAATAGACGATTGCCGAGATATTTTGGTGGGCAAACTGCCAGACCCAAAAGCACAGATTGAGCAAATTACCATTGGCTTGATTTACAAGTTCATGGATGATATGGACAAAGAAGCTGTTGAATTGGGAGGTCAAGCTAAATTCTTTTCTGATTACAAAGTGCCTGACCCTGAATTTCCAAATGACAGAGGTAAAGACAAAGTCATTGAGTTTAGCAAATACGCTTGGGATAAGCTTATGCACCCGAAAGTTACAGCTTCGGAAATGCTCACACTTTATTCTGAAGCCATTGAGGGAATGGAGAAAAATCCAAACATTCCACAACTGTTTCGGGATATTTTCAATAACGCTTATTTGCCTTACCGTGACCCTGAAACATTAAAACTGTTTCTGAAAACAATTGGTGAGTTTGAATATACCCATAGTGAAAAGTTGGGTGATGCGTTTGAATACTTGCTTTCAGTTATGGGTTCGCAAGGTGATGCAGGGCAGTTCAGAACGCCAAGACACATCATTGATTTTTTGGTTTCTATGGTTGATCCCGATAAAAATGAAACAATTTTAGATCCTTCATGTGGCACTGCTGGATTTTTAATTTCTGCCTACAAGCATATCTTACTAAAGCATTCTAAAGACAATAAGAATCAACAATCTATTTTTGACTTCAACAAATCGGACAAGAAGCTATTTAACAACATAGGAGATTCTCTCACTCCTGATGATAGAAAAAAACTAATTCAAAATTTTGCGGGTTATGATATAAGCCCTGATATGGTTCGCCTTAGTTTGGTAAACTTATATTTACATGGGTTTAATACTCCAAACATTCACGAATACGACACTTTAAGTAGTGAGGATCGTTGGAACGAAACCTTTGATGTTGTTTTAGCTAATCCGCCTTTTATGACTCCTAAAGGAGGCATAAGACCTCATAAAAAATTCACTATTCAAGCAAACAAATCAGAAATTCTATTTCTAGATTATATAATTGAACACCTTACTGGTTCAAAAAAAGCAGGAATTGTAATACCCGAAGGTGTTCTTCATAACAATTACGCATCTTACAAATCGTTACGGGAAAAGTTAATTAAAGACAATTTACTTTATGCTGTTGTTGAATTGCCGCATGGTGTGTTTAAGCCATATGCTAGTGTGAAAACACACATATTGTTTATTGATTCTGCTGTCAGTAAGAATAAACAGGATATACTCTTCATTAGAATATTTGATGATGGTTATACACAAACCGGAGCAAGAAGACCGATTGAAAAAAATGATTTAAATGAAGCCAGTAAAATTTTGATGAACTACAAAATAGGGTCACCGTACTCTAGCACCTTGATAGAAAACCATACAGTTAGCAAAAATGAAATTTTAGAAGACAAGTACATTAGTCTTATTGGCAGGAGGTATAGAGCTGTTCATTATGCAAACTCATCAAACTATCCAAAAATAAAACTAACAAAAGATTTGATTCGAATTTTCAAAGGAGATACGGGAGCACAAAGTACCGAGGAAGGTGATTATCCATTTGTAGTTACAGCTGAGGAATTTAAAACGTCAAAAGATTACTCTTTTGATTGTAAAGCAATATGCGTACCTATAGTTTCTTCTACTGGCCACGGTCACGCTAGCGTTAGAAGGCTTCATTACATTGAAGGTAAATTTGCTTTGGCAAATATTATGTGTGGGATTGAGGTTATTGATGAAACAAAATTAAATCCCAAATACTTGTATTTTATTCTTACAGCAATGAAAGAAGAAGTAATTGCATCACTAATGACAGGTACATCTAATGTTTCTCTAGATAAAGATGATTTGCATGACCTAGAAATTCCATGCCCTCCAATTGAAATCCAAAACAAAATAGTTTCGAAACAAGAAGTATTGGAATTAGAAATCTCTGCAATGAAACAAAAAATAAATGAAATGAATGACAAACTGATAAAAGATGGTAAATCAATTTGGAATTAAATTTTTCAAATAATGAGACTTTTTAACGAAAATAAAAAATCAAAATGTGGCCAGTAATTATTGGTGCAGGTGCCGTGGCTCTTATTCTTAAAACACTTTTTAATGACGAGGAGCAATCAAAAAAAGATATTAAGAAACGTATCTTTATCAGTTTTGCGATCGAAGACGAGCAATATAGAGATTTTTTGGTGGCACAAGCAAAAAACGAGCGTTCACCTTTCACTTTTGTTGATATGTCGGTAAAACAACCTTGGGATGAAAAAATCTGGAAACAAAAGTGCCGAACTAAAATCAAATCTTGTGACGGAATGATTGTTCTTTTGAGCAAAAACACATGGCACTCTAGCGGTGCAAGGTGGGAAATAAAATGTGCCAAGGAAGAAGGAATTCCAGTTATTGGTATGCACATCAAAAAGAACGATCAAGGCTCTATACCTCCTGAACTGAAAGGAAAAAAGGTAATTACTTGGTCATGGGACAACTTAGCAAACGTGATTAAAAAAATATAATATGGGAATTTATAGTAGTACATACTTGAAAAACTTGGCAAGTTCGAAGCAGAAATTATTTGAAACTAAAATGTTCAGTGCTCGAAACGTACCAGTATCAACAAAATTTGATATATTTTTATCTCATAGCTTTTTAGATAGAGAAGAAGTGAAAGGACTCTATCAAGAATTAACAGATTTTGGTTACTCTGTATATGTTGATTGGATTGTTGACCCACAACTTGATAGAACTAATGTTACCAAGGAATCAGCGACTCTTGTTAGAAACCGAATGAAAAACTCCAAAACGCTTCTACTTGCAATTTCTACAAACGCTACATTGTCTAAATGGATACCTTGGGAATTAGGCTACGTTGATGGAAATACAAATAAGTGTGCTATAATTCCAGTATCCAAAGATAGCACTCCGCCTAAATATTTTAAGGGCACTGAATATTTGGTGCTTTACCCGTTTATAAAAAAATTACCACTGAAAGACACTAATGAAAATAAATTATGGGTAATCGAAAGTGAATTTTCTTATTCTCAATTCGATTCATGGCTAAGTACAGGGTTAATTCCAGAGAATCGTAACGTAAATATTTTTAACATATGAGAAAAGCACTAGTCATAGGAATTAACAACTATCCCAATGCGGAACTATATGGTTGTATAAATGATGCAGCCGCTTTCGGGAATACATTAGAAACTAATGGTGATGGCTCACCAAATTTTGATGTTCGTCTACTTACAGATGTACAAACAAAAGGCGAATTAAAAGGACAAATCAAAGATTTGTTCGCAGGTGATTGTGAAACTGCTCTATTTTACTTTTCAGGGCATGGATTCTTCGATGAAACAGGTGGTGGAATTATAGTAACACCCGATTTCACAGCAAATGACGAAGGAATATCAATGGACGATATTTTACACATTGCCAATGAGTCAAAGGCTCAAAATAGAGTAATCATTTTAGACTGTTGCCATTCAGGTTCTTTTGGAAATCCAAAAATAACAGGTGGTAAAAATGCACAGATTGGAGAAGGAGTTTCAATATTAACCGCTAGTAAAGCAGATGAAGCATCAGTTGAAATTAATGGGCATGGCGTTTTTACAAATCTTCTTTTAGACGCAATGCAAGGCGGAGCAGCAGACTTGAGAGGTCATATTACGCCAGGAAGTATTTATTCATATATCGACCAAGCACTTGGTCCTTGGGACCAACGACCAGTTTTTAAAACAAATATCACAAGGTTTACATCCTTAAGAACAGTAGCTGCACAAGTTGCACCTGAAATTTTAAGGAAGTTAAATCAATATTTTTCTTCCCCTGAAGAACGCTTTCCACTTGATCCTTCTTTTGAATTCACAAACGACCCTTCGATAGAACACGAATTTGTTGAACCACATGCAGACGAGAAAAATGTCTCTATTTTCAAAGACTTACAAAAGTTGGCTAGTGTTGGTTTAGTAGTTCCAGTTGATGAGCAGCATATGTATTTTGCTGCCATGCATTCGAAAAGTTGCAGATTAACAGCCTTGGGCTACCATTATTGGAGACTTGTAAAAGACAAAAGAATTTAACCATTAAACAAAGAAATTATGGCAGACAAAAAAGTAATATTTATTGCCTTTGCAATTGAAGACGAAAGACAAAGAGACTTTTTAAAAGGTCAATCATTAAACACTAAATCACCATTTGAATATATCGACATGTCGGTTAAAGAACCATATGACAAAGACTGGAAAGATAGAGTGAGAACGAGAATAAAGCGCTCAGATGGTGTGATAGTATTGGTAAGTAAGAACTCCTTAAAATCTAGCGGTCAAAAATGGGAAATCCAATGTGCTAGAGAAGAAGGAAAGAAAATTAGAGGAATTTGGGCATACTCAGACGACCGAACTGACTTAGACGGTGTTTACACAAGAGTTTGGACTTGGGACAATATTAAGGACTTTATTGATTCACTATAATGCTAACCCTTCACAGCCACACACATTGCCAAGCCTCACTAGTCAACGCTCAAGCCCAAGCTTGGCAAAGAGTGTGTCTGTTCCAAC
>CAZBMF010000130.1:0-5268 GCA_964492925.1 uncultured Rhizobium sp. | reverse complement strand
AAACTTTGGCAAGCGCAAAGA
This sequence comes from uncultured Rhizobium sp., assembly GCA_964492925.1. Lineage (GTDB taxonomy): Bacteria > Bacteroidota > Bacteroidia > NS11-12g > UBA955 > VMCP01. Next base: position 5,247 of record CAZBMF010000130.1, on the reverse strand, counting down.
AGCAAATTGTTTAAGTTCGGCTTGAGATGTCATATAATAATCCCCACAAATATCGGTCATTTAAGTTCAAACTTATTTTTTGCATTTCACTTTCGATTGTTTTTTTTGCCTGCGGGGTGAAAAAAACCATCCCTCAAAACAAACATTTATTGAAGAAAAATTCGGTTGTTGTTGAAGGGAATGCCAAAAACTTAGGGGATTTAAAAGCGCAAATTTTGCATCGGAACAACAAACGTGTGCTGTTTAACAAACTACCAATTTTCTTATGGTTGTATGCTTTAGGAACAGATGAAAAAAATCCTGAGCGTTCTGATTCTGTTGCTTGGCGAAAGAAGCTCCGAAACGAAATGGGAGAACCACCGGTAATATTTGACGATCAATTGGCAAAAATTTCAGCAGAAAACATAAAAAACTTCCTCTTTAACAATGGTTATTTTGATGCTCAAGTTGATTATGTTGTGAAACTTTCCAACAGAAAAGCCAAGGTTACATACATTGCAAAGCCGGGAATACCCTATCGTATAAATTCGCTTTACAAGCAACCAACAGATACGTTTTTAAGGCGTTATTTGGACTCATTTGTTGCGTCATCAGATAAATTCAGGTTGTGGTGGCCATGCAATTTGAACAATCTAAACGATGCAAAAGATCAAATTTCAAACAGGTTTAGAGACATTGGATATTACACCATTTCTAAGGATTTCATACGGTACGAAATCGACACGTTGAATGACAAAAAAGAGGCTGCCGTATTTGTAATGTTAGACAATTTACCTTCCAAGGAAAAACATAAAAAATTTCATTTTGGAGGGATAAAAATCAATATTACTACAAGTGATGAATATTTGAGCAACAATTATCCAAGTGTGGTTTTTCAGAAGGGTATTCGTATGAATATGAATCATTACCCTTTAGACCCAGATATTTTAAACAAATTGGTGTTGGTAGATTCAGGGATGATTTTCAACCAAACCCAACTCACCAAAACATACAGGGCCCTTATTGATTTGGGGCTATTTGTGTTTGTTGATTTCAAGCAAGACATTGACGTAAAAAACTCAAAAGTTCTCCTCACCATTAACTTAAAAACAAGTCCTAGAATGGGATACACCATAGAACCTCAATTGTTGTATTCGCCTCAAGGTAGTTCAGGATTAAATCTTCAAACCAGTAGTCAAAGAAGTTTTGGATTGGCTGGCATATTGTCATTTTTCAATAAAAACACGAATGGAAATGGCGAAATGTTCAAATTGAGCAGTATTACTTCATTTGAAGCGATTTACAAGAAGGGTAATTTTGGAGATTTCTTTACGGGTTTGCAGCAAGGGTTGGTTGCTACTTTAACGGTACCAAACTTCAAGTTTTTCGATAAAATAGACGCAGAGAGGAAATATGAGAAAAAGAACACGGTTTTTTCATTGAGTTATCAATACGAAAGCAACCCAAATTTCACCCGTAGTTCTCTCCCGGCATCTGTATCTCTTCAATTTATCAAACCAAATTTTAGTTGGTATTACACACCAGTTGAAATAAGTTTCAATCGAAATGTCATCAACCCTGGATTTCTACCTCAGCTACCGCTTTTAGATCAAGATTTTGTAAGGCGGGTTTTCACTGATCAAATCATTACAGCCGCAAAATTTGGTTTTGTGTTCGCTAACAACCGAAATAAACCTGGTCAATCTTCGGTTTTTACAAGAATGGGATTTGAAACCAGTGGAAATGCTCATCGTTGGTACCGACAGTTAACTGAGAGTAATTTCAGAGCTGACAGTAGTTACAAGTTGTTCGGTGTGAATTATTTTCAATATGCAAAAATGGAGGCCGAATTCAGGTTCAAACAAAACATTGATGTTTTGAACAGTGTAGCTTTTAGAATCAATACCGGTTTGGCTATCCCGTTTGGAAATAGTAGCATCGTACCCTATGACAAGCGATATTTCATTGGGGGAAGCAATAGCTTAAGAGCCTGGCAACCGCGTAGACTGGGTCCTGGCAACACACCAGAAAGCAGCCAATCATTGCTCGACAAATCGGGAGAATTCTTACTTGAAGCCAATTTGGAATACAGATTTACAATCATTAAAAAGTTCATAGAAAGCGCACTCTTTTTCGATGCTGGAAATATTTGGAATTTAAACAAATTATCTGTGGCAAATCCAGATTTTGGAGTATTGAACAAGGAAACGTTTATGAGCGAAATTGCTTTAAATACCGGAATAGGGCTTCGATTTGATTTGAATATCTTTTTATTCCGGATTGATTGGGGAATTCCTCTAAGAGACCCAAGTAAAAATTTAAACAACAGATGGGTTTTATCAGAAAACCTGGGAAATGGCACATTGGGCAGATTTTTACTGGATGAAACTGCAATTGCAATTGGCATAGGTTACCCATTTTAATTCAATTTTCGGCATAGTTTTTGCTTGTAAAAGAGCAATGAAATCGCGTTTTTTTGTTGCATTGGCTCTACTTTTTACCCTAATTGGCTGCGGAAACTGGTCTAAAGACTTGAATATTTTCCCTGTTTCTAAGGATGCTGAACTTGGCTTACAGGTTGCTCAAAACATAGATTCCACTAACGAAAGAATCATTTTGGACCCTTCCAAATATGAAAAAGCGTATGCTTATTTAAATGGCATCCGCGACAGCATTTTGTTGAACAACAATCTTGCACATGCAAAAGATTTCACTTGGAGAATTCGAATTATCAAAGACGATACCACTCAGAATGCCTTTTGCACGCCTGGTGGTTATATTTATGTATACACTGGACTTATCAAATACCTTGAAAGCGAGGATCAACTGGCAGGCGTTATGGGACATGAAATGGCTCATGCTGAAAAACGTCATAGTACAGATGCTTTAACACGGAGTTTGGGAGCAGAAATACTTTTGAATTTGGTATTTGGACAAGGCAAAGGTCAATTGGCCAGAATTGCTTCAGGTGTGGTTGAACTTAATTATGGTCGTGACGCCGAAACAGAGGCTGACAATTGCAGTGTTGAATGGCTTTATAAAACATCTTATAATCCAATTGGCGCAGCTGGTTTCTTTGAGAAAATTGAAAAGGAGGGACAAAAATCTGGAATTCCAGAATTTTTAAGCACCCATCCAAATCCTGATAACCGAATTGCCAACATGAAAAAGAAATGGCAAGATTTAGGTGGCAAACCAGGAAATACTTATACCGAACGATATAAAGAATTCAAGAAATGGGTAAATTAAAAGTAACCCTCGTTCTTTACATTCTTTTTTGGTTTGCAAATCCAATTCAAGCGCAAGAAATTGACTCAGTATTTGAAAAAGAATATGAGGAGTTGATGAATGAACCAAGCGTTGGTCCAAGCATGGAAAATGTTGCTGAAATCAACCAATTGTTAAATGAAGCGCGCAAACATTTAAGTACACCCTATAGAGCGGGAGGAAAAGACCCCCGCGGCTTTGATTGCAGTGGATTTGTAGGACACTGTTTTTGGAATACATTGGGCATTAAAACACCAGCAAGTTCATCCGAATTCAACAAATATGGAATGGCTGTATCAGTTGATGATTGCCGACCTGGAGATGTTATTTGTTTCAAAGGCTCCAGACGAAATAAAAGAATTGGTCATGTGGGAATTGTGACAGAGGTAAACAATGGAAACGTTTTTTTCATACACTCCGCAAATAGAGGAGGCATTCGTTATGACCAACTAAATGCCCCCTATTATAAATCTCGTTTTTCAGGAATACGAAGAATTATTCCTTAATTTCTTTTTTCGTTTTCGGTGCTTTAATTGCTTTCGCCGTACCAATTGTTAATTCATCATTTCCAGAAGTATAATCAACCTTTAGTTCCTCACCTTCTTTAAGTTCTCCCTGCAAAACTTTTTCAGCTAATGGCTCTTCAAGATACTTTTGTAAAGCACGCTGCAAAGGTCTTGCACCAAAATCAGGATCAAATCCTTTTTCCGCTAAAAATTCTTTTGCTGCATCAGTGAGGGTAATTTGATATCCAATATCCTCAATTCTCTTGAGCATTTTAGACATACGAACATCCAAAATTTTGATGATATTCTCTTTGTCAAGTGAGTTGAAAACAATCACATCGTCAATTCGGTTCAAGAATTCAGGCGAGAAAAACTTACGCAACTGAGATTCAATTACTTGTTTAGAATCTTTTTCACGACTAATTTCTTTGTTATTTGTTCCAAATCCAACACCAGTTCCAAACTCTTTTAATTGTCGAGAACCAATGTTTGAAGTCATGATAATTACGGTATTTCTAAAATCAATCTTTCTTCCTGATGAATCGGTCATTTGTCCCTCATCAAGCGCTTGTAGCAATAAATTGAACACATCCGGATGGGCTTTTTCAACTTCATCAAACAAGATAACGCTGTAAGGTTTTCTGCGCACTTTTTCGGTAAGCATACCACCTTCTTCATATCCAACATAACCTGGAGGGGCTCCAACCAATCTACTTACGGCAAACTTCTCCATGAATTCACTCATATCAATACGAATCATAGCATCATCTGAATCAAACAAGAATTCAGAGAGTGCTTTTGCCAATTCCGTTTTACCAACACCGGTTGGACCCAAGAAAATAAACGATCCAATAGGTCTGTTAGGTTCTTTGAAACCGGCTCTGGTTCTTTGAATGGTTTTAGCGAGTTTTGCCACGGCTTTTTCTTGTCCAATTACCCTATTTTGAAGGGTTTCGGCCATTTTAAGCAAACGTTTACTTTCATCTTCTGCCATCCTTTTTACAGGAATGCCAGTGATCATACTTATCACTGCCGCAATATCATCTTCTGTGACCGCATATTTATTCTCACGGCTTTGATTTTCCCATTGAGCTTTGGCAATTTCTAAATCTTCGAGTAATTTCTTTTCTGTATCTCTAAGTCTAGCCGCTTCTTCAAAATTTTGGCTTTTGACAACTCTATTTTTCTCGATTTTAATCTCTTCTATTTTGCTTTCAAGATCAAGAATTTCAAGAGGAACATGAATATTAGAAATATGCACACGCGCACCAGCCTCATCGAGAATGTCGATGGCTTTATCTGGTAAATGTCTGTCGCTCATGTAGCGAACGCTCAAATCTACGCATGCTTTAATGGCCTCAGGAGAATAAATTACACCGTGGTGTTCTTCATATTTATCTTTGATATTATGAAGGATTTCGACTGTTTCTGCAGGAGAGGCAGGTTCAATCACCACCATTTGGAATCTTCTTTCTAATGCACCATCTTTTTCAAT
>CAZBMF010000129.1:0-5270 GCA_964492925.1 uncultured Rhizobium sp. | reverse complement strand
AATCTCCATAAAAAAGCCCCCAATTAATTGGAGGCTTTCTAGTGGGCCCACTTGGAATCGAACCAAGCACCTACTGATTATGAGTCAGTTGCTCTAACCGAATGAGCTATAGGCCCGTTTTCAGGGTGCAAATATAATCATTTCTCTCTTAATTCGAAAAGCAAATTTAACGAACCCCATCTTCAGCACTTATGTTTGTATTTTCAGGCATTTCCCCCTATTTTTGTATCTACTCCTTTGTCCCTCATGAAAAATAAACTTGCACTATTTTTCTTACTCTTTACAAAATTTGCTACCGCCCAATTTGGCATCGGCACAAACTCTCCTGCCCAAAAACTTCACATTTTGGGCGATACCGCCCAACCTGCTGCTTCCGGATCCGCTAACAATGCAATTCTCAGAATTTCAAATACAGCTAACGCCGCTGTAATTGACTTCGGACAATCGAAAGACAATTACTCTTGGATTCAATCTAGAAATTCGAGCAATTATAACACCTCATACCCCCTAATCATCAACCCTAATGGTGGAAATGTGGGTATCAATAACAGCACTCCCGCAGCTAAACTCGCCGTTACTGGCAATGTTTCTGCAACTGGAACCATTCGTTCTACAGCCGCTGGACAACTTCTAAACTGCAAATTTCTCAACGAAACAGACCTAGGGCTCTCGGGGCAAACAGATGTAGCCACAACAACCGAAACTACTGTTGCTTCATATTCTTATACCCCCGTTTCCTCAAGTTCTAAAATCTTCATAGAGTTCGACTCTCGCGGTTTCATTACAGGTGGTGCAGCCGATGAATTGGCAGCTCATATCTATGTGGGTTCAACCAACATTCAATCGAATAAAATTTTATTTAGCTCCGGACAAGGGGGCGGCGGTCGTGGAAACACCCTGTTTCCAATTACCGGTTATTACCTGAACTCTGGCACTTCGGCACTCACCATTTCAATCAAAGTAAACCGCGTTAGCTCTGATGATACCATTACCGTAATTCACGACAATACCCTAATAATCAAGGAGGTAGCCCAATGAAATCATTGTTAAAAATGTTATCAATTTCGGCAAGTATCTTCTTGGGTAATGCTGCGTTTGCTCAAATAGGTATCAACACATCAACTCCAAAAGCCAAACTGGAAATCAAAGGAAATTCAGCCGCACCTTCAACTTCTGGCTCATCCGACAACGGCGTTTTAAGACTTTCTGAAAGCGCTAATTCTGCATCCAAAGTTTTGGATATCGGTACTAATGGAACAACCTACGGGTGGATTCAACCCCGCTTGAATTCTGATTATTCAACCAACTACAATATACTTTTGAATCCCAACGGCGGAAATGTGAGTATTGGCACAGGCGCCAATACCGCCACCCTAAATGTGGGTGGAGCCATATCGGCAACGGGTACAATTCGCTCATCTGCTGCTGGACAAATTTTAAACTCCGTGATGTTCAACGAAACAGATTTGAGCATCTCGGCCAGTGGCAGCGCTGTTGCCAACACCAACACAACCATCATACAAACTAACTATACCCCTGTTTCGAGTAGTTCCAAAATATTCATTGAATTTCATTGCAAATTCGATGTTGCGGGATCAACCAACGACAACTGGAAAACATACATCATTGTTGGATCAACCACGCTACAAACACGCGAAGCGGTTTGGTCTCAGTCTGATGGAGCCGGTGGACGCGGAGCTTCTCTGTTCCCAATTTCTGCTGTATATTCAAACACCACAGGAAATGCCATCACCATCAAAATAAACGTACATGAAATTTCTGGGGATGATACCTTCACCCTTTATCCAGACGCAATATTAAGTATCACGGAGGTGGCGCAATAATGAGAATCTTTTTCGCAGTATTTTTTGCAGTTTTCGCAACTTCTATTTCCGCACAAACCGGAGTTGGTACTACCAGTCCTAAAGGTGCTTTAGAAGTCACCAATGCCAGTGTAAATCCTTCTAGCACAGGAAGTGCAAGCAATGGCAATATTCGTATCCAAGGAAACAATTCCAACAATGTACTCGATATTGGCAACATGAATTCCTCAACGGGCGCATGGATTCAATCGAGAGATGCCAGCAATTACGGCACAAATTCACAGTTGAGAATCAATCCTAAAGGTGGCAATGTAAGCATTGGCACCACCACTCCTGGCTCATCTGCACTACACGTAGCAGGAACGGTAACGGCCACTCAAACCATCCGCAGTTCTGCTCCCGGACAATTGCTCAACATGGTGATGTTGGATGAAACAGCTTTGGGTATTTCAACTAACATTCAAAACAGTTCAACCACTTACACCGATATTCTATCGTACAGCTATACTCCAGTTTCGAACAATTCTAGAATCTTGGTAAAATTCAATGCAAATCATATTATCGGGGGAAATTCTTCCGGTGGGAACGATGAAATTGCCAGCCAAATCACAATCAATGGTACCGCTGTACAAGAAAAGCGTCAATATTTCCCTGCTGGAAACAGTGGAAACGGAGATCGAAGTGTGAACTTATTCCCCATTTCTGCCGTTTACGACAATACTTCATCGAGTGCCATTGCCATCAAAGTGAGAATGGCCAGAACAGCAGGAGATGATGTAACCACGGTATACCCCGACATGGTTTTAACCATCACCGAAATTGCCGATTAATAAAAAAGACCCATCTTTCGATGAGTCTTTTTTGAATTATAGTTGTTTATTTTTGTTAGTCATTGAAGCGGTATGCTAAGAAAATGGTTACCATGTTTTGTTTCAATGATTCTTTGTCTTTAGCATTTTTATAATGCTCAGTTAATCCATAATAGTATGACGCTCCAAATTCAAAATTCGAAATTTCATAGCTCACTGAAGACCCCACACTAAAATCAAGTCTATTAAATTGAGCTGTATCAGCACTTCCAAAAACCATTTCCTCATCGGATTTGTTTGATTGAGTTTGTCCCATAAAATCAGTTGTGGCCGTAGTGCTCCATTTCCCAGATAACCCAATTCCAATCTTTGGACCAAGCGCAATGTTCAATTTTCCACTTCCAACTTCTTGAGAATATTTAAAACTTACAGGGATATCGATATAATGCAACAACATAGAACCTGTAATTTTCATGGTGCCAATTCCAGCAATATCACTAGAGTAATCTGTTGACGCCCCTCTTTGAGAATAAGCTAAACCTGCTTCAATTCCCATATTGTCATTTAATGAGAACAATGCTCCCCCTCCAATTTGCATTCCAATTCCAGTTTGGAAAAGCCCAGGATCTTTACCATCTGCTTCGGTGAGCAACAAATCATTTAGATTCAATCCTGCTTTTGCAAAATACGTTAACTGTGCATTTGCTGTTCCCATCAACATCAAGACGCCAGCTACCAATGTAGTTTTTAGTAAATTTTTCTTCATAATTCAATTGTTTATTTGTATCAAACTTAAGTTATTACAATTAAATTATTTTCAATTTACGGATTTGCCTTAAAAATAAATCCAGTTTTATCATTTTTCCGCAAAACAAAATAACTCCGTAATCAATTGATAAACTAATCAAAATCTAACACACAATTGTATCCATACACGGCATGTGGTTGAATAGAGATTCCAACATTTGAGTACCACTGACTCAAGCAGATTTTCCGATGTCCCAAACTCGGCACTTCATAGTCATAAAGCAACTGCAAAATCACATCCAGTCCCTCATCCATCCCATAAGAAATACACTCACCCATGAAATATTCATCACACTTTTGTTTGGTCTTTGGATCTTTTATTCTGGAATGTCCCACTTTGCCAGCTTTCCCTGAAACTTTCGCATGACATTCGGCCGATATATACAATTTCCTACCTGGTAAAAGCGTGCCCATTGGCGCAAGATTCATCATGGTTTCAACCAAAGTGCGCTGATACCAATTGTTTTTATCATAAGTGGGCATGATAAATTTTTCACAAAATTCTTTCGGTCTGGTACGAGCATAATTCAAATAATGATAGACCTGTTTTTCCACCCTCGTAGCATAATTACACTTTTCAATTAGCAAAGAATCAGCCTTGAACTTCAAATACGGAATATGGCTATTTTGCAATGCAACACGTTCAAAAAATGCCTTTTTCTCGTATTCGAAAGTATCAATCAGTTTTTTTTGCAACCCCTGAAATTGTTTTACGTCGTCTTTGATGCGCTTATTTTCAGCCTTTAGCGCCTCAAGTTCAGCACGCTTATCTTCAACAACTTGATGGCTCACACACCCCTCGAAAAACAAAACCAAAATACATAAAACCTTGCTGTTCATTTTTCATGATTTTGAGGGACAGACAACCGGCGATAATATTGAATACTGTCGCGCATTTTTTGGACCTTGGCATTTTCAATATGCCACTTTTTTATAACAGTGAGGGACTTTTTCTTTTCAGATAAAATTTGGGCATCCAGGTCTTTAGCCTTATAGTAATTTTGAACCCCGCAAGAGCTCAAAGTCAATAAGATACAAAACCGACTAAAAAAATTAATGCCCATCCTTATTTCATAACGATGGGCATACGCTTAATATTTTAGGAAAGTCAAAAAACTTGTCTTTTCAACTTCAATATATTGAATTTTAACGCTTTATAAATTTAGTTGTAACCCCATTAACGGTATAAGTACCAATTTTATCACAAGTACCAGACCCGTAATCAACCACTACTTTTCGGTTTTGTTGATCGGCATCCTGAATTTCCACGGTGCCTGAAGTTAACAAATACTGACAATTGAGTTCAATCAACAGATTTTTGGTGATGGTAGAAGTGAAGTTCACACCTCTCCTATTTTTCCCTTGTGAATTTCCAGAAATCGAGTATTTGTCATCCAAACGAATCAACCTTGTGCCTTCACCGGCAATCCAAGTTCTGGTTCTGTTGCTATTCCACGTGAATACTTTTCCATCAATATCTGTGATGCTTCCATTCACTGAAATTTCCCAATACAACTGATTTTGACTATTTCTACCTTTGCAATTAACGGTTTTTACTCCATCAATTTTTATATCGTTTTGATAGAAATTGTTGGTATTGATTTGAATAACCGTACCAATATCTCTGTAGCGACCTGTCCAAGTAACCACAATTTTACCCCTTCTGTAAATCCAATCATCACAAAGAACATTGGTAGAACCATAATCTAAGGTCATAATTTTGGTAGAATTCATGGTATCGAAAGTGATGGTAAACTTGTTGCCCCTACCCGAAATCCCAGATGCAGTAGCTGCGTCATCCACTTCTTCAAAAAGCGCATCGAAATGTTTT
>CAZBMF010000128.1:0-5308 GCA_964492925.1 uncultured Rhizobium sp. | reverse complement strand
GTAATCAATGCTGGATTTAAAAATGTACAGATTGTAGAACCAGGAATTTCATACAGCCTTTCATAATGCAGTCTTTCAGTTCATTCCATAAAATCATCCTCTTTTTCAGTGTAATCGCTGGAATACTATTGCGGTTTATTTGGATGGATGATATGGAATGGAAATGGGACGAGCAATGGATGTACGTTCATGCCGTAGACTGGGCAAAAAATCATATTTTACCAGAAATTGGTGTCATGAGTGGTGGTGGTATTGTCAACACTGGTGTCAGTACTTGGCCTTTTATTGCATTCAGTTATTTTCATTTCTCTCCGTTAGAAATGGCCTATGCCGTTGCGGCTTGCAACACAATGGGAATCATCATTTTTTATTTTGCATTAAAAAAATGGAATCCTGAATGGGAGCATTTAATAATACCAGCACTTGCCATAGCCTCTACCCACGTTTTGCATATTATTTTTAGCAGAAAAATATGGGCACAAGACCTTCTTCCCTTTTTTACTAGTTTGGCATTTTGGGGATTTGTAATGCGCTCTAGATGGATTGGAATATTTGCTTGGGCATTTGGCTTGTCCATGACCATGCAGGTTCACATGTCGGGTTTTTATTTGGCTGCCAGCATGATTTTAGCTGCAATTTGGTACGATGGCGGATTCTTTAAAGCTTTTACATGGTTGTGGAAAATATCAATGTTCATCGTGTGGTTTTTACTGCCGAGTTTAAGTTGGATGTTGCATGTAATTTCTCACTCTGGAAATGCCTCAACCAGCATATCGAACATTTTCAAATTTGAATTTTTCATTCGGTTGGTTTCTGACACGGTTGGTATCAATGTTTTTTATTCATTAGGAAAAAGCATGCCCAACTTTCTGTCAGCGCCATATAACTATATGAATTTGGTTTTCTTGATATTACTGTCAGGAATATTTTTATTCATTGTGTTTAAAATATTTTCTTCAAAACCCCTTCGCGCTGTTGTTTGGAAAAACAGAGAAGCCAAATTTTTATTTTTAGGATACATCATTATTCCGTCAATCCTATTCACAATTTCGGGCATTCCAATACGCGATCATTACATGATTGTGCTCTTTCCAATGATCCAAATTTTATTCACTTTACTGGTTCATGCATATAAGCCAAAATTAATTTCTTGGATATTGGTTTGTCAATTTTGGATTAGTGCTAATTTTTTGATTTTTGTTCATCAAAATTTAACAATTCAAGGTGATTATGGTGTTCCATTTTCTGTTCAGGCTAAACTAAAAAATCCTATTCCTGAAAAAGTACCTGAACAAGCTCCTTAATTTTTATGGGTCAATTCAAACAATGCAGCATTGCTGTTGTTTTCTTTTTTATCTGAAAAACGATCTAAAAATTTCCAGATCAATATTGGCAAAATAGCCAATATCCAATAAACAATGCCGAATATCTTAATACCCCAATTTACATGAGAAACCATTGATACCGCATTGCTCATCCACTCTTGTGAACGAATACCCAACCTTCCGCAAACAAATTCAGTTCTAATAACCTGATATCCCGACAAATTAAAAATGGCATTTAATTGTGGAACCTGATATACTTTTTTTCGTGAATGATTGGATTCATAATTGGGTAACGAATGAAACAAAATCATATAGAGCCATCCCACCTTTATGTGGTTGATGGGAATATACACAATCAATTTGCCGTCTTTAGATAATTGAGATTTTAATTGTGTTAAAAAATCCGTTTCATTGTCAATATACTGCAAGACACTAAACAACCAAATGCGATTGAATTTCAACCCCAGTATATCGGTATTGCCGTCAACAGTCTGGATATTATTTAATTTATTCTCTCGAGTATAATTGCTCACAAATTGCAAATTATTTTTATCCAAATCATTGCAAAAAATGCGAATATTTGGTGAAATTTTATTTGCATAAAACGCAAATTGACCGTCGCCGCAACCAATATCCAAAATATTAAACCCTTGTGAATCAATCTCTTTTAAGTCTCTCCGCAGAAACGACTTAATAAATTTGGTTCTTTGATACACCACTTTTTTGAACCACCAACTAAGATGTATTCGGTTAGGCTTGTTCAAGAGCCAGTGCGGATATTGATGCAACTGTAAATTCAACGAATCAAAATTACCCAATTTCAATTCATGTACAATGCATTTTATTCTGAATGTGTTTAATTTGTATCATGAAAAGATTTGGATTGAGTTTGATTTTGTTTTTTTTAAGCGCAGGTTTCGCCAATGCTCAAAGTAATTTTGAAGGAAAGTGGATTGGAACTCTCAACTTCAAGGGAATGGAAATTGGCATCCACTTCAATGTGAAAAAAAATACCATTTCCAAAGAAGAAACTATCTATCAATCCAGGATCGATGTACCAGTGCAAAAGTTAAAAAACTACCCAGTTGATCAAACATCCCTCAAAAAGAAAAACGTTGAATTTGATATCCTCAATTTACAGGCGAAATTCAATGGCAAATTTACGGATACCAATATCATCAGCGGCACTTTTGTACAAAATGGACAATCGATTCCCCTCACGTTAAAAAAGCACTGGGGACCTTTAAAAACCGACAAACCTCAAACGCCCAAAAGGCCATTAAATTACAGAGAAGAATTTGTAACATTTTCCAACCGCGATGGCAAAATAAAGTTTGCCGGAACCGTTACAAAACCAAATATTTCTGAGAAAAATGAATTGAAATTAAACTACCCTACTGTTGTATTTTATACGGGAAGTGGCAGCCAAGACAGAGACGAAACCATTGGAAACCACAAACTTTTTGCCGTTTTGGCAGATTTACTCACCAAGCAAGGTTATGCTGTAATGAGAGTTGATGACCGTGGTGCTGGTGAAACCAAAATGAGCCCAGACAAATACGATTTTTCAACCAAAGATCTAATCGAAGATGGCATTGATTATGTAAATTTTATCAAAAAGTATGCGGAAATTGACTCTACTCAAATTTATTTGTTGGGACATTCAGAAGGTGGTAGCATTGCTTTTGGTGTTGCAAAATCAATCTCCAACATAAAGGGAATTATCGGATTAGCGCCTCCAATGTGCGGTGGAAAAGAAATCAATATCTTCCAAAATTTCTGGGCTTTGAAAAACGCAAATGCCCCAAATGAAGTCATTGAATCCTATTTGTTTTTACACGAAGTTATCCTGAATGAATTAGACAAAAACGACACGGTATTGAGTACAACAGAGAAAATCGCTAGCATCAAGAAATGCATTGATTTTTGGCAAAAAACTGATAAAATTCAAATTAAAAATCATCATAAAAAAGTTAAAAAGTATTTCGAAAAGCAATACAAAGGCAAATTTGAAACGATATTATCCGACCTTTATTCTCCTTTAAATGAATCGCAATGGATGCGATATTTTTTGCAAAGCAATCCTGCAACAGATGCCGTTCAACTCAAAATTCCCATGATCATATTACAAGGAAAAATGGATCAGCAAATTCCTTTTGACAAAAGCAAAGAAGCTGTAGATCAATTAAAATTGGTTGGAAGAAATATTGAATTCATTGGACTTGAGGGACATAATCACTTGTTGCAAAGGTGCAAAACTGGAAATCCATCCGAATATTTGTCCTTAGAAGAAACCATTTCTCAAGAGGCAATGGATGCAATGACACATTGGTTGCAGCAGCAAACCACAAACAATTCAGGTAAACAATAAGGGTTAGAAATCGATTCTGAATCGTTCTCTTCGCAACTCTGCAAAGGGAAGCGGATTTTTATAGTCGTCTACAAATTGCAATCTATTTTTCACAATTCGAATGGCGTCAAAAATAGCGGCTCTAAAGCTTAGCGTTTCAGCTGTACCTTTTCCTACCAAAGCATAAGCAGTACCGTGATCTGGGCTAGTTCTCACTACGGGCAATCCTGCAGTGTAATTAACTCCATCGTAAAAAGCAAATGTTTTAAATGGTATCAAACCTTGATCGTGATACATGGCTAAAACTGCATCAAAAGATTTGTATTGCCCACTTCCAAAGAATGAATCTGCAGAATACGGACCATATACCAATTTACCTTGATCAAAGATTGTTTTGATGGCAGGTTGAATGATTTCAAGCTCTTCTTTCCCCAACAAACCATTGTCGCCAGCGTGCGGATTCAATCCTAAAACAGCAATTCTAGGCTTGGTAATGCCAAAATCTTCGCGGAGGGATTGGTGCATTACATGAAGTTTATTGATAATGGTATCAGCGTTCAACGCTTTACCGAGAGCCGTAAGAGGAATATGTTCTGTGGCCAAAGCAACCCTTAACTCATCACTCACCAAAAACATGGCGTAATTTTCTGCTTTTAGGTAATTTGCAATATATCCAGTATGGCCTGTAAATCCGTTAGAATGTGGTGCCACAGTTGATTTATCCAAAGGGGCCGTTACCAATGCATCCAAATGATGAATATCATTGAGTGCGGCATCAAGTGATTTCAGGGCTTCTTTACCCGCAATTTCGCTTGGTTGGCCCATTTGAATTTCAATGGCATCATCACTAGAAATTACCAAGTTCAATTTTCCTTCAACTGCATTTTCGGCAGATTTCACCAAATGGTACATGGGTTGTTCCATGTTCAAGGCTTTTTTATAGTAGCCAAACACTTTTGGAGAGGCATATAATACAGGAATACAATATTTATAGATACTTTCTTCCGAGAATGTTTTCAGAATCAACTCCATCCCTATTCCGTTCGGATCACCTTGGGTAATTCCAACTTTTATCATTCTATTTTCCATTGTATTTTTTTATAAAATAATTCAACATCATTCTCACGCCAAAACCTGTGCCGCCTTGAGAAATATAGCCCTTAGGAGCATGTGCAAAAGACGTGCCAGCAATATCAAAGTGCAACCATTGATAGGCTGTAAAATGTTTTAAAAACATGGCTGCGGTTTGAGCGCCACCGGCACCTTTACCGAGGTTTTTCAAATCGCTAATTTCGCCTTTCATTTCGTCTCCATATTCAGGCCATAACGGCAATTCCGCCATTCTTTCATACATTTCATCACCGCTTTCTTTGATTTCATTTTTGAGGGACTCTGAAGCTGTGCCCATCACGGCACAACCATAACTGCCGATAGCATTGGCGGCAGCGCCTGTTAACGTAGCAAAATCAAACACCAGCATTGGATCATATTTTTTGGCGAAACTCAATGCATCACACAAAATCAAACGTCCTTCAGCATCTGTATTCAACACTTCAACGGTGGTTCCGTCTAATGTGGTGATAATATCTCCTGGGCAAATGGCATTTTCTCCTGGTCTGTTGTCGGTAGCAGG
>CAZBMF010000127.1:0-5484 GCA_964492925.1 uncultured Rhizobium sp. | reverse complement strand
TACAGGTAACAGATTTTAACAATATGAATGTCATTGATTTGAACGATACTCTATTTCTTAATCTTCATTTAAATGCCAACCAGGTTTATGAAAAGCATAAAACTGTAACAGGTCCCTCATTTTTCATTTCCAAATATGAAGTTACAAACCAAGAATACAGGGCATTTGTTGAAGATTGTATTCAAAATTGGATGAAGGAAAACCGACCAGAAATTGCAAAAATACACAAATTTGAATCTGTAGAATACTTAAATGCGGTTGTATCTTGGTTGGGTTATGTTGATTCAACGGAAATTTCAAAATCGCCGATTGCTACATGGAAAGAATTGGGGATTAATCATTTAAATTGGAATAAAATTCAATATAATGGTGTCTCAATTTTTCCAAAAACTGAAGTATGGGCGAAAGTTTCCCCACTGTTATACAATGAACCGATGCGTGATTATTATTTTACACATCCATCTTACAACAATTATCCTGTTACCTGTGTTTCAGTAAAACAGGCACAGATGTATTGCAAATGGTACACTGAAAAACACCCTGTAATTTCGAATTCGAAAGTCAAATCAGATATTGTTGAATATCGATTACCAACCGAATTGGAATGGGAACGCGCAGCTTCTGTGGTTGCCGAAAAACCTTCAAAAAAATCGTCTGGTTCCCCTGTAAACAATAACTTCTTACGAAATTCAAAAGGCAATTACATTGCAAATTTTAGGCCATCCAATAAAAAAGACGCTTTATTTGGATCTACTGGAATGATTCAAACACCGGTAAATTCCTATTTTCCAAATGATGCGGGTTGTTACAACATACAAGGAAATGTTGCCGAATTAACCATGACACCAGTTAAAGCCAATATTACAGAATCTTTGGAAGCAAAACCTGAAATCCCTAGTTACATTATAAACAGTTGGAATGATCTCAAGAATCAAAAAACGATTGAAGGATATATTGTAAAAGGTGGTGCTTGGAATCTTCCCGAAGCAACTTGTACCATTGGTAGCCGCACATTAATTAAATATGATGAAGCCAAAAGTTATGTAGGTTTTAGAATGGTTGGCGTTCAATTACAAAAATCCAAGCCGTTAATTTGTCCTGAATTTTAATTCGTTATTTTTTCTCAGTCGGGGCAGACCTATGTGTCTGCCTTTTTTTTATAAATTGGTCTGCCCTTTTTTCATATTCTTAGATTTTATTTTAAAATCTATTTAAATGGGCAGACACGTGGGTCTGCCCCAACGCTATAGGTTGGGCTCAACGTTATCCGTCTGACCCAACGTTAGCGGTTGTTGGCCCCTACGGAGATTCGCCAAAACGTTTATTATTAGTTGGGGCAGACACGCAGGTCTACCCCAACTGAGGTTAGCTAAGATTTTAGCGACTATTTGCTATTACGCTATAAAAAGTGACTAATCATCGCCTATTTACGATGAAATATAATTACGATAGAGATTGAATTTGAACTTTCAAATTTTCAATTTTGGTTAATGCATCATTTTTCTTTTGTTGCTCTTTTGCAACAACATCTGGATGGGCATTGGCCATGAATTTTTCATTTAAAAGTTTTTTATCTACTGAACCAATAAATCCTTGCAGATACTCAATTTCCTTTTGAAGTTTCTCGATTTCCTCTTCTTTATTGATCTCAATATTCAAAATCACCTTCACCTCCGAAGTTCCAGAAATAAACACTACAGCATTGGTTGAGTCCGTATTTTCGAATGTCAAATCAATGTTTGAAAGCTTCACAATTAAATCTTGATATTTCGAAATCTCACTAGAAGGTTTCAACATGAATACTTCCAGTTTTTCTTTAGGGGACAATCCCTTTTGGCTTCTAATATTACGGATTTCTGAAACAAACTGTATAGGAATTTCCAACTGTTCGGCTACTACTCCTTGCGCAGATGGATAATCGCTGATGGTGCAAGAAACACCGTTGGCAGTTGAAAACGCTTGATAAATTTCTTCGGTGATAAATGGCATGTACGGATGAATGGCCTTCATCAATGTTTTGAAAATTTCTTGGGTTTCAGTTTTTGCCGTCATAGAAATTTTCTCTCCGAATGCCGGTTTGATAACCTCAAGGTAAACACTACAGAAATCATCCCAAATTAATTTATACAAGTTCATCAATGCATCGCTCAATCTGAAAGCAGCAAAATGCGCCTCGTTTTCTGCAATAACTTGACTGATTTTGTTTTTCATCAATTCGATGCCTTGTTTTTCATACGCTCTCATATCAGTATCGATGGCTTCAAAACCATGTACCAACCTGAAGGCATTCCAAATTTTATTACAGAAGTTTCTACCCTGCTCAATTTGAGATTCATCAAACAAAATGTCATTTCCAGCAGGCGAACACAGCAACATTCCCAAACGAACCGCATCAGCACCGTAGTTGGCAATTAAGTCCAATGGATCAGGTGAATTACCCAAGCTTTTGCTCATTTTACGACGTTGTTTGTCGCGAACAATGCCCGTATAGTAAACGTTTTTAAACGGCAATTCCTTTTTATACTCGTACCCAGACATGATCATTCTTGCCACCCAGAAGAACATAATTTCAGGGGCAGTAACCAAATCATTTGTAGGATAATAATAATCTAATTCTTCTTTATTTGAGGGATCAAAACCGTCGAACACAGAAATTGGCCACAACCAACTACTGAACCAAGTATCTAATACGTCCTCATCTTGTTTAAGGTCAGCCACTTGAACATCTTGACCTTTGGCTTTAAACAATGCAACGGCTTCTTCCCCATTTTTAGCCACCACAAATTCTCCATTTGTATGGTACCATGCTGGAATTCTATGTCCCCACCATAACTGACGAGAAATGTTCCAATCGCGAATATTTTCAATCCAATGCTTGTAAGTATTCTTAAGTTTTTCAGGGTAGAATTTAATTTCATCGTTCATTACCGATGATAAAACTTCAGGATTCTTTTTCATGAATTCCTGCATATTCAAGAACCATTGCGTACTGATTTTGGGCTCAACTACAGCGTCAGTTCTTTCCGAAAATCCAACATTATGGGTATAATCCTCAGTTTTAATGAGCAGTCCATTTTTATCTAGGTCTGCTACCCAATTTTTACGGGCTTCGAAACGATCTTGTCCGATGTAAAGTTGTCCCAATTCAGAAATGGTACCATCATCATTTAGGGTATCATAAACCGGAAGGTTAAATTTCAAACCAATTTCATAATCGTGGATATCATGGGCAGGGGTTACTTTCAATACACCTGTACCAAATTCGATTTCGATGTATTCATCTGCAATGATGGAAACTTCACGGTTGATTAAAGGCACGCGAACTTTTTTACCTATAAGATTGGCGTAACGTTCGTCGTTTGGATTCACGCAAACGGCAACGTCACCGGCAATTGTTTCAGGTCTAGCAGTAGCTACTTCCAAATGTCCCTCAAAATCAACACCTTCATATTTCACATAATACAATTGATCTTTAACTTGTTTGAAAATCACTTCCTCATCGCTCAATGTGGTTTTACCTTGAGGATCCCAGTTTACCATTTTGGTACCGCGATAGATAAGTCCTTTGTTGTAAAGATCAATAAAAACCTCAATTACCGCTTCAGACAATTTTGGTTCCATAGTGAATCTGGTTCTACTCCAATCGCAGCTAGCTCCCAATTTTTTCAATTGATCTAAAATAATACCACCATATTTTTCTTTCCAATCCCAAGCATGTTTTAAAAATTCATTACGGGTAAGGTCTGATTTTTTGATCCCTTGAGATTCAAGAAGTTTCACCACTTTTGCTTCTGTGGCAATGCTGGCATGGTCGGTTCCAGGCACCCAACAAGCGTTAAATCCTTGCATTCTCGCTCTTCGAATAAGCACATCTTGAATGGTATTGTTCAACATGTGTCCCATGTGCAACACGCCTGTTACGTTTGGAGGAGGGATAACGATAGTATAGGGAGTTCTATGATCTGGTTTACTTTCGAAATATTTTTGAGAAAGCCAATATTGATACCATTTATCTTCGATCTCGGAGGGATTATATTTAGAGGAAATTTCCATTATTGCAAAGGTACATTTTTTCAATTGTTGAATAAAATGAAAAACGCAGAGTTATGAAAAATGGTTGGGATTTTTTTCGCAAAAAATGCAAAAAAAAAGGTCGTCAAAATTGACGACCTTTTTATAAGTATATCTGAGATTAAACTCCCACGTCGTGGTGAGCTGACTCTTCAATGTAAGGGTGATTTACTGGAATAAGACCTTTCTTTGTCAACGCAGTCAATGTCCAAATCAAGAACAAACCGGCGAAGAAAGCGAAGATACCTACTTCAAGGAAACCAACTTGCATACCAGGACCAAAAACACCTGGAATTACTTGGAACCATACATCATGGTAGTGACCTAAGATCATGATGGTACCGATGATACCCAACACGTAACGATTTCTTTTAGCGCTACGCATTAATAACAATGCGAACGGCAAACAGAAATTCATTACCAAGTTGGTTAAGAAGTTCACTTTGTACTCTTCGAAACGAATTTGGTAGTAGTACATTTCTTCAGGAATTTGTGCATACCAAATCAACAAGTACTGAGACAACCAAATGTATGCCCAGAAAATGGTGAAGGCGAACATAAATTTACCCAAATCGTGAATATGTTCATCAGAAACGATGTGTAAGTAACCCAATTTTTTCAAATAGGCAACCAACAAAGCCATGATGGTAATTGCAGTAACCCAATGCGTAATGAAGTTGTACACACCAAAGATGGTTGAATACCAATGAGAATCAATGCTCATCATGTAGAACCAAGCCAAGAAGCTGATGGTAAAACCAAAGATTACAGCAAAGATTGCACTGGTGCGGATACTTTTCTTGAAGAAAGTAACATCACCTTTAGTAGCGTTATCTTCTTGAGCAGAAAGGTTTCTCAATCTTCTACCTAAAAGGAACCAGATTGTAACCAAAATAACTGGCATTGCAAAGAAAAGCGTAGAATTCAAAAATCCAGATTTACCATCAAGAACTTTATCATAACCAGGATCTCCTGCTTTTAAGTGTAAGTGTTCGTAGTGAGCCCAGTGGTAGATATCGTTTTTAGCAACAATAACCGCAACCATTAACACAGCGAATGCTACTGGAATAAAAGTGCTCATCGCTTCAGGAATTCTTTTGATGGCAGCAGACCAACCAGCGTTGGCAGCATATTGTACAGCAATCCAAAACATTGCGCACAAAGAAATCATCAAGAAGAAATAACCAGCAATTAAGAGATTGGCCCAAATTTTTGTGTGCCAAGGATGCTCAATTGGGTGATATTCCATACGAGGTCCGAATTTTTCGGTCATTACGTTAGCGTGTTCAGCGTGTCCTTCAGAAGCTTTTTCATGTCCTTCAGCTTTGGCAGCATGCTCATCGTGAGCTGCAGTAGCTTCATGATTATTGTGAGCAGTAGCTTCAACTTTAGCATGAGCATCGTGACCGTTAC
>CAZBMF010000126.1:0-5558 GCA_964492925.1 uncultured Rhizobium sp. | reverse complement strand
GACGTTGACCGGTGCTCAAACGGATGATGGTATTTTCATAATCAGCGGGGTTTCCAGCACCGTAAATGCAGCTAACACTAGCCACAACTATCACATCCCTCCTGCCCGACAACAACGTAGAGACCGTGCTCAACCTCATTTTCTCGATTTCCTCATTAATATTGAGGTCCTTTTCAATGTAGGTATTGGTTGTGGGAATAAACGCTTCCGGCTGGTAATAGTCGTAATAACTTACAAAATATTCTACCGCATTGTTTGGAAAAAACTGCTTGAATTCACCATACAACTGGGCCACCAACGTTTTGTTGTGACTTAAAACCAAGGTGGGTTTTTGCGTCTCTTGGATCACATTTGCCACCGTAAACGTTTTACCGGATCCCGTAACCCCCAATAGGGTTTGCGACCGAAGTCCCTCCTGAATTCCTTCAACCAATTGTGCAATTGCTTGAGGCTGATCGCCTTTCGGCGTAAAGGGAGATTCTAGTTTAAATTCGGGCATTTCGCAAAGTTACGAAGAAAAATACCCGAATGCTTCGTTCTAGCGAGATTCAATGATGATCTTTTCCGTGTACACGTTGCCGTTGAATTCCAACCTCGCATTGTACATGCCAGGATGGTATTTTGAACAGTCAATTTCAGTATGAATAGACTGAATAGAAATATTGTCAATCAACTGACCTACATTGTTATACAAGAAAATATTTGCATTTTGCGCAAAATCTTTTGGCAATATTAATTGCATTTTTTGCGACGCCGGGTTCGGATATAACTGGATATTTTTAGAATGGAAACTCACACTCGACGATGGTTTTTGAACCGTTACACTCTTGGACTTTTGCGTTCCCAAACATCCAAAACTGTCGGTTTCTGTCACTTTTATCGTTGCCGTTAAAGGAGGTGTGTTCCACTTAACCACAATTTCACTGCTGTTACCACCACTGAGTTTAGTTCCACCCGTAATGACCCAAGTGTACACCGATTTTGCTTTTGCAACAACAGCAGTAAACGTATCTTGAGCTGTTAAGGTAGTTGCTTTACCAACAATATTTATGTCAACAGGTTTTGGCATCACCACAACTGTATCTATCATAGAATCAGAACAATATAAACCTAATCTTTCAATCAATTTCACTTTATAAGTTCCAATTGCGGTGTACTTTTTATACCCCACTTTCATGGTGTCTAAAACGCCCACACCATAATTCCACTCGTGCTTCATAACCTTCGTTGGAGATGAAACATTTGTGAAAGAAAATGCATTCGTTGCCAAACATTGAGTGTCGTTATTGGTGGTAAATTTGGCAATTGGTTTCTCATAAACCAACACTGAGTCCAACCAGTTTTCGGTGCAACCATCTTCATTGGTTACAATCAAGTTAACCTTGAATTTCCCAGGATTTTGAAACACACATTGTGTGTTTTTGCCAGAATTTTGAATCATGGTATCTCCGAAATCCCAAGTTACATTGGTCATTTTTCTCCCGAAACTATCTGTTAAATTGGTAAACTCAACAGGTGTTCCAGCACAGGTTTGAGAAGCTTTAAACTTCACCAACATACATTTGGTGTAAATGTACCAGAGTTCATTGCCAAATTCAGGATGATCCGCTGTGAAATATAGGGTGTCGTTGTGAAGCGTTAACAAAGATGGATTTGAGCTTTCGCTACCTTCATAAACTTCTGGTAGCATGGTGGTTGTGAGTCCATTGGTTCTCCACAATTCTTGGCCGTTTACACCATCGTTTGCAGTGAAATAAAGCCATTTTCCAGCAGCTGTCATGTTCAAAATATTTGAAGAATTTACACCTTTCACGATGTCTTTCACCAAAAATGTACCGGCAACCGTTCCATTGGTTACCCAAAGTTCCACGCCAGAATTTCCATCGTCGGCAAGGAAATACATCATGGTATCTACTACAACAAACTTCGAAGGATTGCTATGTCCAGAGCCTGAATTGATGTCTAAAAATAACTCCGTGCCATTTGCTGTTCCATCGGTGCGGTATAATTCACGACCATTTGCCGCAGTAGTAGCAGAAAAGTACATGTAATTTCCGAATTTTTTGAAATTTGAGGGACTAGAACTGCCAGCACCAACAACAATGTCCTTCAAAATTTTCGTGCCTGCTGTGGTTCCATCCGTGGTATACAATTCTGTACCGTTCGTGTTGTTTCCTGCGGAAAACAACATTTGAGAAGTGTCAAACACCAACAAATTTGATGGATTACTTGAATAGTAACTCGAGTAAATGTCCTTCACCAAGGTAACTGCGTGAGATTTTGTGGATTTGTACAATTCAACACCAGTTCCTGAAGTTCCATCAGAAGCAGCAAAAAACAGCTGATCTTTAAATACAGTTAAATTGGCAACTTTATCGCCCAACTTGCTTTTATCCAATGTCATCACCCTAGAACCATAATTTCCAGAGGTGTAGCAATACAAGTCAGGGTAAAAACCGCTTTGATTCCAGGTGTAATATACTTTGCCGTTGAACGACATCCAATTATCGGCTTGCCCATAATAACTGCTGTTGGTTGTAATTTCATTCACAGAAACCCCATCGGTGAAGAAATGATCTCCATAAGACGAATAAGGTTCAGTGGTAAAGAACACTTTACCGCCCAAATTGGTTAATTTACGTGGTGCAGATGAATATGGAGAATTGGTGCCAATGTCTTTCACCAATTTTGTTTGAGAAGAATCTCCAGAACTTCTATAAAGTTCATCGAGTAAATTGGGTTCACTGGCATTAAAAATAACGCCTCCTTTATATTCTGCCATAGACGCAATTCCGCTGCTTAGAGTTCCAGCGTATACATCTTGAAGCAGCGTAGTTCCTGCGGAAGTTCCGTCACTCACCCACATCTCTTTACCTACAACATTGTCGTTCGCGGTTAAATACAACTTGCCTTTCCATGAATAGTAATTACTTGATTGACTTGAAGTTGTGCCTACATAAATATCTTTTACTTTCGTGAGGGATGTTCCTTTGCACTTGAACAATTCGTAATCGCCATAATTCGGAGATTCTTGTGCAGAGAAATAAACGGTATTGCCCACGGCGGTGAGGTTCGAAATTTGAGCATCTGTTTGAATGGGATACAAATCCCTAATGATTCCAGTACCAGCAGTAGTTCCATTGCAGCGATGCAATTCTCGTCCGTTGTAACCTGTTGCCGTAAAATATAAAATGGTATCTGCCACCACCAAACTCATCGGCGATGACCCAGTATTGCCGGGATCAATATCCTTCATTAAAGAAACTGAAGTTCCTTTGGTTCTGAACAATTCTTGTCCAACCGTGGTATTATAACCGGTAAAATACAACCATCCATTACAAACAGTGAGGTAATTCACACTGGAATAATCTGTTGCAGTGGCGGAAGGCATTTTTTTTGTTCCAGAATCTGATCCATCCGATTTCCACAAACCCAAATAAGTGCCAGGAGAACCAGGAGTGGTGGCATTGAAATAAAGCGTATCTCTGTAACTCGCCATTGAAGAAATGTAAGAACCGGAAAGTCCGCTGTAAACGTCTTTCACCAAATAAGTACCTGCGGTGGTTCCATCTGTGCGCCACAATTCTTGTCCTTCAGCGGCTGTTGTAGCAATAAAATAGAGAATATTGTGAGAAATGGTGAACAATGAAGGTTGGGAACTAGCAGTACCTTTGTTGATGTCTTTTAGCATGAAAGTTCCAGTATCGGTACCATCGCTGGTGTACAATTCATAGTCACCGGCGGCATCGGCACTTGCCGAAAAATAGAGTTTGTTGTTGTAGGACGCTAAATTGGTAATTCCTGAACCATTGGCACCGGAACGGATGTCCTTCACCAAAACAGGAACGGTTGCACCACTATCGATTTTCCACAATTCAGCACCATAACTAGCGGTTGTAGCCACAAAATACAGGGTAGAACCCACGGCGGTTAAATTTGTTGGATTTGAGGAGTAAGGACCTTTTACAATATCTGCAAAAAGTTTGGTTCCAGCTTTCGAGCCATCAGAACGCCACAATTCAGAACCAGTTCCCACGCCTGTACCATTAAAATAGAGGTAGCCATGAGCAGCGCAATATCCTTGTGGATTGCCACTTACATAGGTTTTGTTAATGTCTTTTGTTAAATGAGGGACTTGGGCTGATAGCCTGAATGTAGAAAGTGCTAAAAAAGCCAGTATCAAACGCAGTTTTGGAAAATGCATGAGCAAAATTAAGATTACAAACTTTAAAAAAGTTAGCGTTATGGCTAAAGTCTAAAAAGATTACATTGTTAAGAGAATTGTTAACAGATTCTAATTTTTGGAATTTATAAAAATATATATTCCATTTTTAGGAATTTTTCAGTATATTCGTTAAGTGTTTATCAAAGAACTTTCAACGAATAAAAATTATCCAATTGAAATTAAACCAATTGAAAGTTCTGATTTCAAACAATTAACCAAGTCTAAATATCATTTTAATTGGAAAGAAGAGAGAGAATTTGAAATACACAAATTAAGAATAAAGGATGAATTAGAAATACTTGGATTAATATCATTCGAAAAATATCCTGAGGAATGGAGGATTCATATACGATTAATCACAGTTTCTTCAGACAACAAAGGCATTTATAAAAAATATGACAGAATAGCAGGAAATTTAATTGCATTTGTCTCTAGATTAGCGGTTATGGAATATGGTCAATTGGCATGTGTTTCACTAAGACCAAAAAATAAGCTTGCAAAATATTACATAAACAAATACAATATGAACCTCACTGGTGCCACATTAAGTTTAGAAGTTCCGCATATCATCGAATTAATTAATCAATACGAAAGCCATGAATAAAGAAGTTAACTTCATTGTTGATAATGAATTTGGAGTAGATTCCAGATATTCTTCTCAATTAGAAAGGGATCAAGATTCCATTGCTCTCTTGGAATCTCGTTTGAAAAGAATGAAAGAACTCAATAAAGAACAAATTATTGAAGCCAAATTATTTCAACTCAAATTTCAAATGGAAGCGTTTTTAAATAATTTTTCTATTGAAAAACCGCAACAATTTGTTGAGTTTATAAAAAAATACATTGATACAATTTATTCCAAACGAAGTGATTTTGCCAATGACATTAATATTCCTTCCAATTTATTGAGCAAAATACTTAATCATCACAGAGATCCAAATGAGGAATTTCTTCAGAAGGTTATGATTCATTCTGAAAAAACCTTTAAAAACATAACAAACTTTAATTCTTCCATTTGGTATTTCTTATACTATTACGAGAAAATTCAACATTCAATTTCACATCAAGATG
Source organism: uncultured Rhizobium sp. (assembly GCA_964492925.1). Taxonomy (GTDB): domain Bacteria; phylum Bacteroidota; class Bacteroidia; order NS11-12g; family UBA955; genus VMCP01. The sequence continues at coordinate 262 of CAZBMF010000126.1, read as the reverse complement.
AATGGCGTCCACAAATTGAAAGACAAGTAAAATTGACTGCTTTGTAATTCGATGTCCTGAATTCTCATACCCTTGCTGAGCAAGCGTTGAAAGATCACATCATCTGAGTGGGAATCAAAATTTATCCCTAATTCCGATATTCTGTGAACATATTGTTACCTTTGTTTGAATGAAGGTTTTGGACTATTTCAAATCTCTGTGGAATTCCAATATTGTTAGGCAAATTCTTTTTGCACTGTTCATTCTATTTGTGTCGCGTTTG
>CAZBMF010000125.1:0-5685 GCA_964492925.1 uncultured Rhizobium sp. | reverse complement strand
GAGTTTAACAATACCTGAAAAAATAAACAATGCTCCTGTAAAGATTCGTATAAACTGAAAACCAAATTTCATAAAAAATAGATTTATAGTCGAATAAGCGCAAAAATGGCGTAGTTTATTATATCTTGATAATTGGCATCTACACCTTCAGAAATTTGTGTTTTTCCAAGATTATCTTCAATTTGTTTAATTCTTGCAATTTTCACCAAAATTAAATCTGTAAAACTAGAAATACGCATGTCTCTCCAAACTTCACTGTAATCTGAATTTTTAAGCATCATCAAATCACGAGTTTTGTCGGCCCAAAAGTCATATGCAGCGGCAATGGTCTCAATATTATCTGTTTCTAGTTGATCTTTGATCATTTGCAACTGAATAAGGGCAATAAGAGAATAATTCACAATTCCCATGAACTCACTTTTGATATCATCTCCTACGGAATTTTTGCCGCTGTCTTCAATGTTGCGAATTCTCTGAGCTTTAATATAAATTTGATCGGTTAAGCTGCTAGGACGAAAAAGTCTCCAAGAAGTACCATAATCCTCGTTTTTTCTCAGAAACACCGCTTTGCAAGACATAACCACGGCATTGTATTGTTTTTTAGTATCGTGCATTCTTAAGCAAAGATGAAAGTTGAATTTGGTTTTTTCAAACTTTCCATCGAAAAAGCCATTATTTTTTTATTTCTCAAAAAAAATCATTATATTGAGGGTTATGAATTCATTTGAATCGCTTTATAACGGATTGAACCTACAACAGAAACAAGCAGTTGATCAATTAGAAGGACCTGTCATGGTAATTGCAGGACCAGGAACTGGAAAAACTCAAATTTTGGCAACCCGTATATTAAACATTCTGAGAACAGATACGCTCCCGGAGAATATCCTCTGTTTAACATATACAGAAGCAGGTGCCACTGCCATGCTCCAGCGTTTGAGTTTATTCATGGGCAGTGATGCCTATAAAGTGAACATTCATACTTTTCATGGACTTTGCAATCAAATCATCAAAGATTACCCTCACAAATTTAACAGGCGTGAAATGCGTGTAATGGATGAAATTGAACGCATTGAGCTCATACAAGAAATCATTGCGAAAATTGATGAGAATTCGCCTTTAAAAACGTATAATGATGACCCTACGGCTCTCCAAAGACAATTATCGCAAGTTTGGAGTATCATGGAATCAGAGGGATACAATGTTGCCAATTTTGAAGAATGGATTCAATACTTAAACGACGATGAATTGTTTAAAATGCAATTTCCGGAGTTGGTTTACAAAAGAAAATATAAAGAATTTCAAGCGGGTGATATCAATGAAACCAAAAGGAAAAATTTAAATGACAACTGGAAAAAACTATTGGACGCTGCAAAATTGCACGAACAGTATGTGTCCCTCAAAAAAGAAAAAGGGATTTACGAATTTTCAGATATGTTAAACTGGGTAAATGACCTATTGAAAAAGGATGAAGAACTCAAATTGATGGTTCAAGAAAAATATCATTACGTTTTGGTTGATGAATATCAAGATACTAGTGGCGTTCAAAATGATATTTTGTTTTCACTGATTGATTTCTGGGAAGATAACCCAAATTGCTTTGTAGTTGGCGACGATGACCAAAGTATTTATGCATTTCAAGGTGCAAAAGTTAGCAACATGTTGACATTTAAAAAACGATACGAGGAAAACATTTTGACCATTGTATTGACTCAAAATTACCGAAGTACACAAATAATTTTAGATGCCAGTGGGAAGTTAATTGAACACAATAAAAGCAGGTTGGTTAACAACATAGAAGGTTTGAGCAAAGATTTGGTGAGCAGCGGAAATAATCAAGCCTATGAGCCAATACCGGTGAACGCAAATTTATATTTAAATGAATTTCATGAAGCAATTGGTATTGTAGATGATATCAAAAATAAATTATCCCAAGGAATAAAATCTGAAGAAATTGCTCTTTTATATAGCAAACATAAACATGCAGATTTATTGGTGGATGTACTCAGAGAAAACCAGATTCCATTCATTTTAAACCGTTCTATAAATATATTAAATGAGTCAATGGTTCGTCAGTTAATAGATTGGTTAACTTATTTATCACAAGAATCAAACTTGGCTAATTCTGGTGAATTTATGTTATATCGACTATTGTTGAGTGATTTTTATGCAATTCCAACCTTCGCACTGAACCAAATTAGTACAGAAATTTACCAAATAAAGCGTCAACGTGAATTGCAAAATCAAACCTACAGTTGGAGAGAACATCTAAATTCTTTGTTGAGCAATCAAGATTCACATTTAAAATATGGTGCAGAAGCATTGGATACAATCAAAGAGCTTTGGTTGAATATCGAAAAATGGATAAAAATCGCTGTAACTGAAAGTGTACCTACCCTTATTCAAAGAATTTACAGTGAGGGTGGATTTTTGGCTCACGCCTTAAAAAAAGAAGACAATGGTTGGGCCATGGAAGTATTACATAGTTTCATGGAATTTTCAACGCAGCAAAATGCTAGAATACCATTTATGAAATTGAGGGACTTTTTGCTGTTGCTTCAAAAAATGGAGTCCAATAATCTATCAATTCCATTGGAAAAAAGAATTGGAAATAGCGAAGGTATACAATTGATGACGGCTCATGGTTCAAAAGGATTAGAATTTGATCATGTATATGTAATTCAAACAAATCCAGATAATTGGGAAAAAGACAAAAGAAACAGTTATCCATTTAGCTTGCGTGAACTAACATTGGGAAATAAGCAAATTATATCTAGCGAAATTTCGAGCATTGACGCCTTTGAAGAACGCAGAAGACTTTTCTATGTGGCAATGACCAGAGCCAAAAAAAGCTTAACCATAAGTTTGTCAAAAACCAAAATCAAATCAAAACCAGAGGAAATATTGGCTTCTACATTTGTTTTGGAAGTAATGGGCGATCAAAAATTACCTGAAAGGCCCATTGAAATAGGACTAGAAAAACTACAGTGGGCACAACAGAAATACCTAGAAAAAGTGAATCAACCTGTTTTAGATGTCGATAAAATCGATTGGTTAAAAAGCAAAATTGCGAACTTAACATTTTCACCAACGTCTATAGAAATGATGATGCGATGTGGTATTGAATTCTATTTCAGCAGAATTCTTAGAGTTCCATCGGCCCCAAATCAATATGGCGCTTATGGTACTGCCATTCACGCTACAATGAGAGAATTTGTTGTAAAAGGAGTGAATCAACAAAAATGGATGACCGATCAAGAATTAATTAAACATTTCGAATATGAAATGTTAAAATTGAGAGCCGGATTTACTGAAAAGCAATTTGAGCTTAAATTAGATCAAGGACGCACTTTCCTTCCAAAATTCAGAAATCAAAAATTATCAACTTACCAAGAATATTCAAAAATAGAAACAGAATTCAGTGTATTCACCAAAATTGCCGATGTATCGATTACAGGAAATATTGACAAACTGGTGTTTGCTGGAAATCAGGCAACTATCTATGATTACAAAACAAGTAAAATTGCTTCGAGTAAGAATAAATCTAAAGCACCATCTAAAAGCACCATTGAAAATGGCAAGTTTCCACCATCATATTGGTTTCAACTGGGATTATATACCATGATGCTCACGGAAGCCAATCAACAAAAAGGTTGGAAATCAAGACATGGGGTAATTGAATCAATGGAAATGGATAACAATGGAGTATTTCCTGATTTTGAGATCATTTTTAGCAATGAGGACTATGAATACATCACTTCAATTGTTGTAACAGCAAATGAAAAACTTCAAAATTTGTCATTTTTGGAGGGATGTGGAACATGTGAGTGGTGCAAATTTGCGAAACAAGTAAATCAAGTGATATACGTTCCACAAAACACTGATGATAGTGAATCTGATTTAGGGAATGAAGAAATTGTAGAATGAGGTTAAACTAATTCAAGTTTACGGCAAGCTTTTTCACAACAAAGTTCTTCTGCTTTTTTTCGACTTTTATTAATTTCAGTGAACCAATTTTCACCATCAACAATCATAGTAACCACATGGTTATCATTGTTTTTGCCAAGAATTTCAACTTCATTATTCCACTCTAGTTTCTTTTGATTTTTCTGAATCCATTTCATAAATACCGCTTTGTAACTAACAGTTGTGAGCATCAATTTATCGATGTCTAAATACTGACCAACGAGTCTTTTATGAATAAATTTGGAAACTACTTTATATCCTTTATCTAAATATATAGCCCCTATTAAGGCTTCTAAGGCATTTCCACCAATCGTTCTAAGAGCGGTATAATTCTTTTGAAGTTCAGGCTTCATTTCCATCACATCAACCAAACCTAGGCGATGGGCCAACATACCCATTTGTTCACGGTTCACAATTCTGGTTCTCATTTCGGTAAGAAAACCTTCGTCTTTGTAGGGAAATCGATTAAACAGTAATTCTGCAATTACAGAATCTAGAATTGCATCACCTAAAAATTCTAGGCGTTCATTATCCAAGTTTCGCGGAGCGAAAAGGTTATCAGAGAGAGCAGCATCTGCTGCCGAACTATGCCTTAACGCTTCGCGATAAATGGAAAGTCTAACAGGGTGTACCCCCGTTATGAGAAAAATTTTTCTTCTCAAATTTTTAATCTGATGTGGTGATCTTGTAAAAAGACTCTTCAATCAATTAAAAATTATCCGTTGTATTTTTTGAAAATCACAGAAGCATTGTGCCCACCAAATCCAAAAGTATTACTCAAAGCCGCATTTACAACACGTTTTTGAGCCACGTTAAAGGTTAGATTTAGTTTAGGGTCAATTTCAGGATCGTCTGTGAAATGGTTAATGGTAGGCGGTATAATATCGTTGTAAACAGCGAGAACGCTAGCTACAGCTTCAACAGCACCTGCTCCACCAAGTAAATGACCAGTTTGGCTTTTTGTACTACTGATATTTAAATTGTACACATGTTCACCAAACACAGATTTAATGGCTTTGGTTTCAGCGATATCACCCAATGGTGTGCTGGTTCCGTGAACATTGATATAATCAATATCTGTAGTTTTCATGCCAGCATCTTCTAGAGCCGCAATCATCACATTTTTTGCACCAAGTCCTTCAGGATGTGGCGCTGTAAGATGATAAGCATCGGCTGTCATTCCACCACCAACAATTTCAGCATAAATTTTAGCACCACGGGCTTTAGCATGTTCAAGATCTTCAAGAATTAGACAAGCTCCACCTTCCCCCATCACAAAACCGTCTCGGTCTTTATCGAATGGACGCGAAGCTGTAAGAATATCATCATTTCTTTCAGACAATGCTTTCATGTTAGAAAAGCCACCAACAGAGGGTTCGTTCACGCAAGCTTCAGAACCACCGGCAACAATTGCATCAGCTTTACCTAGGCGAATGAGATTAAACGCGTCGATAAGTGCATGGGAAGAAGAAGCGCAAGCAGAAACAGTACCATAATTGGGACCTCTTAAATTGTGCTTCATCGAAATGTAACCAGCCGCAATGTCGATAATCATTTTGGGAATGAAAAAGGGCGAAAAGCGTGGATTGCCGTCGCCCTTTGCATAATCTACAATTTCACTAAAAAAGGTAGATAAACCACCAATTCCAGCTCCCCAGATAACCCCGATACGATCGAGGTTGTGTGCTTGTTGTAAGATTCCACTATGTTCAATAGCTTCAT
>CAZBMF010000124.1:0-5894 GCA_964492925.1 uncultured Rhizobium sp. | reverse complement strand
AGCTGTAACTTTTTGTAAGTTCAATTGGCAACTCAATGCTGTTTACAATGTGCAACATTGCAACAGTAATCCAAGTACCAATGTAAAACCAAATGGCTACATACAAATGACTTTCTCTTCTTTTGATAATAGTACCAAACATGTTGATACCAAAAACTACCCAAATTAAGGTAATTGCAATATCTAAAGGCCATTCTAACTCAGCATATTCTTTACCGGTAGTATAACCCATCCAAAGGGTTAAAGCACCAAATACAATGATTAACTGCCAGCCCCAAAAGTGAATTTTACTTAAAAGATCACTAAACATTCGCGCTTTGCACAAACGTTGAAGTGAGTAGTAAACGCCCATGAAAATACCGTTACCCACAAATGCAAAAATCACCGCATTGGTGTGTACTGGTCGCATTCTTCCGAATGTTGTAGGGGCAAAGTCTAGGTTGAGACCAGGAAACCACATCGCTATGGCTATCCATAATCCAGCTAGGAATCCAACGATTCCCCATAAAACAGTTGCATAAGCAAACCATTTTACAACCTTGTTGTCATAAGAAAATTTCTCTATTTGCATATTTATTTAGTTTGTTTTTCCAATTTTTGATTTTTTTGATCTTCAATTAATATCCTGAATGCACTCGCATCCGGATCCTCAAATTGCCCGGTTTTTGCACTCCACATATACGCCCCCAAAAATGAAGCGGCCACCAAAATGCTCAACACCATAAGTATGATAATAACTGACATATTCTACAATTCAAAATGACAATAAATTTAAATTGTTTCCTATGATGTTACTCATATAGAAACATGATTATTGTCATGTTTTAACTTTTTAATTTTAATATCCTTGCTGAAATTTGAGCCGACAACCAAGTAAAAAGCACAATAGAAATTGAACTTGCAGGCATTAAAATCGCCGCAATGATTGGATTCAACTCAGCCCGCACTGCAAAAGACAGGCCAATAACATTGTAACCTATGGAAATTGCAAAACTCCACCAGATAATTTTTCGCATTTTCCGCGACATTTGAAAAAACTTATCCAATAATGGAAGCTGATCTCCAAGAATAATGGCGTCACTACCTGGAGAAAAATATGAAATATCATCTGTTACTGCCAATCCAAAAGTACTCGACATTAAAGCCCCAGCATCATTTAAACCATCTCCAACCATCATGGTTCTTGAACCTGCATTTTCTAACTGCTGAATAAATTCTTTTTTATCATGCGGCTTTTGATTGAACACAACCATAGATTTTTCTGGGAAAATTCTTTGAATCAAATGCTTCTCAGAATCATTGTCGCCACTTAATACTGTCAATGGGTAATGTTTGCCAAGTTTGTTCATCAATGGTTCTAGCCTGTTTCTGAAGGAACTTTTTAGCACGAAGTACCCTTTGAATTCATCGTTTATTTTAATTCCCAAGAAACTTCCTTGGTATTTTGCCTCAAAGTCTGTCCCCAAATTCAAAAACTCTTTAGACCCGATTTCAACATCCATTCCCAAGTACTTTCCCTGAATCCCCAACCCCGGAAAATTGGTTACGGGAATACCGTTCATTCTCGGACGTTCCAAAAATTTCGCCACTTGCCTAGCGTGAGGATGAACTGATTCCTGCGCCACTGCCGCCACCACATCCATTTCGTCGGCACTCAGTTGCTGTCCCTCATAAAAAATACTTGGATTTTTAGACTGCGTTAAAGTACCGGTTTTATCGAAGATTATGTGCTGAATTTGGTTCATTTTTTCGAGGGACTTTGCCCCTTTCAAGTAGAATCCATTCTTTGCCAGCAGTGATAAAAAGTGACCATGAGTAAAGGTCACGCTCAATAAAAGCGCACAAGGACAAGCAACAATCAACACCGCAGTTACTGCATTCCAAACTTTGGATGGGTCAACCACCGACCAATAAATTGCAGCGATAGAAGCTAAAGCAAAAAGAGCAAGTGTAAAATATTGACTGGCTTTTTGAACATAGGAACTTTCCAATCTACTACCACTTTCAGTGTCTTTAATTTGTTGATTCCAAAGGGTAACAAGGTAACTCTGTGAAACTGTTTTCTGAGCCAAAATACGAACTGAAGCCCCCAATTGACGACCACCTGCATACACCCAACTTCCCGGAGTTAATGTAATCGGAATACTTTCACCTGTAACAAAACTATAGTCAATACAAGCTTCGCCAGCAGCCAAAATACCATCTACAGGAATAATCTCTTGATCATGAATCACCAATTCATCATTCACTTCAATTTCTGGCAATTGCTTTGTAACTTCTTGACCTGCTTTAAATACGGTGGCTGAAATTGGGAAATACGACGTATAATCCCTATCGAACGTAATGCTTCTGTAGGTTTTATCTTGCAACAATCTCCCCAAAAGCATGAAAAATACGATACCACTCAAAGAATCGAAGTAGCCAGGGCCAGTATGAGTAATAACTTCATACAAACTTCGCCCGAAAGTAATAAACATAGCAAGCACAATCGGTAGGTCAATATTGAGATACTTTTCTTTAAGTCCGCCCCATGCCAATTTGTAAAATTCAGTTGCACTGTATGTCATAACCGGCACTATCAGTACCAAGATAACCGTTTGAAACAAAGTTTTAAGTCCATCGAGATCTGTTCCCCATGAAAAATATTCAGGAAAACTTAACAACATGATATTACCGAAGCAAAATCCAGCGACGCCCAATTTCAGTAATCGTGATTTTGATACTTTAGGTTGTTGATCTTTACCACCGATATCGCTTAAACTAAAATATGGCTCATACCCTATTTTGGATAGAAATTCAGCAATATTTTTTGCCGAGGTTTGCGTTTGATCAAATGCAACTGTAAGTTCTTTTTTTGTAAAATTCAACTTGGCAGAAAGCACACCGGAATGAATTTTATAAAGGTTTTCTAATAGATAAAGACAAGAACTGCAATGAACTTGTGGCAAATAAAAACGGATATGAATTTCGTTATTTTGACGGAAATGAACAATTTTTTGCAAAACTGCCTCATCGTCTAAAAACAGGAATTTAGATTGATTGACTTGATTTGAAATGGTTTGACCCGGTGATTCGTTAAAATCGTAGTATTGACAAAGTTGATTTTTTTCTAAAATTTGATAGACAGACAAACAACCATTACAACAAAACTGGTGTTCATCAAATGAAATAGGATGCTTTGATGTTGCTCCACAATGGTAACAAATTTGATGTTCATCAATTTTCTTACCAGATTCAACGTTGATCATAATTTTATAGCTTTATAAGGATTCAGTAGCGAGAACATAGTGGTTTCCATGAAATTTGCATATTCAATGAAAGCCTTTTCCGCGTGATATACATTCAAACAAGATACTTTTTTTTGGTGGGTCCAGTCAGGATTGAGTATGTGGTGATTGCACATTTCGCCCAATTCTAAGAAATGTTCACGAATTCTATTGTGGTAAGTGCGTATAACGCCAAAAGATTGAATTTTCGCTAATTTTTCGGGATTCACAATAATTTCTTCAATCAAAGGGATTAGAATAATTGATAATAATCGGTTCATCGCTTCATTTTCAGATTTGATTTTAAAGGCAATAATTGAAAAGAAACCTTCACCTGATTCAGAGTCACCAAGAATTGAGGCATTGTCATGCAAACATTTTAATTCCTTATCCAAGTTTGGAAGAAGTTCTTGTTTTAAAATACCCAAGGCTGATTTTAAGCAATTTAATTCTTGAAAATACATACAATTTCAGTTTGCAAGGTATCTACAAGAAAAAAAGAAAAAAATGACCTTAATTACTTAGAAATATGATTTTTGTCATGATTTTGAGGGACAAAAAAAGAGGCCATATCTCTATGACCCCAAGTTCCCGAAGTGTTCATATAAAAATAGTGAAGTTTTGTAGAACGTTTTAAAGAAATATGAACAACACAAAAATAAACTTGATTTGTGTACTTTGCACTAATTCAGCTGATAAACGTGTACTCACAAAAAATAACAGAATTTCAATCAATTATATATCAAATATTTAACAAAATTCAAATTTGCATTAAAATTCCGTTTTGTTATATAATGTTATACATTTACTCTTGTATAATGTCGACAAAAATCTACTTAAAAATTGGCAAGGTATTTGTATATTTGCCACACAATATTAATATCCAGCGCAAATAATCTTAATTAAAATGAAAAAAATCGCAATCTTAAGTTTGTTCATTATTGGTCTATTTGTCCAAGCTAATGCACAAATCAATCCTCCTGCAATGGAAGTTCAAGAGGCCGCTTTCACAAGTAATCCAAATGCTTTTGTTGGTAAAGTTATTAAAATCAAAAATGTAACTGTAACGTTACCTGAAGGACCTGGTTCTACAATGATGGGACAAGGAAAGCCATGCACACCATCAAACCCAGGGTTATTTAAAATGGTGAAATTAGAATTCAACAATCCCAACTTCAAGGGATGTTTTGAAATTGAAACCATCAAATGCAATTCTATTCCTAAGAATTTAGAATGCATAGGGAATGTGATTATCAAAGTGGGTGGCCCCGGAATGAACCACACAATTCTTGATTGTAAGGTACAGCCATAAAATTTGGCACAGTATTTGGTAACCTTAAAACATTACCAATCAAAAAACTAAAGTTATGAAAAAAATTACTTCTCTCCTTATCGGCACATTTGCAATCTTCAGTGCTGCGAATGCTCAAATGGTAGTTGATGCAAATGACTTCTTCAATAATCCTTCTAAATACAATGGAAGAACAATTGTTATTAAAGATATCACTGTAAGAAAAGCTGCACCAGTAGGAACATCAATCACACCAAGTGGATTAACAGCTCCTGGAGCTCCGGTTGGACCAGCAGGCTCACCAACTGGTGGAGTAGTAACTCCATCATCGGTTACAGGTGGATCCACCCCCGGAGGAACGCCTCCACCACCAGCAATGCGTTGCAACCCACCGAGAAATTTCGAACAGTTAGAAGTGGTTTTTCCAAACGGACAAACAAAAGGCTGTTTTGTTATTTTAAGTAAAATGGCTAGTCCAATACCAAACAACAAAGATGTTATCGCTACTATTACTTTTAAAGCTGATACCCGTTTGTTGAACAAAGTAACCATGATTAAATTTATTCCATAAATTTAAAATTTACAATAAAAAAGAAAATGGCCGTCAAAACGGCCATTTTCTTTTTTAAATCATACAATAATTTAACAAAGTTTAGAATATCAATTTGTTTGGCACAGATTTTGCAAATGTATCTATGTTATGAAAAAGGTTATTATTTTCCTTATTAGTGTTTTCTTTTTAACTCAAAACAGTTCAGCTCAAATGATTGAAGTTGTTGATGCGAATGCATATTGCAATAACCCCAAGAAATATAACGGAAGAATGATTACAGTTAAAAACGTTATCCTAAAATCTACCTCTGCGAATGCTATGCCTTCGCCGGTAATGACACCGGGAGCGCCCAAACCGAACAATACATGTAATCCTCCTAAAGGATTTAAATATCTAAACATAGAGTTCCCCAACCCAACCTATGATGGTTGTTTTGTAATTGCCCAAAATCTAACTGGCAATCTTATAACTGGAAGAGATCAAAGAGTTACTATCACGTTCAAATCAGATGCTAATTTATATAACACAATATCCAATATACAATTACAACCATAATTTTGGCACGACATTTGCTCTACATTAATAAATAAACAAACAAACTAAAATATACAATTATGAAAAAAATTACTTTATTCGTTTTAAGCATCGTTGGACTTGCTAGCGCTGCTATGGCACAAGGTGCTATGACTGTTAACGCGGTTGACTTCACTTCTAACCCTGCTAGATTCAATGGCAAAACCATCGCTATCTCTGGTTTGAAATTAGACATGTCTGCTGTTTCTGC
>CAZBMF010000123.1:0-6103 GCA_964492925.1 uncultured Rhizobium sp. | reverse complement strand
GTGAAACTGTATTCAACTTCAGTTGCTGGGGTTAATTCTCCTTTGATTGTTCTGATTAAACCTCCACGACTGATGATGATTTCAACATTGGTTGGTTTCCCAAGTTTCGCCCAAGTTAATTCAAGGTCGTTGTTGATGCGAACATTGTTCAATGAAATTAACTCATCATTTACATTGATTCCTAGTGTAGTTGAGGGACCAGGAATTCTCACATATTTCACAATGGTTTTACCATTTGAAAGCTCATAATTAATGCCCCATTGATTTTTAGAGACTTCCATTTTTTTAGCGGCAATTTCTAAATTGTTGAAAATGCCCAAATAATCCGGAATTTCGGTGGTATTCAACCATTTATTAAAGTCGTTGCTCAAGTCAACACCAGCCACTTTATTGCATATTTTAAGGAAATCTTCATCAGTATATCCAATTCCATCTTTTGATTTTTTGTTGTTTAGGTAAAAATCTTGATACAACATCTTGAATACATCATCTAAAGATTTTTTACCGCTGGTAAATTTACAAATACTCATATCGAGCAATGCTCCAATAATAAGTCCCTTAGAATAATAAGAGTATGAATTATTTTTAGAGTTTTCATTTGGTCGATATTCTTTGATCCAAGCATCCCAACTCATTTCATGCAGTGTAGCAATTTTGCTTCCGGCTCTGTTTTCATGGTTGTTGATATAATTTGCCAATGTATTTAAGAAATCTTGCTTACTCACGTATCCGGCTCTCATGAGGGCAATTTCGTCGAAATAAGAGGTAATTCCCTCTGCAACCCAAAGCGATTTGGTGTAATTTTCATTGTTGTAATCGAAAGGACCTAGTGCTACAGGACGAATTCTTTTTACATTCCAAAGATGAAAATACTCATGTGCTACCAAGCTTAATAGACCTTGGTAAGATTGGGGATTTGAATAACCAAAACGGGTCATCATGAGTGTGCTGCCATTTTTATGTTCTAAACCTCCACCACCAGATTCTACGTTTTGAATGATAAAGGTATACTCTTTGCAAGGCATGGCTCCGATAATATTGACCATGGTTTGGCAAATCTTCTGCATATCGGATTTTAAACGGTTGATATTGGCATTATGTTGGCCAACCATTGCTACGGTATGTTTCACATTGTTTACAGTGAAATCAAATTTTTCAAAATTTCCAAGTTGGATGGGGGAGTCCACCATTTCATCGTAGTTTTCAAAGTTGAAAAGGACATCTAGTGGCATACCTTTAATTCTATCGGTAGCAATAGCAGAAACATGAGAAATGTAAGAATTCCAATTTTTTGGCACTTCAACATTGCAAAGAATAGGTAATTTTTCTTTTCCTTCAATAAAAGCACAAACGGAAGCCAAATTTAAAAGTGCTTGGTCTTCATCGATGTAAGAAGTTCTCACACTCATTTCATAGCAGTAAACATTGTAAGAAAAACTTATTTTGTCGCCTTTTTTGGCTTGGAAACTCCATGTATTTTTGTCGGATTTAAAAATAGAAACTTCATTTCCATTGATTTGTAGGGTTGCAGATTCCACATTTTTGGCAAATTCACGCACCAAATAACTGCCAGGTGTCCAAACAGGAACACTGATTTTAACGCTTCCTTTTTCTGTAGCTATATATTGAAGGTTAACATTGGCGTAGTGAGATTTAGGGTTTGGAATTTGAATGTTGTAAACAATAGATTGTCCGTTGAGTTCTGTCATGAGCATTTGAATGAAAATAAAAACACAAGAAATTATTTTTCGCATATCTGCAAATTTCAATCATTTTATCGAGATATTGAAATGAAAGGAAATGAGATTTTTTCATTATATTTGATAAAATGAAACGTTCGGGAATAGCATTTTTAATTTTAATTGGTTTTTGGGGGATGATGGCATCATCTATTTCATCATGTAAAAAGGATAACAATACACAAAATCAAGACACCACAAAACCAGTTGATACAACCAAGCAAGCAACCTACATGGAAAAGATGTTTGAATTGTATGTGTTGAATTCAGCCAATGTAATCACTTTGGCGGTAGATAGTTCTGGTAATAACCTAACACCGAACTATCAAGATGAAACCATTTACTTGCGTAAAAACACGTATTATGATGGTCCGTTAGAAATTTTCGCTGGTGGAACAAAATATACAGGTACATGGAAATCTAATTCCGATTATTCAACTCTAGAACTAAACATTTCTGGAAGGCCAGAATTTGCTTTTTTTGACTCACCGTGGCGATTTACGTACAAATCCTTAACGCTATTGAAACTCGCACCAATCCAAAATCCGGGTCAAAAAGTAATGCATTTGGAGAAGAAATAAGAAGAATTAATCTTCTTCTTCTCGTTCAATAACCACTGTTTTTCTAACAGTTTTCCTTTTAGTAGGATCAAAATACTCCTCTGTTTTTAATCCCCGTTGCCATGGGTGTCTATTATTGTCCCTGAAGACAACTCTCAAAGAAACTGAAGCGTGGTGATATCCATTGGATAAAATATTGTATTGTGCGCCAATTCTAAGCCTATTTTGACCCAAAGAGGCTCCTGCACTCATTACAAACAATCGATAATCATTGATACCTGTAAAAAAGAATTCACGGTAACGTTTTGATCTGAAACCATTGTTAGGATCAGCAGGTTTTTCATCAATCAACGCACTCACAAATCCATTGTCACTCATTCCTGCTTTCATAGCGATATAACTCATACCACCCCAAATTTCTAGTTTTGAAAAAGATTTACCAGCGTTGATTCCATAACGAACGGTTCTTGCATAAAAGTCTACACGATCTAAACTATTTTTGAATTTTACCAAATATCCGTTGGCCATATAATCGCTAAAAAGTTTCGCACTTTGGGTATTTAAGTAAACGGCTTGAGAGTGGTCAGACAACTCCACAGAAGGAGTAAGATGCCAACCTCTTACATGTATCCCTTGAAACCAATAAAGTACATCGTGTGCAAAATAGATGTTGTAATATCTGGTAGACATTCTGCTGGAATTTCCATTGTCGGTTGTCGGATCTCCATCATATTTCACAAAGGTACCTGCAAATTCAAAAGCATATCCTGGGGCCCAATGTAGAATAAAATTAAAGGTAGGTGCAACTGTTTTATTTATTCCCAAATCATCAAGAGTGGGTAAATACCATTGGACGCTATCAGGTCCTAAATTAGCAGAATTTAATGGATTGCCAAATGAATCATTTAAAGTAAATAAAATTCTATTTTGAGCGGTATAATTAGGCAATTCACTCGCTCTCGTAGTTCTTGGCATTCCATTGATAAATGATATATTGCCTTTGAATTCGTTTAGTTCGGTATAGTCCCTTTCATTGTATGAAGAAGGGAGTCTTGTTGGCATACCAGCCCTAACTTCCAAGGACCATGCGCCACTATACAATATTTGTGCCCCCGAAAATGTATTCAGCGAATGTCCTACGATATAACTATTGAAGAAGTCTTTGGCATAAAGTTCAGAGTATTTGGTATAAAACTTTGGAATAACTCCAAGTTGCTTATACTGGTCGAAGACTCCTTGGGCATGAAGTTGGGTCCACCCAAAAAAGAAAATAACTATAAGATTTTTAAAAGATTTCAACTTCACAAGATTTTAATTCCGATTCAAATATAAAGAAACATTCGCAGATTTCATTTCTGCAATACTGAAACGAACTTCTTATCTTTGTGAATATGGAAGAAGTTTTTGTCAATCGCGTTGCAAATAGTGGATTAGAAACCATCAACTTAGAGGATTTTTACCCCCAAGGAGACAGGGTGCAAATTGACGTGAAAGAATTATTGTTCATGGAATTGGTATTGAAGGAAAAAGACTTTAGGGATTGGGTAAAGAATAATGATTGGACACAATTTTCAGGCAAATTTGTGGCTGTATATTGTTCGAATGATGCCATCGTTCCAACATGGGCTTACATGCTCATAGCATCAAAGTTATCTGGGGTTGCCCAAAAAGTAGTTTTTGGAGATTTGAATACATTAGAATCAATATTATGGCAAGATGCCATAATGAGTTTGGATACAAACATTTATAAGGATAAAAAAGTGGTAATTAAAGGTTGCGGAGATTTGCCAGTTTCGGCAGCAGCATACACCGAAATTTCATCGAAACTTATTCCGGTGGTTCAATCACTTATGTACGGAGAGCCTTGTAGTACAGTTCCTGTTTACAAGAGAAAAGTAAATTAATCTACGAAAGTTACCTTAATGGTATTGGTTCTTTGCTTTTTGTGAATAGGCATACTTGCGCAATTGATCACGCAATCACCGTCTTTCACAATTTTTTCGTCTTTTAAAATGTCAATCACATCTTGGAAAGTTTCGTCTGTACTCACAAATTTGTCATAATAAAAACCACGAACTCCCCAAACCAAATTTAAGGTATTTAAAAGTGTTTGGTTGTCTGTAAAAATGTAAATGCTTGCTTCGGGTCTGTAGCTTGCAACTTTAAATCCAGTGTAACCACTTTTTGTCATGGCAACAATTGCTTTTGCTTTAAGATGGTCGCTCATTCTAACAGCGGTGAAGCAAACTTCATCACTGGCGAATGATGGGGAAGAAGAATCGGGTTTAACCCCTTTATAATAGGCTCTTCTATCTGATTCAATATCAGAAATAATGGAACTCATTACTTCAATTACACGACATGGATATTTACCAACAGAAGTTTCAGCAGAAAGCATTACAGCATCGGCACCATCGAGAACCGCGTTCGCAACATCGGTAATTTCGGCCCTAGTTGGCATACTGTCGGTAATCATGCTTTCCATCATTTGTGTGGCAATAATTACGGGTTTAGCGGCTTGAATGCATTTTTCAACGATGGTTTTTTGAATCAAAGGAACCTTTTGCAAAGGTACTTCAACGCCCAAATCACCACGGGCAACCATGATTGCGTCGGTAACTTTAATGATGCTATCAATGTTTTCAATGGCTTCAGGTTTTTCAATTTTAGCAATAACCTTGGTATGTTTACCTTTAGATGCTATAATTTCTTTAAGTGCAATAATATCTTCCGCATTTCTTACAAAAGATAAGGCCACCCAATCAACATTTTTTTCTAATCCAAATTCTAAATCAATGAGGTCTTTTTCAGTTAAACAAGGGATGGTAACTTTTGTGTTGGGTAAATTGAATCCCTTATTAGAAGTGAGAATTCCGCCAGCAACAACTGTTGCCAAAATATTTTTATCGTCAATGATTTTATCAATCACCAATTCAGATTTACCATCGTTGAGTAGAATTCTTTCACCCGGTTTTGCATCTAAGGGAAGTCTTTCATAGCTAACATAGAGTGTTTTATCTGTGCTGATACATTGGTTTGTTGTAACAGTAATGGTATTGCCTTCAACGAGTAAAATTTCACCATCTACTTTACCAATTCGCAATTTGGGCCCTTGTAAATCTTGTAATAGTGCAATATGGCTTCCAAGTTTTTGGTTGATTTTTCTGACACGCTCAATTACTTCATTATGAATTTCATGAGCCCCGTGAGAGAAATTCAATCGACAAACATCCACCCCTGCGCGAATGATTTTTTCTAGCATTTCTTCAGAGCTGGTTGCTGGCCCAATTGTGGCAACAATTTTAGTTTTGTTAAAGTTCTCGTTGTACATAATGTATTTTTATAAATGACTCAACATATAGACCCAATTGAATTTTTCAGATAAATGTTCCGGGTAAACATAGGTCATTTGAATTTTATCAATTGACTTAAGTTTGTTTAGCCATTGGTCAAAGCTAGGCATTAATTCTGAATCGCCTATAATTAACCAAAAGTCGGGACTTGGTTTTTCTGAAATAATTTTCCCATTTGTGCCTGAATTTTGCAAAATCCACATCTGAGAAAGTGATTCTGAACCTTCAAAATAGTATTCTATGTGTTGAGAAAGTCTATTTTTCGACAAATTTATTTCAAAAGTTTTAGGTTCGCACACAAAATTTGTAGAAAAAGTGTCATCGAGACACCAAGCCAGTAAATACGGGCTAATATTGCTGTGTATGGCAACGATTTTAAAGTCGTTTGGACTCAGATTATATGATTGATGATGGCGTTTGATACAGAAAAATTTTACTACAAAAATAATTT
>CAZBMF010000122.1:0-6173 GCA_964492925.1 uncultured Rhizobium sp. | reverse complement strand
TATGACATCTCAAGCCGAACTTAAACAATTTGCTTCTTTGCGCTTGCCAAAGTTTAGGCAAAAATATGGGCAATTCATGGTAGAAGGCCGCAAAGCAGTCCATGAAGTATTCCACAGTCCACTCAAGGTAGTCAAAATATTGGCCACAAAATGGTATTACGATAAAAATCAAATGGAGTTTGATTGCGATATCATTTCTGATCAAGATAACCTACGACTTTCACAATTTGATACTCCGCCAGGAATTTTAGCCATCGTTGAAATCCCTCAAAATCAACAATGGAATGAAAATCAATCATTAACATTGGCACTCGATGGCATTTCGGATCCTGGAAATATGGGCACTATTATTCGAATTGCAGATTGGTATGGCATTAAACAAATATTGCTTTCAAATGATTGCGTGGATGTTTACAACCACAAATGCATTGCCGCAACAATGGGTTCTTTTACGAGAATTGAATGTATCTATACCGATTTGACAGAAACACTTCAAAACAAAATCGTTTTGGGCGCCTTTTTAGATGGACAATCTCTATATCAAACCAAAATATCGGAACCAACCGTTTTGGTTATTGGTAGTGAATCTCATGGCATTAGACCGCAATTAGAATCATTAATTACAAAAAAAATAACCATCCCTAAAATTGGTTCTGCCGAATCTTTAAATGCAGGCGTGGCAACCGCGATTATGCTCGACAGACTTTGTGTGGGAAATGAATAACGAGGATTTTTCAATTTTCGTCGCAATTTTAACATATTCTCAACAAATTCAATATTTTTGTAGATAGCTCATTCTATGCCCAAAACCCAAAGTCATATCATGCAAAAACTTTCCGATTTTATTCGGAAATATTATTTGCAAAAATTTGTTTTTGGGTCCATCGTTACTGCAATTCAATTGATTGCGATTTTTATCGTTTTCAGTTACACCGAATATTATTTTTGGTTAGATAAAACCCCTCGAACATTTTTATTTATTGGTTGGTGGTGCGCTTTCAGCGGTTTGGTTTATGCCCAAACGTTTAAACCATTACTCAAATATTTAGGTTACGGCAAAAGGTTGACCTATGAAGATGCCGCTCTGATTATTGGAAATCATTTTTCAGAAATACAAGACAAATTGTTGAATTTGATTCAACTTGAACAAATGAACCTTGAGCAATCTAACGATTTGATTGTGAAAAGTATAGAACAAAAAACAGTCAATTTGTCTAGGTTTTCATTTGGAACGGCATTAAACTGGGATAGATTCAAAAAACAAACCCTTCGCTTTTCAATGCTGTTACTGATTTTGGTGGCTTGGGGAATTTATGAAGCCCCTAAAATGAAGGCGGCCTCACATCGTTGGTGGAATTTTTCAGAGAAATTTGTGCGTAAAGCGCCATTTAACTTTCACTTGATGAATGCTGATTTGAATTTTGTGGAAAATGAATCAGTGGAAATTAAACTGAAATTAACAGGTTCTCAATTGCCAACTTCGGTGTTTTTTCTTTTTGAGGGACAAAAACTTCAAATGAAAAATGAAGGGAATCAGGTGTTTTCATACCAAGTGAATCAAGTGAAAGCAACACAAAATTTTGCTTTTTGGTCTTCGGGATTTGAGAGTCAAGATTTCAAAATGGTGGTGAACAAATTACCCAAATGGAGGAATATTTCTTTAAACGTTCAATACCCTTCATATACACAACTGCCGTCAGAAACTTTAAGTCCCTACGATATTGTGAAAGTACCGGAAGGTTCAACATTAACTTGGAACATTGAAACCAATGATGCCACCGAATTGTACTTTTTGCAAAACAATTTTTGGAAAAGTTTTGCAATAAACGCGAAACAGATCAAACATACCACTACGGCAAACAAGTTTGAAAAGATTAAAGCCTTTCTAAAAGGGAAATCTATTACATTGAAAGATACATTTCAAACCACAATAGAGCCAATTTCAGATGCGTACCCTGATTTGAATATTGAGTCAATTCAAGACAGTAGCTATGAAAATTTGTGGTATTTTACTGGGTACGCAAATGATGATTACGGTGTTCAAAATGCTCAATTTGTTTACCGTATTTTAAACAATGAGCAAGACCAAAATTCAGGCTGGAAGTCAGTGTCCCTCAAAATAAGCCCTTCAAAAACAGTTGAAATTGTTCACATGTTGAATGTTGATTTGTTGGGAATGAAACCCCAAAATATCTTGGAATATTATTTTTCGGCCAGCGACAATGATGGAATCCATGGATCAAAACAGGGTAAAACTGCGGTTCAACGAATTTTGAAAAAATCAGTGGATGCTTACCGCGAAGAAACTCTGAAAAACAAACAAAACCTTCAAGACAAAATGATGCAAAGTCAAAAGTCGTCGAAAAAGATTTTGGAAGAGTCTAAGAAGTTGCAAGAAGAATTTTTAAAAGCATCGAAAATGAATTACGACAATCAGTCTAAGATTCAGAATTGGATTGAAAAGCAAGAGCAACAGATCAAAGAGATGAAGAAAATCTACGAGCAGCAAAAGAAAATTGATCGTGAGCAAAAAGAATTAAAATTGAATGATCCAGAGTTGGAACAACGTAGAGATAAAATTGAAAAAGAATTAAAGCAATTACAAAATCCTGAGTTGCAAAAATTACTGGAACAACTCAAAGAACTGCTAGATAAAAATGCGCCTAAAGAACAGTTAGAAAACAAAATGAAATCCATTGATAAGCTCCAAAAAGAAAATCAAAAGGAGATGGATAAGTTGATGGAGCAATTGAAGGAATTGCAACTTGAAGAAGCAGTGAAAGATAGGGCCAAGCAAATGGATGAATGGATTAAAAAAGAGGAGGAACTGGCCAATAAAACTGAAAATTCAACAGGCAAAGAAAAGGAAAGTCTAACCAAAGAATTGGAAGAGCAAAATCAGAAGATCAAAGAATTGGAGCAACAAGCGGAGCAAATTGAAAAACAAAACCAATCGCTTGAAAATCCAATGAAACTCGACTTAGGGCAAAAAGAACAAAAAGAAGCCCAACAAGAGTCTGAAAATGCAAAAAATGATCTCCAAAAAGGCAAGCAAAAAGATGCCGCAAAGAAAGAAAAATCTGCTGCCAAAAAGATGCAAGAAGCCAAAGAAAAAATGGAGAAAAGTTTGAAAGAGGAAGAGGAAAAGCGGCTTGCTGAGGACCATGATTTGTTGAGGGCATTGTTAGAAAATTTAATTGACATTTCGCACCGACAAGAGAAAGTTTTCACTGAATTGAAAACACTTAAAGAGGACAACCCCCGTTTGTTGACACTTAACAAAACGCAGATCTCGTTAAAAGAATTGTCTGCCAACATTGAAGATAGTTTGCGTGCTTTGGCAAAAAGACAACCAATGATCTCAAGTTTGGTTACCAAAGAAATGGGGCGGGTTAACGATAATTTACAAAGTGCATTGGACTATTTGAAAGTGAGGAACATCCAGAAATCGGCCATGCATGGGCAATATGTAATGACAGGTTACAACAATTTGGCGGTGATGCTTATGGAAAGTTTGAAGGACATGAATCAAAAGATGTCGTCTCAGAAAAATTCCAAATCTAAAAGCAATAAAAGTTGCAACAATCCGAATAACTCCGGACAATCAGGTAAAGGGAAACCTAAAAAAGGCGGGAAATTATCTGAAGCACAAAAGGAATTGGGGGAAATGTTGCAAAAAATGCAAGCTGAAGGAAAAGGGCAGGGCAAGGATAAAAAATCAGGTAAAGGAAAAGAGGGTCAAAATGGAGAGCCTCAAAACCAACCTGGAGGCAATAAAGAAGGTTCTGAAGGTCAACAAGGAAAAGAAGGGGAGGGAAGAGAATTAAGCAAAGAATTGGCACAAATGGCCTTGATGCAAGAAGCGCTTAGACGTCAAATTGCTGAGTTTAAAAAGAATGCCTTAAAAGAGGGGAATGTGGCGGATGCACAAAAATTGGGCGAAGCAGAAAAAATGATGGAACAACAGGAACGCGATTTGGTGAATGGTAAAATTGATCCCAAAATGGTGCAACGTCATAAAGAAATTTTAACCCGATTGCTGGAACATGAAAAAGCACAATTGAAACAAGGCGACGAAGAGCAAAGAAAATCAAATAAAGGTGAACAAACGCCTACGAGTATTCCATTGGAAATGATAGAGCGAAACAAGAAAAAGCTTCAAGAAAAAGAATTGCTCCGACGAACTCCACCTAACTTATCACCCTATTACAAGGAAAAGGTGGATGAGTATTTAAGAGGCATTTAATTCTTTGAATTAAGAAACACCACTTCCACTGTTGATAGAGGCAGATGGTTGCATAAAATATAATTTCCCGTTAGAATCTTCAGCCATTAAAATCATGCCTTGACTTTCAATACCACGCATTTTTCTTGGGGCTAAATTGGAAAGATACAATACTTGTTTGCCAATGACTTCTTCTGGTGTGAAATGCAATGCGATTCCTGAAACAACCGTTTTTGTTTCTGTTCCCACTTCAAGCGTAAGTTTTAAAAGTTTGTCTGCTTTTTCAACTTTTTCACAGGTTAATACTGTGGCTACACGCAAATCTAATTTTGCAAAATCTTCGTATTGAATTTCAGGTTTCACCTCAACTTCAACAGCAGTTTCCTCTGTTGATGCAGCATTTTGAGTATTCTCTAATTGTGATGCTTTAAGTTTATTGATTTGTTGATCAATAATTTCATCTTCAATTTTCTGAAACAATAGAGATACTGCACCAATTGTATGATTTTCTGGAATGTTGAGCCATTTTTTACCTGACCAGAATTGAGATTTTTCTTCAACTGAAAGCTGTATGTTCAATTGCGACAATAAATTCTGAGAAGTATTTGGCAAGAAAACTTCAGACAATGCGGCAAGGTTTAATAATATTTCGCAAGCAAATTGTAGCACATCTGCTGCCTCTGCTTCATTGGTTTTGATCAATTTCCACGGCTCTTTATCTGCCAAAAATTTATTTCCATATCGTGCCAATTCCATTAATCCAAATTGAGCATCCCTGAATTTATATTCAGAAATCATTTTTGAAATTGGCGCAATGTATTGTTCACAAAGTAATTGTGTGTTATGATTGTGCGTTTTTGATGGAACTTGACCGTTGTAATATTTATTGATCAACACCAAAACCCTATTGGCGAAGTTTCCGTAGATACCAACCAATTCGCTGTTAACGCGGGTTTGATAGTCTTTCCAAGTAAACTCACTGTCTTTTGTTTCTGGGGCAATAGAGGTTAAAACATACCTAAGCTCATCTTGTTTATTGGGCAAGTCTACCAAATATTCATTTAACCAAACAGCCCAGTTGCGGGAAGTTGAAATTTTTTGTCCCTCCAAATTTAAAAACTCATTCGCAGGCACATCGGTCGGTACTATATAATTATCGCCTCTTAAATGCAACATGGCTGGGAAAATGATACAATGAAATACAATGTTGTCTTTTCCAATAAAATGAACCAATTTGGTATCGCCGGTCCACCAACTTTCCCAATCATTTGGGCGAAGTTCCTTTGTCGCAGAAATATAACCAATAGGTGCTTCAAACCAAACATATAACACTTTTCCATCGGCGCCTTCAACGGGTACAGGAATTCCCCAATCTAAATCACGCGTCATTGCACGTTCACGTAAGCCATCGTTTAACCAGCTTTTGCATTGTCCAGCAACGTTTGACTTCCAACTGTTTTTTGAATGAATAAAATCGTTCAAAAAGTTTTGTTGAATTTCATCTAAGGGCAAATACCAGTTTTTAGTCTCTCTCAAAACAGGAACCGATCCACTGAGGGCTGATTTTGGATGGATGAGCTCAGAAGGACTCAACGTAGTACCGCATTTTTCACATTGATCACCATAAGCACCTTCGTTGTGGCATTTAGGGCAAGTACCTGTGATGTAACGATCGGCTAAGAATTGCTGTGCTTGCTCATCATAATATTGTTCAGAAGAAATTTCTTTAAATGCCCCTTTATCGAGCAATTTTTTAAAGAAATCTTGCGACAATTCTCTGTGGGTTTTTGAACTTGTGCGGCTGTAAATGTCGAACGTAATTCCCAAATCTCTGAAAGAATCACCAATGATTTTATGGTATCTGTCTACCACATCTTGAGGCGTGATGCCTTCTTTTTTCGCCCTAAGGGTAATAGGAACACCATGTTCGTCGCTTCCACAAATAAAC
>CAZBMF010000121.1:0-6196 GCA_964492925.1 uncultured Rhizobium sp. | reverse complement strand
TTATCCTAAATAAAACGCTAATTAATGGATTCTTTGTCAAAGTTCAAAGAAATCAATGCTTTTTTTAGAAAAAAAACAAGAAATGCAATCAAAAAAACATCCAGAATTAATGTTGAATTTTAATTCTTTTGGTTACTTGGTCCTTGCCAGATTGGATGGTTAAAAGGTAAATTCCGTCTGGAATTTGACTTACATTTAAAACAAATGAACCTTTGTTGTCAATTTGTCGTAAATCTGAAAGAGGGACTTCATTTCCTAAAACAGAGAATAATTTGATTCTGAGGCTGTTAATGTCAGAATTACTCACTTGTATGTTCAAATAAGTTGAAGCAGGATTTGGTTGAGTAGCTACCTTAGGAACATCCGAAAATGCACTTTGGATGCCCAATAAAAGGAGTGCGAAATAGAGGATGAACTTTGGCATACTCAAAGATAAGCAAAGAATATGCCAAAGATTTTATTTATCGGATATTAGTACCCTAAAATTCGACGAACTTTTGCAATATCTTCCGTTTTGTTCAACGCATCCATCGCACCAGGGTATCCTGAAAGTACTTTTTGGAACATTTTTGAATGGGTGGTTTGCTTGTTCAAATAAACGGCAACTTCTATGGCTGGACTGTTTAAACGGCTGTTAAAAGTGGTCATTCCATCGAATAAATTAGAAGCAAATTCTTCATTTAAAAAGTTCATTCTCATCAATGCCTGCATAGCAAAAATACGGGTTCTGAACTCGTATTTTGGTCCCGACATTTCTACCAAAGATTTGATAAAGCTACCTTTCATGTCAGGATAAACCTCGGTTCCCAATTCGCAATATCTCACACGCAAATTGTGTGTGTATCCGTCTAGATTCTTTATTTTATCCAACATCATGTTGTGCTGATTGATGTACAATGGATGGTTCCAAAGTTTCATCAACGCTGCTTCAATGGTTAAATAACTACTATCAGTTAACGCAGTTTCGAACAAAGCTTGAGTTTCAGCAACAACAGGTGCACGGTTCACAAAAACCCTTCTTACTTCCGCAATTTTATCAGTGGCAATTTGTGTCCAAATATTCGAAGGAAGTCCCTCAATACCCATCAACTGATTTGCAATTTCAACCCTCATTTCTTTGTACTTTTCTTTGTTCCAGGCATTGAGTAAAGCATTGTAATATTGATCTTTAGAAGCTTGTGTTGATTTAATTTCATTCAACTTGCCTTTTAGTGCCACGAGCGCATCATAACGGTCTAATGTATTTTCGGCGGTCGATAATTGAGCATAAAGCTCATTTAAAGGCTTAGCGAAGTCGATTTCCTTCAAAATAAAACTACCTTCATCAAATAATTTGAACGCAATGTCTTTGTTTTTGGTGGGTATGAATACCTTTTGGAAGGCTTTGTCGATCATGATGGTTTTTCTGAAAACGCTGCCATCGGTGAAGTATAAGGCAAAGTCTACCGGCATTTTAAATGTTCCCACAACAGGGTCCATTTTTTGCATTTGTTCGATGGTGAATTCAATGCCTTTTTCGCCGTTTACAACAGCATTGTTGGTGGTAATTTTAAATTTAGGTTCGCCACCGCGGTGAATCCATTGGTCAAAAAACCAGTCCATGTTGATGCCAGTTGCATCGATGATGGCTTTTTGTAAATCCCAAGTTTCTACCGTAGCAAAACTGTGACGTTGAAGGTATAACTGAATGCTTCTCTTGAAGTTGTCTTTCCCTAAAATGTGTTGCAGCATGTATAAAACAGAGGCCCCTTTTGGGTAATGTCTGGAACTTCCTGAAGCACTGTGTCTAACAGGCAAAGAATTTGCCTTTCCGGCAGCAATGGCACCTAGCATTTGTCCTCTGAAATACCACAGCATTTCATCATTAGAAATGGCATAGCCATTAAACAAACCTGGGTAAAACGTTGCGAAACTTTCCTGAAGCCATTGTTCGCCATCATGTCGGCCGGTAATTAAATCGCCAAACCATTGATGGGTAGCCTCGTGTGCATTTACACCTATGTAATTTTTATCTAAAAAGCTTCTTGGGTCTACCCAGAAAAAATCACCAAAAATGGTGGCAGAAGTGTTTTCCATGGCGCCGTACAAAAAGTCTTGAACCATAACTTGCGCATAAGAACCCCAAGCGTAAGGAATTCCAGTTTCATCTTCCAGAAATTCAATGATTTTTTCACTAAATAAATTGGTTGGTTGAACCCTTTCTGGATGCTCAGGGTAATACCAAAAATGGATAGGCGTTCCTCTTTTGGTTTTAGTTGTTTTCACAGCATATTTGTCAATGGCCAACATCAATAAATAGCCAGAATGAGGTTTTGGCATTTTATAGTGCCAAATAGTTTTTGATTTATCTTTAGGATCTACGTATTTTGAAACCAAAGCACCATTGCTGAGCACATTGTAGTCGGACTCAAATGAAATTTTGGTTTCGGTGATATATTTATCTCCGCGGTCATCAATCATGGGGATCCAATGTCGGTTGTCAATTCCTTGTCCTTGCGTCCAAATTTGCCTACGGGTCATTTTTGCGGGTTCATCTATTTGGGGGACATTCCATCCGATAAAAT
The DNA here is from genome assembly GCA_964492925.1 of uncultured Rhizobium sp. GTDB lineage: Bacteria > Bacteroidota > Bacteroidia > NS11-12g > UBA955 > VMCP01. Next base: position 3,632 of record CAZBMF010000121.1, on the reverse strand, counting down.
AGATCCCTTTAGCTGGTGTGGCGAAGTATTCAATTTTAAGGGTGTGGTTTTTTTTGTAATCGCTTTTGAGGTTGGTTTTAGCAATAAGTCCTTCAGCGTTTGTAGAAAATTCAATTTCTTTTTGATCGAGCCAAACTTTTTTAATTTTGATGGAAGGGGCATCGAAGAAAATGGTGTCTATATTGTCTTGCAGGGAGCTAAAGGTATGGGTAACGGTACCAAAAACTTCTTTCTTTTTTGGGTTGAAGGACACATCGACAAGCATGTGTGTAACATCGATGTTTCGATTTCTTTCATGTGCGCCGTGGTCGGTATGGTAGCACATAATTTCCGGAAATTGAGCCCAAGTATTTGAATACAAGGCAACTGATAGTGCGAGTAGGGTAATTTTTCTAAGCATTACAAGAGCGAATTTAGTGTACAAGAGGGGAGAGAATGATTTTTTTTGAAAAAAAATGCAAAAAATGTTGCACAATGTCAAATGAAATACTATTTTTGCAGTCCCATTCAAGAACATCTGATAGGGAAAACGGTTTGGTAGTTCAGCTGGTTAGAATACATGCCTGTCACGCATGGGGTCGCGGGTTCGAGTCCCGTCCAGACCGCCAGAAAATAAAAAAGCCTCACATTGTGAGGCTTTTTTTATGGGGTGAAATTTAAATTCAATTTGCAATAGGTTTACCTTTTAATGTTTGCTCTACTAGGTATCCCAGTAATTTAGAAAAGGGTTCAATGTTATTTTCTACACTTGCAATTTCTAGAGATGTCATATATTCATCTCTCATTTCAAGCGGTATTACTGTCCACGGATAACCTCCTGAGGCTAACATCGCGTTGAAAATGAATCTTGCCATACGGCCATTTCCATCGATGTATGGGTGAATATATACAAATATAAAATGTCCTAAAACTGCTCTTACAGAGGCTTCTGTTTCATTGTTCAAAAGTTCAAATAGAACGGGCATGGTTTCGCGCACATCCTTTGGGTCTAATGGCATGTGCTTGGATTGACCAATAAATACTGGGTTGTTCCTGTATCCGGCTAAATCTGATGGTTGAATTAAGCCAGCTAATACACTTGGTGCAAATAATTCTCTGTACCAATTGGCATGATCATAATCTGCAATTGTACCTGGGTTTTGCCCGTTTAGGATTTTTATGAGACTTTTTCGAACTTCTTTAGTTGCCTGCCAATATCCCCTAGCAGCCATAGCATCTCTTTGTTGAATATCTTTTTTATTTTTTTGGATATCCCAGTTGCCACTTTTTACACGTTCAATTAAATTCTGGGTAACTTGATATCTTTCGATTGATAATGAATGATAGGCATCTGTGGTGTAAATTGAATCTACGATCGTTAAATAATCTTCGATATTTGATGGAATTCCGGGAGATGGAGGGAAGTTTTTAATGATACTTTCTCTCATTGAGTTCCACATTAATTTAATTTTTGTAACACAAGGTGATCTTTCAGAATTGGACAAGGCAAAAGGCAATTGTGAATCAAAAGGATCAGATTCTCTGATATCATATCCTGTAGCCTTCATTGTGCGAACAATTTCGTCTGCTATTTTTGTTTGACCAATGTTTCTAAATGCTCCAGCAATTCTACCTGCAATGGTGCTATTCCCATGAGTAAGGAGTGTGGCTAATATTTCGGAAGAGTTGCGAATAAGGGATAGGGCTGTTCTTGCATCATTTGCATTGCTGATGTAAAATGAGGGTGAACAAAGTGTTAGAGATGAAATTAGACTGAGAACATTTATTCCATTTATTTTTTGAATTTCAGCTTTTTGTAAAATTGGTGATTTTATGCTAAACAGGGATGTTCCATAAGGCAAGTTTGTGGCAGAATTGGTTCCTTTTTTGGAGCGAACTAAAAGTTGCTGGGGGACTGTCCAATTTCCGGTATGAATGAGAATAGATTGTTCGGGAGAAATACAGTAATCTTCTGAAAATCGGTCGGATAAATACCGATCACAAAAATGCCAATAACTGGCATACCAGGAAGTGCTATCACCTTGGTTTTCAAAGGTTGAAATGGATAAATACCAGCCTTTGACCACTTCTTTCAAGAAGCCATTTCGCATTAATCGCTCTCTATGAACGCGGCTAAGCTCAGAGGATTTAATGGCCATAAATCCGGCATCTTGAAGTTCTTTCAGTTTTTCTAGAGATTCCGCTAATTTTTCATTTGGCGTTGCCATGATGCTGTGTTGTTATTAGGTTATTATGTTGTGCTTTAATTAGGTTATGATGTTGTGTTGTAATTAGGTTATGACGCTGTGTCATTCTTAGGTTATGATGCAAATGTACTGATTATAAATGAATTTAAATAATCATAATTGTATTTTGCAGCTAATTTTTCAGGGGATAATGGATTGGGATACATGAGTATTTGTTTAGGAAACAAATCATTTGAAATCAACCGTTGAATTCGGAGGATACCGGGGGGCTCCAAACCAAGGTGGGGTAGGTGAGATTGGAGATCCCTATGGTGGGGTAGGTATAAAAAATTATTTTTTGCTTTTTGTTTTTTTCACATTCAGAAAATTTATGAATGCACTGCACATCACTAACATAAAAATAGCATCCTCTTGATCAATATTAGGAGCATCCATCATTCCATGTCTAATTCCGTTGTTATCGCTTGTAAATCCGTAAATACTCTTTAATCCAGATTTCAATCCCCTATGAATATTTATATACTGCAATACTTTTCCTAAACTGTCATTTTTCCCTGCAATATGATTACAAGCCGATTCCAATGCGGAAATCGATTCTTTTATTGAGTTTCTATAATCCGGGTTGGTTTTATTTGAAAGAAGATTTAACGCTTCTACCAAATGTATCGATACCCCATTATGACCATCAGTATTTGCATTTGTTATAGCATTTTCTATTTGCTCAATTTCATTCTTTGATGTAATTGGTACCAGTTGATTACTAACAAATCTATATCCTGACAATTCTCTTTCAAGAACTGTATTACATTCAATTACGAATGCATCGGTATTTATTAGATGTAAATTTGCCAACCAATCAACAAAGTCGTAAATTTCTAGATATTCCCAATTACAATATAATTCGTAGACTCGGGTGTTGAACTTATCTGTCCTTGGAGGTAATCTGTTTAATGGCTCTTTTAAAAAATGCATCCAAATATATTCGATAACTCCTCGAACCGGAGACTCATCAATGTAATCAGTTGATTCAAAAACACGAGCAAATTGCAAACAATAGCAATTCCACAGACCTACCCTTAAATCGGTGTCCATTGATTCTATTTGAATTAACGATTTCGGTTCACGTTTATTTATTCTTTCGGAGAATAGCATAAAAAATTTAATATTGAAATCAAATTTATGAAATTTAATGTCAAATTGAAATCTTGATATCTCTCTCGTAGTTATTTTACCCTAATTCTTTCTGTAAAAAATCCAGTTCCTTTGTTATCGGAATCTATTCCTTTATCTTTTCTGGCACGATATATATATATTCCATCAGTGAAATAGTTATTACTTCCGAACATGCTGTAGTTAGGTGTAAATAAATTTACCTTTAATGTAGTTAAATTCAAGAATAATCCCGTTCCATTAATCGTGCCTATAAAAACTATATTTGAGGATAAT
>CAZBMF010000120.1:0-6461 GCA_964492925.1 uncultured Rhizobium sp. | reverse complement strand
CCAATATATCTGTACAGGGGCATTCCCATTTCGTCGGCAGCGGCTTTAGCAGCGGCCAAAGAAACAGCAAGAATTGCATTTGCACCTAAGTTAGATTTGTTTAAGGTGCCATCCAATTCGAGCATAATTTGATCAATTTCATTTTGAGCAGCAACTTCAACACCTTCAAGTGCATCAGAGATGATGTTGTTTACGTTATCTACTGCTTTCATTACACCTTTACCCATGTAAATACCTTTTTCATTGTCGCGCAATTCAGCCGCTTCATGAATACCAGTACTTGCACCAGAAGGCACAGCAGCACGACCAAAACCACCGTCTTCGGTGAATACTTCAGCTTCAACTGTTGGATTACCGCGAGAGTCTAAAACCTGGCGGGCTTGAATGTGTGTAATTTCGCTCATTGTATATTTGAATTAAAAGGGGTTTATTTATTTTTTGTGGGACGTCATCAGATCAATGAATTGATCGAACAAATACAAAGAATCGTGAGGTCCCGGAGAAGCCTCAGGATGGTGTTGCACTGAGAAAGCTGGTTTGTCTAAGCGCGCAATACCTTCAACAGAATCGTCGTTTAAGTTGATATGGGTTAATTGAATTTTGTGCGCCAATTCTGGATTGAATTCAACTGCAAAACCGTGATTTTGGCTGGTAATTTCACTTCTGCCTGTTACCAAATTTTTCACTGGGTGATTACAACCTCTGTGACCATGATGCATTTTATAAGTTTTCAATCCACTTGCCAAACTCAACAACTGATGTCCCAAACAGATTCCAAAAGTAGGAATACCTGCATCCACAACACCTTGAACTGTTTTAATGGCATAATCCATTGCAGCCGGATCACCTGGGCCGTTAGAAATCATGAATCCATCGGGATTAAAGGCTAAAATTTCTTCTGCGGTTGTGTTGTAAGGGAAGATTCCCAATTTACAACCACGTTCAGTGAGGCAACGAGAAATATTCTTTTTGCTACCAAAATCAATGAGAGCAACCTTGAAAGATGCATTTTCATCTCCTTCAGTATAAAATTCCTTAGTACTTACTTCAGAAGCCAACTCAAGACCATCCATATTAGGTACTTCGTTGAGTTTTTTCAGAAGAATATCTACGTCATGAATTTCACTAGAAATGATGGCATTTTGCGTACCAGCTTCCCTAAGGTGAGCAACCAACATTCGAGTGTCGATATCCGAAATTCCTACAAGATTATTTTGCGTAAAATATCCATCCAAACTATCAGAACCCATGGCTCTAGAATAATTTGGCGAAAACTTCTTGCAAACCAAACCTGCAATTTTAATTGATTCGCTTTCAACTTCAGACTCTTTGACACCGTAGTTACCAATATGGTCGGTTGTCATCACCAAAATTTGTCCGAAATAAGAAGGATCTGTAAAGACCTCCTGATAACCTGTCATTCCAGTATTAAAGCAGATTTCGCCGCTTGTTGTTCCGATCTTGCCAATGGCATTTCCCTCGAAAAAAGTACCATCTTGCAGTACTAGTAAGGCTTTAGTTATTTGTGAACTCACTTCAAGGGTGCAAATTTCAACTATTCAGATGAAAGTACCAAAGTATGTGGGAAAATAGTGAATGATTTCGGCTGAAATTTTAATAGTTCAATAAAGACCTTGTTTTCAGTAAATTCAATCTTTCAATAAATGAAAGCCCCCAGATGAAGAAATACATTTAAAGAAAACAGTGAAATGAACCATTTAAGTTTATATGAATGGGAAGTTGATTACTCAATTTTTCGAATAGGGAAAACCAAGGAATAAAATATACTCATGGCAAGGATTCCAATGATCACCATTAGATTGTGCACATGGGTAAATCCTATTTGATGGAAATAATCTTCTAATAGCATCTTTCCACCGATATAAATCAAGATAATTGACAATCCATATTTCAATGCATAGAATTTATCCATTCCATGTCCCAACAAAAAGAAAAGACTTCTCAATCCTAAAATTGCAAAAATATTTGAAAAGAACACCAAATATGGATCGGTGGTTACTCCAAATACTGCAGGCACACTGTCAACAGCAAAAACCACATCGGTAAATTCTATGACCAATAAAACTAAAAACAAAGGTGTTACCTGGAATTTATGGTTTTGTCGGGTAAAAAAAGAATTGGGATTAATTGGGTTATTCTCAACACTAAACAGTTTCTTACCCAATTTAATGACAAAATGATTGTTTGCATCAAAGTCATCCGAATCTTTTTCAAGCAACAATTTCCCACCTGAATAAATCAACAACACACCAAAAACATACAGAATCCAATGAAATTGATTGATAGCGGCACTTCCCAAAACCACAAATAAAAGACGCAGAATCATTGCTCCAAGTACTCCCCATAAAAGGATTCTTTTCTCATTATATTCGGATACTTTAAAGGTAGAAAATATCAATAACATCACGAATAAATTATCGATACTAAGGGCATATTCCAAAATATATCCTGAAAAATAAGCGGTTGTGGTAGCTACTCTAAAGTTGTGTAAGGACAGATTAAAATCAGAACTTATTTCAAAATTGCTATGAAATTTGGTAGCATATTGTTGCAAACCTTGGATATCGGTTATGCCATAAATTTGATAATGAAAGGTATAAACAGCTAAAACGCTTAACAATCCCAATCCAAACCACAATGCAGTTCTTTGGATGCTCTGCTTTACAGTTAAAGATTCATGTTTGTTTTTTGAGAAAATTCCAAGATCTAAAATCAAGGATGACACAACAACAAGCACAAAAATGAGGATGATAAAAACTTTAGCTGACATAAAATACAAAAATACAACATATTCATTGTGAAACATAGACGAAGGGAATTAGATTTGTAATATAGTTTATGAAAAATTTGCAAAAAACGCGTAATGCCGTATTACTAATAATTGCGGCGGTATTATCATTTTCGGTATTCTCTTTTCGTCCAGATGAGGGAATGTTTCCATTGAATTATTTGAATATCACGGAATTAAAAAATGCTGGATTAAAATTAGAAGGAAAAGACATTTTCAATCCTGGAGAAGTATCACTCACAGATGCATTGGTGAAAGTTGGTGGGTGCACTGGATCATTTATTTCTGATGAGGGATTAATCATAACCAATCACCATTGCGTATATGGCGATGTGGCCAATCTTAGTAATAGTGAACATAACTATCTTGAAAATGGATTTGTAGCAAAACTAAAATCTGATGAATTACCGATATCCATGCCATGTAAAATCACACAGAGCTATGAAGATGTAACAGACAAAGTACTTGAGGGAATCAATAACAATACAGACCCTGAGGTAAGATTAAAAACAATTGCTGCAAACATTTCAAAGGTGGTTTCTGCTGAGAAAAAACTCAATCCAGAATTATCTATTGAAGTTTCAGAAATGTTTGTTGGGAAGAGCTATACCCTATTCCGTTACATTTATATACAAGATGTTCGATTGGTATTGGCACCGCCGTTAACCATTGGTCAATTTGGTGGAGACAGAGATAACTGGGAATGGCCAAGACACAATGGTGACTTTTCGTTGGTTAGGGCCTATGTTGGGAAAGATGGTAAACCCGCTAAATTTTCCAAAGACAATGTCCCTTTTAAGCCAAAAAATAAATTAAAAATCAACCCAAATGGCACTCAAGAAGGCGATTTTGTATTTATTATGGGATATCCTGGAAGAACTTTCCGTCATGAGAGCGGTTCATACATGAAATTCCAAAAGGAACATCAATTGCCAATTATACAAGAATGGTATAAAACCTATATCAACTATATGAAAGACTATTCAAAAGGAAATGTTGATATGGGATTGACCTTTGCTGGTGAAATTCAAAGTTTGGAGAATGTAGAGAAAAATTACCGAGGAAAAATTCAAGGTTTACGTAGAACCGACATTGTAGAAAGAAGACTACAAGAAGATGAATTGATAAAAAATGCCTTTGCATCAGGATCTGCAAGAGACAAACAAGCAAAAATGGTGATTGATCAAATTCAAAATATCTGGAAAATGAAATCAGCCACTGCGGATGTGAGGTATATTTTAAACAATTTCATGTTAAACCAAAGCAATGTAGCCTACTTGTGTGAAGTTTTTGCAAAAAACAGATCCATCAAAGATTTGGATAAAAAGAACCAAACTGAAGCATTAAACGGGGTATTAACACAATTGAATAAGAATTTCAGCATCATTTCACCAGAAATGGAAAAAGAAGTGTTTATTCAGCTTGCGAATCGCGCATACAAGGCAATGATGGCATACTCCCCTAATGCTAAATTTCAATTTGGTGATAAAAATGGACTTAACATGAAGTATGCAGCGAAGATTAAACAGAGTATTTTATTTGACACTACTAGAATATACAAAGCTCTGACCAAACAAGGAGCTAAATTTATTGGTTATAAAGACATTGTTACCGATATCATGGATGAAATACGACCTATGAGTTCAGAAATCGCGGGCATGTGGGACAAAATGGACATACAATTAAAATCGTTAATGCCACAATACATTGGTTTAAGGGAGGAATTCTTAAAATCAAAATTCATTCCAGATGCGAACAGTACATTGCGATTAACCTATGGTCACATTAAATCCTTCAATCCAAATGATGGTGAAACACATACCCCATATACAACCTTAGATGGTATTCTTGAAAAAGCGAACACAAATTCGGACTATCGTTTACCGAAGGAAGTGCAAGATAATTTGAAACAAGTAGATGTCCCTCAAATATTTAAAGATCCTAAAACTGGAAAAGTAATCGTTGGATTGTTGTACAATTTAGATACAACAGGCGGAAACAGTGGAAGTCCGGTTTTGAATGCAAAAGGAGAACTCATTGGAATCAATTTTGATAGAAGCTTTACGGCAACCATCAATGACTACGCTTGGAACGAAAATTATTCCAGAAGCATTGGTTGCGACATACGATATGCATTGTATGTAATGAAGTATATAAGTAAGGCCGATCATATCATTAAAGAACTAAACTTAACTCTATAAATAAACCAATTGCAAAAAAAAGTCGGAAGTTTACTTCCGACTTTTTTTTGCTTAACCAAGTTTCTGGGTAAGGGTATTTACATCCACTACCCCGGATTGCCGCCAAATTTGTTTCCCATTTTTAAATATCATCAAAGTTGGGACGCCGGTAATATTGTACTGATTGGCCAATTTCTGATTCTTGTCTACATCTATTTTAAGAATCGTGGCTTTATCACCCACATTCTTTTTCACATTTTCTAGTATGGGGGACATAGCTTTACAAGGTCCACACCAAGTTGCAAAAAAATCAACCAAAACTGGTTTGTCTGAATCAATTATATCTTTGAAAGACTTCATAATATCAAAATTAGTTTGTGAATTTTTTAAGTGATGTCCAACTACCACCATTGTGAACATTGGTAAATCCTGCATTTTTCAGAATACTTTTAGCAGAAGCACTTCTCATGCCAGAGGCACAACAAGTAATAATAACCTGAGTATTTTTAAATTTCGAAAATTGTGACGACAATTTGTCTAATGGAATGTTCTTAGAACCTTTTATATGTCCCGTACTATATTCCCCCGGCGTTCTAACATCCACTATGAGTGCGCCATTGGCTATCAATTGCCCTAAATCTACTTTTTCTTTTTTTCCGAATAACGATGAAAATATTCCCATAATGATACAAATATCTATAGATACAAAATGAAAATCAGTGACAAATATCACCAAGTTTAATTTATGACCATATTTGAGGGATAAAAATACGTTTACCTACTAAAATCCGATGAAGTAGTATTGAAATCCGACAAAGATGAACATAAATAGGTTAAACTCCATGGGAAATGCGTAATGATAATAATGCAAAAAAAAAGACCGCCTGAGCGGTCTTTAAATATTTGATTAATAGAATCTTACTTAGTTTCTTCAGTTGACTCTTCAGTAGAATCGTTAGCTGGAGTTTCATCAACTGCAGGAGTATCGATTGTTTCTTCAACTACAACGGCATCTTGAATTTCCTCAGCAGCTTCAACTTTAGCAGCGGCTTTAGGAGCAGCTGAAGCAGAAGAAGAAGAACCTGAACGGCGTGAACGACGGGTAGTGGTTTTTTTCTTGTCTTGGTTAAATCCATCGAAATATTCGTTGAAGTCAACCAATTCAATCATAGCCATATCTGCGTTATCACCGGCACGATTTCCAGTTTTAAGGATACGGGTGTATCCACCTGGACGTGAAGCAACTTTACCACTTACTACTGTGAACAATTCAGTAACAGCAACTTTATCTTTAAGATAAGCAAAAACTGTTCTGTAATTGTGAGTAGAAGCATCTTTACTTTTAGTAATCAAAGGCTCAACAAAAACTCTTAAAGCTTTCGCTTTAGCCACAGTAGTGATGATTCTTTTGTGTTTGATCAAAGAAGAAGCCATATTGGCCATCATCGCTTTGCGGTGAGAGGATGTACGCC